>DATFXD010000401.1:0-4094 GCA_035258605.1 Hyphomicrobiaceae bacterium | reverse complement strand
AAGTTCAGACGTTTCGCGCCGCGTTACGCAGCGAGAGCCGTCTCAGCATAGTTGTCATTGGCAACTATTCTGATTGACCCGATAACGGCGGTATCATGCCGAGCGAAAGCGCACCCTTTACACCCTCGTCGATCCTAGTTCGCCCCCATCAGATGCCGCCACGCGGGTAGCGGCATGTGGTGGAGGCGCCGGGTACTGCCCCCGGGTCCGATAGGCTTATTGCGATGACCATTTATCGCCATAGCCGGACGAATCCGGCATCCCTAATATAGGAAAACTTGGCCCCAAAAAAAAGCTTCCCCATGCGCGGCCTCCCGGCCACACGTGGGCCGGGATCGCAACCGACCTTTGCCGCGAGAAATCCGCCTTGGAAAGTCAATCTTCTCAGCCTCAAAGCCCGCTGCCTTCAACCCCAGGTGGGCTACTGCTCGGTCAGCCCGCTTACCGAGCCCTGACACCGTGGGGCGGCGGCTGGGCGATCCTGGCGGCGGGGCTCATCACCCTCGCCGGCATTCTGGCGGCGACCTTGTTCGGCTTCATCGAGCTTGGCCGTTCCGGCGCCCAAGGCGCCGCGGTGTCGCGGCATGGACGCGACGCGATGGCAACGCTCTTGGTGTGGCAGGCCACCACCATCGTCTTGACCGTGTCGGCGAGCACGCTGTTCGGCGGCCGCATTCGCGACGTGCTGGCATTGCGCACGCCGGCGGCCGGCGCCACCGTCTATGGTTCCGCCATTCTCGCCATGATTGCCTTCCAGATTGTGGTGAGCATCGTTCAGTTCTTTTTCGTGTCCGGCGACATGTTCATCGATTTGCGCCCCTTTGTGGAACTTGCCATCGGCCCCAACTGGGCGCTGGCCCTGATCGTCATCGGCATCGGCGCGCCGCTGTCAGAAGAACTGCTGTTTCGCGGCTTTTTGCTGTCGGCGCTGGCTAAGACCCGCGCCGGCTTTACCGGCGCGGCGCTGGTGACCACCAGCCTGTGGACGGCGTTGCATGTCAACTACTCGCTGCTCGGCATTGTCGAGGTGTTCAGTATCGGGCTGTTCTTTTGCTGGATGCTCTGGCGCACCGGCAGCCTCACGGTGCCGATCTTTTGCCATGCCCTCTATAACGCGCTGATCGTGTGCCTGCTGCGCTTCGTCACCCTGCCCGGTGCGCCGGTTGGCTAGCGGCGGAATCGCGCTAGAGTGAGCACATGCAGGCCTATCTCGACCTCCTGCGGCACGTACGCCAGGACGGCCGTCGCAAGCACGATCGCACCGGTACCGGGACGCTCAGCGTGTTCGGCCACCAGATGCGCTTCGATCTGGACGCGGGGTTTCCGCTCATCACCACCAAGCGACTGCACCTGAAGTCGATCATCTACGAGCTGTTGTGGTTCTTGCGCGGCGACACCAACATCGAATACCTCAACGCCCACGGCGTCAGCATCTGGGACGAGTGGGCGGACGCCGCCGGTGAGCTTGGCCCGGTCTACGGCCAGCAGTGGCGGTCATGGCAAGCGCCCGGCGGGGACAGCATCGATCAGATTGCGCAGCTGGTCGAAGCCCTGAAGACCAATCCGGACAGCCGCCGCCTGATCGTGTCGGCCTGGAACCCCGCCGACATCGCGCGCATGGCCTTGCCACCGTGCCACTGCCTGTTCCAGTTCTATGTCATCGATGGCCGCCTCTCCTGCCAGCTCTACCAGCGCTCCGCCGACGTGTTCCTCGGTGTGCCCTTCAATATTGCCAGTTACGCGCTTTTGACCATGATGCTGGCGCAGGTCAGCGGCTATGCGCCCGGCGACTTCGTGCACACCTTGGGCGATGCCCATCTCTACCTCAACCACCTTGAGCAGGCCGACGAGCAGCTTGAGCGCACGCCACGGCCGTTGCCTAAGCTCAGCCTCAATGCCGCCGTGCGCTCGATCTTCGACTTCGGCTACGAGGACTTCACGCTGACCGGCTATCAGCCCTACCCGCCGATCAAGGCCGAGGTCGCCGTGTGAACGACAGGGTACGCATCGTTTTTGTCGTCGCCGCCGGCAGCAACGGCGTGATCGGCCGCGACGGCGCGCTGCCCTGGCAGTTGCCCTCTGACCTCAAGCGCTTCCGTGCCCTGACGCTCGGCAAGCCCGTCATCATGGGCCGCAAGACCTTCGAGTCGATCGGCAAGCCGCTCGACGGCCGCGATAATATCGTGCTGAGCCGCCGGCCGGGGTTTGCCGCCCCGGGCGCGCACATCGTGCGCGACATCGCCGCGGCGATCGCCTTGGGCCGCCGCTTGGCGCTGGCGCGCGGCACCGACGAGGTCGCCGTCATCGGCGGCGCCGAGGTGTTCGCCGCCGCCCTCACCGTCACCGACCGCATCTATCTGACAAGGGTTGATGCCGCACCCGACGGCGAGACCCGCCTGCCGGCGCTGTCCCCCGAGGTCTGGCGGGAGACGGCGCGCGCGCCGATGCCCAGGGGACCGCGCGATCAATATGCCGCGGATTTCATCGTCTTGGAGCGTAACAAAAGTTAATCTTCCCCACCGTTGGCTCTAGGGTGCCGGTGCCCCCATATGGCACAAGGCCGGGGCGATTTGCGCCAAGTGGGACTGTGCCCTATAAGCGACCAGCACGCGGATTTCCTTTGCAGCAGCGGGTGATGGCGGTGGGCGGTTTCGGTGGAATTGCCGAGGCCTGCTCGTTTAGCCACAGCCCCGCGGAGACGAGACCGGAGAGGCAAGCTCGATGCCTTGGAGCAACCAGAGTGGTGGCGGCGGCGGCCGCCGAGGGGGCGGAGGAGGACCGTGGGGGCAGGGCCCGTCGGGCGGCGGTCCGCATCATCAACCCGACCTCGAAGAAATCCTCAAGCGCAGCCAGGATAAAATCAAGCAGGTGATCCCGGGCGGCGGCTCCGGGCTACCTGGATCGTTGGTGTTCCTGATCGCCGTGTTCGTGGCGGCGGCGCTGGCCTTTTACGCCTTCACTTTTCGGGTCAATGCCGACGAACTGGGCATCGTCATGTTCTTCGGCAAGCCAACGCGGGCGGAGCCGCCGGGCCTGCACTTCCGCCTTCCTTATCCGATCGAGGAGGTACGGCTGCCCAAGGTGACGCAGCAGCGCATCATCGAGGTCGGCATGCGGTCAGGCAGCGGTACACGTGGCTTTGGCGGCGGCCTCCGCGACGTGCCGGAAGAAAGCCTGATCCTGACCGGTGATGAGAATATCGTCGACGTCGACTTCGTGGTGTTCTGGCGCATCAAGGATGCGCGCGACTATCTGTTCAACATCCAGAACCCCGAGGTGACGGTGAAGGAGGTGGCCGAGAGCGCCATGCGCGAGGTCATCGGCCAGTCCAACATTCAGCCGATCCTCACCGAAGCGCGCCAGAAGACCGAGCAGGCGGTGCAAAAGCTGATGCAGAGCTTGCTCGACGCCTACGGCGCCGGGGTCCGCATCGACCAGGTGCAGCTGCAGAAGGTGGATCCGCCGACGCAGGTGATCGATGCCTTCCGCGACGTGCAGGCGGCGCGCGCCGACATGGAGCGGCTGCAGAACGAAGCCTTCGCCTACGCCAACCGGGTGGTGCCGGAGGCGCGCGGCGAGGCAGAACGCATTCTGCAAGGGGCCAAGGCCTACAAGGAACAGTCGGTGGCCGAGGCCAACGGCCAAACCGCCCGCTTCCTCAAGGTCTACGAGGAATACAAGAAGGCGCCCGACGTCACCCGCAAGCGCATGTACCTTGAAACCATGGAGCGGGTGCTGGGCGGCACCGACAAGATCATCCTCGACAGCAAGGGCGGGCAGGGGGTGGTGCCGTTCCTGCCGCTCGACCAGTTGCCAAAACGCAAGGAAAAGGAGTAGCGGCAATGCTGCGCGCGCTGACTGCCGTGCTGGTGGTGGTGTTCGGCTTTGCCGCCGTCGTCGCCTACTTCGCCTTCTTCGTCGTGCACGTAAACGAGCAGGCAATCGTGCTGGAGTTCGGCAAACCGGTCCGCATCATCAGCGAGCCCGGCCTGTACCCCAAGATTCCCTTCGTGCAGACCGTGGACTACTTCGACAAGCGTATCCTCGACATCGACACGGCGCCGCAAGAAGTGACGGCGTCTGATCAAAAGCGC
>DATFXD010000400.1:0-2075 GCA_035258605.1 Hyphomicrobiaceae bacterium | reverse complement strand
TCACATGGGCCGCCTTCGTTCCATCTGCTCGCGCTGACGCGGTCAGCGACTTCTACATGGGCAAGGAGCTGCGGCTCGTCATCAGCACGACGGTGGGCACCGGCTACGACGCCTATGCGCGCGCGGTGGGCCGCCATCTCGCCCGGCATCTTCCCGGCAATCCCGCGGTCGTGCCGCAGAACATGCCGGGCGCCGGCGGCCTTGCGGCGGCCAACCACCTCTACGCGGTGGCGCCAAAGGACGGCACTGTCATCGGCATGATCCAGAACACGGTGCCGTTCGAGCCGCTGTTCGAGAACAAGGCTGCTCTGTTCGATCCCCTTCGCTTCAACTGGCTCGGCACACCGGCAACGGAAGTAGGCCTGTTCATCGTCTATCACACCGCGAAGGTCAGGACCTTGCGCGATGCGCAGACCCAGGAGTTCGTGGCAGGCACCACCGGCACCGCTTCGACACCAGCCTTTTACGGGCGGCTGTTCAATCAGCTGCTCGGCCTCAAAACGCGGCTGGTGGGCGGCTATCCTGGGCAACTCGAGCTTCTGCTCGCGATGGAGAAAGGCGAGATCGATGCCATGACCTCACCGTTCTGGTCGAGCCTCAAGGTTCAGCGTCCGACCTGGTATCAGGACCAAACAGTCCACATCCTGTTCCAGTATGGAGCCGCCCCTCATCCCGATCTCAAGGCGGTGCCGTTTGCGTCCGATCTCCTGACCAACGCCAACGATAAGACGCTACTGGCTGCCTCCGGTGCGCCGCTCGCCGCCGGCCGTCCGATTGCTGCGCCGCCCGGCATACCAGCCGATCGCCTGGCCGCACTGCGCACAGCCATGGCGGCTACATTCAAGGACCCACAATTCATTGCCGATTGCGACAAGCAAGGTATCGAATGCACGGACACGCGCTCGGGATTGGAGCTCGATGCGCTCATCAAGGATGCCTACGCGGTGCCCGACGCCATCAAGCGACGGCTGATCGCAATCCAGCTTGCTCAGTGATTTGGACAAAGCCTGAGCGGAAAGGCCCGGAGCGCTAAAGCAAGTTTCGGTCGAATGGAGCCACGGGTATGCCGCGAGTACGGCCTGCTCCCTCTCCCCGCAGGGGAGAGGGAGTCCCGCCGTGCCGCAAATAGAGGCCATGCTCATCACGAAGGTCTGGATCGAAATGAACGGAACATGCTCTAGTCAACGCGCCCGTGCGATTGCAAGAAAATCGACAGCCTTGAGGCTGGCGCCGCCGACCAGCGCGCCGTTGACGTTGTCAACGCGCAAGAGCTCGCCGGCGTTCGATGGCTTGACCGAACCGCCGTAAAGAATGCGGATCGCCTGCCCTTCGGTGCCGAAGCGCGAAACGAGCCGCTCTCGGATGAAGCTGTGCACCTCGGCGACGTCATCAGGGGTCGGCGTGAGCCCGGTGCCAATCGCCCAGACCGGCTCATAGGCCACCACCAGGTTGGCCGCGTTGGCGCCGTCGGGCAGCGAGCCCGCGAGCTGTTCCCCTACGACCGCGATTGTGCGTCCAGCTTCGCGCTCGGCCCGCGTCTCTCCGACGCACACGATTGCCACCAGGCCGGCGCGCCAAGCCGCCAGCACCTTGGCGCGCACGTCCGCATCGGTCTCCTTATGATATGTGCGCCGCTCCGAATGGCCGACGATCACGGCACTCGCGCCGGCGTCCTTCAGCATCTCGGCCGATATGTCACCGGTAAAGGCGCCTGAGGCGTCGGCGTGGCAGTCCTGCGCCCCGATCGCCACCGGCGAATTGCGCGCGCGGGCCGCAAAACCTGCAATAAGCGTCGCCGGCGGGCAGACCAGGAGATCCATGCGGGTCGCCAACGGCCCTGCCCCCTCGATGATTCCAGCCAGCTCGACTGCCGATTGTTGCAAGCCGTTCATCTTCCAATTGCCCGCGATAAGTGGGCGCAGCGCCCTTGCCATGGCGAATCCCTGCCGCTTATCTGTCCGGAAAGCGCTAGCAGAGCGGCCGGGCGCAAGCCAGCGGTCGGTCGGCAATCGGCGCGGTGGGGCCGCCTCGGTTGTTGCGGCGGGAGGGCGCGCTCCCTATTATGCGGCGCACGG
>DATFXD010000399.1:0-4062 GCA_035258605.1 Hyphomicrobiaceae bacterium | reverse complement strand
GCAGCTGATGGCCAGTCTCGCCTACGCCGCCCGCGATCCCGACCGCGTCGCTTCCGAGCAATGGTCGGCGCTGGCCTTTGCCGGCCACCCCTATGGCCGGCCCGCCAACGGTACGCCGACGTCGGTGCAGACCATCACCCGTAACGACCTCACCGAATACTGGTCCAACACCTTCGCCAGGGACAACCTGCGGGTGGTGGTGGTCGGCGACATCGACGCCGAAACCCTCAAACCCATGCTCGACAAGGTGTTTGGTGGTCTGCCCGCGAAGGCCAAGCTGAAGCCGATCGCGCAGGTCACGCCGGCGGCCGCCGAGCGCCTGAAGATCATCGAGATGGCGGTGCCGCAGTCGGTGGCCCGCTTCGGCCTGCCGGCGTTGCCGCGCAAGGATCAAGATTTCATTCCAGCGTTCGTGCTCAATACCATCGTCGGCGGCGGCGTCATGTCCTCGCGGCTGTGGGAAGAGGTGCGCGAGAAGCGTGGGCTGGCCTATTCGGTCTCCACCACCATGCAGCCCTTCAAGCACACCTCGGTGTTCGCCGGCGGCGTCGCCACCAAGAACGAGGAAATTGCCCAGTCGCTCGATCTGATCCGTTCCGAACTGAAGCGCATCGCCGCCGAAGGCCCGAGCGACAAGGAGTTGGAGAACGCCAAGAGCTATCTGACGGGATCATTCGCGCTGCGCTTTGACAGCAACGCCAAGATCGCCAATCAGCTGTTGTGGTTCTGGCAGGAGGACCTTGGCCCCGAATACGTCGACCGGCGCAACGCCGAGATCGAGGCGGTGACCATGGAGCAGGTGAAACGGGTCGCCAAGCGCCTGTTTGAGCGCGAGGAGCCGATTGTCACCGTGGTCGGACGACCCAAGGGGCTGACCCAGGCGCCGCGCGGCTGAGCCGCGCCCTCCTCTCAAAGGGACCGTTAGCGGCGCGGGGTGCGAGGGCTCCCAATGACAGCGGCCGACAATGCGCTATAGTTTTGAGCGCCGCTGCCAGCCCAACTGGAGGAAACGATGAGCGAGAAAACCTGGGATTTCGTGCACAACCTCGCCAGCGATGCGAGCTGGACACCCGGCTTGCGCGAGATCTTCGAATACCGCGATCTCGGCATCAAGGCCGGGACCAAGGGCGATTTCGTTGCCCACCTCATTCGCCATAACGGCAAGACGGTCAAGGATCAGGTGCAGCAGTGGCACGTGCACGACTGCACCTTTCAGCTGGTCTATGTGATGAACGGCTGGGCCACCTTCGAGTATGAGGGACAGGGTCAACGCACCATCCGCAAGGGCGATTGCATCCTGCAAACCCCCGGCATCAAGCATCGCGAAATTGCCTGCTCGCAGGACTTCGAGGTGCTCGAAATCGTGTCGCCGGCCGAGTTCGCCACCCGCATCGTCGAGGCGCCGGCGGCGACCGCGCAGGCCGCCGAATAGACGAAAAAAAGCCCGGGCGGTGGCATTGCGGCCCGGGCCGGTTGGCGCCGTTGGCCGCAGCCGCCCCGGCGCCGGCGCGGCGCGCGTGCGCTTGGGAGTTGCCGGGCTCGCCCCTTAGTGGTTGGCGCCGATCTGGCGGCGCAGGAGGTGCTTTTGCACCTTGCCGGCGGCCGTGCGCGGAAATTCCGCAACCAGCGTGACATGCCTTGGCACCTTGTAGCCCGCCAGCCTGGCACGGGCGAAGGTTAAGAGCGCCGCCGGCTCGAGTTCAGCCCCTGGGCGGAGGCAAATGACGGCATGGCCGACCTCGCCCCAGCGCGGATCGGCGACCCCGATCACGGCGGCTTCGAGCACGGCCGGATGGCTTGCGAGCACGGCCTCGACCTCGGCCGGATACACGTTCTCGCCGCCGGAGATGTACATGTCCTTGAGGCGATCGACGATGTAATAGTAGCCCTCGCCGTCGCGGCGGGCGATATCGCCCGAGCGCAGCCAGCCGTCGGGCGTGAAGGCGGCGGCCGTCGCCTCTGGGTTGCGGTAGTAGCCGGGCGTGATGTTGGGGCCGCGGAACAGCACTTCGCCGAGCTCGCCGTCGCCGACATCGCGACCGTCGGCATCAACCAGGCGCACCTCCGACAACAGTTGCGGCTTGCCGACCGAGCCGATCTTGTCCGTCACCCGCTCCGGGTCCATCAGGAATACGGTGGGCCCGGTTTCGGTCATCCCCATGCCGTTGCAGATGCGCACGCCCTTGGCGAGGAACAGGTCGAGGAGGTGCTCCGGCAGCGGCGCGCCGCCACAGCCCCAGTGGCGCACGCGAGACAGATCCGCGTTGCCGAAGCTGGGGTCGGCGCTCAAATCCTGATAGATGGTCGGCACGGCAAACAGCATGCTGACGCGCCCGGCCGCGATCAGCTCGAGCAGCGGGGCGCTCGCAAATTTGGCGAGGATGGTGGAGCTGCCGCCGGCGATGAACAGCGGCAAGGTGTGTAGGTTGATACCGGCGGTGTGAAACAGCGGCAGGAAGTTGACGCCGCGATCGCCGGCGGTGAGGTGGGTCGCCTGCTGCACGTTGATGGCGTTGGCAAGCGCCATGCCGACGGTCTGAATCACGGCCTTCGGGCGCCCGGTCGTGCCCGAGGTATAGAGCAGATACCAGATGCGGTCGCTGCGCCAGCCGGATGGGCGCCGCGTCGGCGGCTCTGAAGCGGCCCGCGCCGCATATTCGGTAAATGCGATCGGGCTGAGACCGGCGCCACTGCCGAGCCGGCGCGCCAGTGGCGCCGTCGCGGCGTCGTGAAACAAGGCCCGCGCCCCGCAGTCGGCCAGGATCGGCGCCAGCTCCGCGGCCGTCTGGCGCCAGTTGAGCGGCACCAGGATTGACCCGAGCTTGCCGCAGGCGAACAGCAGCTCGAAAAAAGTCACCGAGTTGTGGGAGAGCACCGCGACCGTATCGCCGGCGGCTACGCGCAGGCCCGCCAATACTGATGCGCCGCGCTCGGCGGCGGCATTGAATTCGGCAAAGCTCGTTCGCCGCCCGGTCTCGACCTCCGCGAACGCCAGGGCATCGGGCTGAAGCTCGGCGCGCTTGGCGGCAAAATCGAAGAGGGTTTGCATGGCGGTCTCGCCGGCGCGTGGTGGCAGGGCTGCGGCGGCATTCAGGTGGCGCGCGGCGGCGCCGGATGCGGCGGCTGCCACGACTGGCCGGTGTCGTGGTCGGGGTGCTGGAAGCTGACGACCTCGGCCGCAGCTTGCGGGCCAACGTTGCCGGCGGTGGTCTTGCCCGGCAGTGCCGCAAGCTCGCCGATCCAGGGCAAGCTGGCTTCCGTGCCGACCGCGTAGGTCGGCGTTACGCGCTGGGGCGCATCGAAGGCACCGGTGAGGAGTTCGATGATCTCGCCCTCGGGATGGCGATAGCTCAAGGGCGTGCCGCAGGCGGCGCAAAAATCGCGCACGGCCCGCGTTGAGGATTGGAACGTTGCCGGTGCCCCGCGCGTCCAGGCGAAGTCTTCATGCGGCACCTCGGCCAACACCGCAAACGGACCGGCCACCGCCTTCTGGCACATGCGGCAATGACAGACGCCGATCCGCCTCGGTTCGGCATAGACCGCAAAACGCACGGCGCCGCATTGGCAGCCACCGGTGTGGCATGGCGCCCGCGGCTGACTAAGGTTGGACATCGAGCACCTGGTGCAGCCGGGTCAAGGTGGCCAGCCGATCTGAACCCGAAAACACGTAGCCATCGACGCCGGCAGCCTGAAGTGCCGCCGCCTCGGGACCGGGCCGAGCCGCAAGCCAAACCTCGACGGCGCCCGCGGCCTTGAGCGCACCGGCCGTGGCCTCGGCGAGTTCGGCATAAACGGTGTCGGATCCCGAGATCGCCGCAACCGTGGTGTTGCTGTCGGCGAAGGCCTTGCCGGCGTCGGTGGAATTGTGAAGCTCGGCGCTGGCGACCGCCTCGATGCCGCCGGCGGCAAGGAAGTTCTTGAGGAAGGTGGTGCGTGCCAGGTGTGTGGCCGTGTCGCCGAGGCAGGCCAGGAACAGCTGAGGCCGCCGCCCGGTGCGGGCGAGGTGCGCATCGGCCCGATCGCGCAAGCGCTCGAACGGCTCGGCCAGCCGGCGGACCGGCA
>DATFXD010000398.1:0-6470 GCA_035258605.1 Hyphomicrobiaceae bacterium | reverse complement strand
TTTTCGAGGCGCAGCGCGTTGTTCGCGATCTTGGAAGCTGCGGGGCCGGCCGGAGCGGCCGCGTCCAGTGGCCCCCATGGAAAAAGGCTCTGGACGCGGCCCAAGGTGCAGATCGCGCCCTGACCACGGGACAGGAAGGTCGGGCTTGTGTCTGCCGTCGCCGGGTGATGCTCCACTGGCGAATGGGTCGCGCCCTGACTGTCCCTGAGCCGGGCGGCCCATTCATGAACCGGCTATCCTGATCACGGCGGGAGATGACCCCGAACGTTTGCGTGTTCGATCCCCCATTTGAGGGAGACTTGCCCAACCCAACCCCGGACGGGGACCGGAGTTAGCGCCTACCAGGCCCGAAACCCGCCGTAATATCCATAAACCGGGACCGGCCGCGAGATTTCGGGGATTGTCGGCAGCCCCTCGAGGTTGGTTGCCGCATAACCGTAGCCGGGCGGCGCATCGTAGCCATAGGCCGGTGCGCCGGCGTAGCCGTAGGCGGGGGCCGCATATCCGTAGGCGGGGGCCGCATATCCGTAGGCGGGAGCTGCATATCCGTAGGCGGCGGCGCCATAGCCGGGGGCATAGCCGTAGGCGGCTCCGCCATAGGCGGCGCCCGCCGAATACCCATATCCGGCCCCACCGCAACCACAGCCCTGCGCACCCGCACCGTACCCGGCAGCTCCGTAACCATAGGGGGCCGCAACGGCGCCGGCGGCACGCACCCCCCTGCCGTAACCTACTGGCCTGCCGTAGCCTGCTGGCGCTCCATAGCCCCACGCCGCCGCTCGGTAACCAACTGCCCCGCCCGCCGCGTAGCCAGCGTTGCCCCATCCATAAGCATGGGCCCTGGCACCGCGCTGGACCCGATCGGCTGGCGCTGCCACGTGACGATAGCCGGGGTGAGCGAGGGGGCCGCGGTAACCATCGCCGCGAGGGCCGGCGGACGCCTCCGGAGCGAAGCAGGCCATCGTGCCGAGCGCGAGCGTCATCCCGATTGCGACGTGTCTAAGCATCAGCCGTCTCCTCACCGGTTCAACGTGTGAGGATGGCAGCCCGGGTCTGGCGCTGCACTCGGGCGCAACCCTGAACACGGTGCGGACTATTCCCGACCGTTCCGCTCGCCTTTCGTGTCCACACGCGTACGGGGCGACGTCGGGGACCACGACGAGAGAAGCGCGCAACCGGCTGGCTGCGGTTTGCCGGCGATCTGACAGCGGACATCGAACCGACGTGGCAGGCCAGCGCGTTCGACGGCGATTGGGCCACTTTCCCGCGAGGTCATCATGAGGTGATCGCGGCGGCGTCGGCAACCCCTTGCTGGTCTTGCACTTCTTCTCTGATTTCGATCAACGGAGCCATGACGAGGCTGGCATACCACGCTTGGGTGGCGACGCTGGTCCATGACCAACGCTCCAACGCGGCTCTTGCCTCGTCAATTTGCCAAAAGCCTAGAGAATGCGCGGAAGCCGGCGCGCGCAGAACCGACGACAGAACATGACAGTGCCAATGCCCCGGCCACGCGCTTGCATGCCAGCAATAGGAGGCCTACGGACCGCTTGCTCAGATCGGGCGACTATGAAATAAATGGTTGCGATTAAGCCTTTTTGGTTGGGGAGCGGACAGCAGCGGGGTCGACGGCTTTTCCAGCACCGTGTTGGTTCTCCGGTGATTGCGTCCAGTGTGCGGGAAGTGCCTCGGGTGCCGAGCTGCCGCCAGGTGCGGAGGATGTCATGGCACGCCGGCACTACACGAGTGGCACGTGGCTGATCATTGCGGCATTTGCCGCGGGGCTGCTAACGGCGAAAACGGAAACGGCGCAAGCGGGGTCGCGCACCGGGGCCGCGGTCGGCGGCGCTGCCGTCGGCGTGCTCCTCGGGCTGGCGATCGCCGGTTCTGCCAATCAAGAGCAGGGCGCGTCCGGGGGCGGAGGCAAAACCTACCGCGCCTGCTCCAGCATCTATGGACCTGGTGCCGTCAATGCCGCCAGCAATCCCGGGCGTTGCGTGTGCCGATCGGGCTATGGCTGGACCTCCGAGGGTGGCAGCAAGCATTGCGTCCCGCGCGGCACCAATACGGCGCACGAAGGCAACAGCCGCAGCGTCGCTAGCAAGACCCAATCGTCCGGCGATTTGGAGAAGATCCAGGAATCCCTCAATCTCCTGGGCTACGATGCCGGCAGCGTCGATGGCTCGTTGGGCCCAAAGACCCAGCAGGCCATTTTCAAATATCAAACCGATAAACAGTTCCCCGCCACCGGTGTGCTGTCGGTGCCCGAGCAGCAGATCCTGTTCAAGGACGTTGAGGCCAAGCGGGCCCCGGTGGTGACGTTGCCGCCGCCGAAACCGATGGTGGTCGAACCTGTCGACGAAACGATCCGAAGCACCAACAAGCCCGATGCAAAGCCCGATCCCAAGATGGAACTTGCGCTTTGGGATACGGTCAAGGACAGCAAGGATGTGGCCGAGCTCGAGGAGTACATCAGCCGCTATCCGGAGGGGCAATTCATCAAGGTGGCGCTGGCGCGCATGGCCAACATCATCAAGACCAAGGAGGCTGAGAAAAAAGAGCAGGAGAAACCAAAGCTCAGCAAGGCGGAGCCTTTGGACGGCGACAAAAACATAACGACCGGAGCCTTGCCGCCGATCGATGAGACCGACTTTCCCAAAGCCCGACAGGCGCGCGCCGATGCCGTGGCCGTCATCATCGGTAATAGAAACTACCGCAATGCTCCGCCCGTCGACTATGCGGTGCGCGATGCCGAGGCGATGAAGGTGATGGTGATGCGGACCTTGGGCGTCGACAGCGCCAACATCATTTTCAAGACGGATGCGTCCCGAGCGGAGATGGATGCCATCTTCGGCACAGAAAAAGACCTGAAAGGCAGGTTGTGGCGCACCCTTGATCCCGAAGGGCATTCGGATCTCTACGTGTTCTACTCCGGACACGGCATGCCGGGCGTCAACATCGACGGCAACTTCCTGTTGCCGGTCGACGGGCATCCCGACGACGCCAACCTCAGCGGCTACCCCCTGGCGCAGCTCTATAAGAACCTCGAGCAGCTCAAGACCCGGAGCACCACCGTATTCATCGATGCGTGCTTCTCTGGCATGACACCGAACGGAAACAACACCCCCTTGATCAAGGAGGCTTCGCCGGTGTTCGTCGTCAAGGAGACGCCGAGCGATGCCAGCAAGATGAACGTGTTCCGGGCGGCCACCGAAAGCCAAGTCTCAAGTTGGGATAAGGAAGCCGGGCACGGCATCTTTACCCGCTATGTGCTGGCTGGCCTGGCCGGTGCCGCGGACGCTGACAACAACAAGGAAGTCACCACCAAGGAGCTGTTCGACTACGTCAGCAAGAACGTTCGCAAGGTGGCGCGGCGCAACCACGGTCGGGAACAGGACGTTCAGTTCAACGGCGATGACAAGCTGGTGCTGTCGAGCTACTGACCTCTCAGCACGTGGCGGCGTCCATCGCCGGCACCGTCGACCCGGTGCCGGCGATTACACATTGTGGCAACGTCCCGCCAATCGGACCGGAGGGGGTGATATGTGGGGCAAGGATCAGCGTCGGCACGGTCATCTGACAACGGTTGTTGCATGCCTTGCCTTGCTCGTGCTGATGGATGCCTTGCTGCTAGTGGCGACTGGACGCGCGGTGGCAGAAGAGCGCCGCGTGGCGCTGGTCGTCGGCAACTCGAAGTACCGCAATCTAGGCAGAGACCTCAAAAATCCCGTTGAGGATGCCGCGGCGATGCAGGTCACCTTGCATCGTCTGGGCTTTGAACTGATTGTCGGCCAGGACCTTGCGCTCGATGGCTTCCGCCGAAAGGTGGATGAGTTTGCCGCCGCCGTGCGTGATGCCGAAATCGCGCTGCTGTTCTATGCCGGCCACGGCGTCCAGTTCGATGGACAGAACTACCTGTTGCCCACCGACATCGAGGTCACCAGTCAAGCCGACATGGTGGGAAAGTCGATCGCGCTCAACAAGGTCCTCACGGACATGACCAGCGCCAGCGCCAGCATCGTTTTCCTCGATGCCTGTCGCGACAGCCCGCAGTTTCGCAGTGTCTCGCGCGCCAACGGCCCCGGTATGTTCGGGTTTAGCCGTGGCCTGGCGCCGGTTCCTGCGAGCGTCAGCGATCGCTTCATTGGCTTTGCCGCGGCGCCGGGCTTTACGGCGGAGGATGGTGGCCGCAGCAAGAACAGTCCCTTCACCGAAGCCCTGCTCCGGCACATTGCCAAGCCCGACATCGAGATCAACGCCATGTTCACCGCCGTGCGCGCCGATGTCATGCGGGTGACGTCGAAACGGCAGCAACCGGAAGCCTTGAACGCGCTCACACAGCCGCTCTATCTATCGAAATCGGCTGGCCCGTCGGGCATGCCTCAGGATCTTGCTGGTCCCGACGGGGAGGAGCCACCCTCGATCTCGCTGTCGTCAGATGCCGAGTTCTGGTTCGTCATCAAGGACACCAATGATCCCAGAAATTTCGACCTCTATCTGCAGCAGTTTCCAAAGGGTCGATTCGTGCCGCTGGCGCGGCGAAAGCTCGAGCAGCTCAAATTTCCGCCGCCGAAGATGGCAGACCTCAATACCAAGGGTGGCAGGCCGATCGCGCCGGACGGGGTAACAGTAGAGGGCGATTGGGCAACCGCCATCGCCGTTGCGCGCGTCAGCAAGGATCATCCCAAAGAGGAAGCTCTGCGCAGCGCCCGCGATTTGGCGAGGGCCAAGGTCATTCTCGCGCGTGTGGCGGCCGCCGGCATCAACCTGCCGAATTCGATCGATTCCTCGAGCTACGCCGCGGAGATGCTAGGATATCTCTCGCGTGGCCTCACCTTTGAGGAAACGTGGACCACGCACCAGGCAACCGGCAAGGAACTAAAAGTCGAGCTGCGTGCCAAGGTTCGCCCGCTGGTCGGCGACACGGAGCGCAGGCTCACGGGCTCGATTGAGCCAACCGATGTCATCTCCGGACAACCCATTCGCCTCAAGCTGTTGGCCAAGAAGGACGCGACCATTGGGGTGTTCGCCTGGCAGGCCAACGGTACGGTGCTGCGGCTCTATCCGGACAGCACGAAGAAGCCGGTCATGATCAAAGCCGGCGAGCCGATTTCGCTACCGCGCAGCGGCGATCTCTACCCCGCCATTGCCAGCGGCAATATGCCGGGCGAGCGGCGCAACCACGAGGCCCTGATTGTGGTGACCGGGGGCAAAAGCCTCAATTTCGAGCAACTGGTCCCAACCCTCGTGACCGAGGCGACGCAGCACTCCCCGACGGCCCTCACCGATGCCGGCGATTTCCTAAGCAAACTGGCCGCCATCGAAGATACTGAACTCGAGTTGCTGGTGCTACCCTACGAGGTTCGCGACCGCTAGGGCTTGGGCGAATGCCAGCGGCCCGAACCCGATGCGCCGGCGCATGATGCACCCTGGTCTTGCCGATGAAGGGGCGACCCACGAGATGCTGGCGGTCGGCGAAACGGCACTGACCCCAGCCGCGGTGATGCCGGCTATGCGGAGCTACTGAACAATTTGGTACTCGGTGATGCCCAATGCCCAGCGACTCTGCTTGTCATCGGCGCCGGTGCGCTTGTTTAAGGCCCTGCTCACCTGCTGCACAACATTCATAAGATAGTTGGTCGGCAGCGTGGTGGGCACCAGCCCCCGCGCGTGGGTGGTGCCGATGGCTAAGGATTCCACGGGAAAATCGTCCGGTACGACCAGCGCAACCAGCTTGCCGGTCCCTGTCGGCAACTCCGCCCTGAAGCTCGCAAAACCATAATCGGGTCCCGGAACGGTAATGGCGCTCCCTGGCGTCACCCGGGCCGTGACATGGGCGGGTGTCAGGGTGTTGGGAAGCAGCTGCAGGACCTCGCCTGAGGCATTGATATCGATCAGAATCAAACGGCCCGCGACATCGCTCTCGGTGACCAGCACCACTTCACTTCCCACGCTAATGCGGTTTCCACCCTTGACATTGACACGCACGCGCCGATCTGCGGACTGGAGAATATCGCGAAGCTGCCCCAACGCCTGCGTGCTCACCGCCGCCACGGTATCGACCGCAGGTGCGATCACGTCGGCCTCGAGCACGCCCTTGATGGGGCCGGCCTTCTCGACGATCCAGCCCGCATACTGGGAAACGCGGGTGTAGACGCCGTAGTCCTTCTTCCCGGCGCAGCCGACCCCCCAACTGACGATGCCGATCTGAAAGGGACAGCCCTTGCGATCGTAGGCCACCAGCGGCCCGCCGCTGTCACCTTGACAGGAATCCTTGCCACCCTCTTCCAGGCCGGCGCAGACCTGCTCATTGCCGATCTTGTCGCTGGGATAGCGCTGCGAGCAGGTCTCCGTCGCAATGGTCGGGATGGCGGTCTCCTGCAACTGCTTGGAGCCGGCCGAATACTCGAGCCCATCGGCTCGGCGGTAGGATTGCACGGGGGCTCTAAACTGCAGCGACCCGAAGCCGG
>DATFXD010000397.1:0-2028 GCA_035258605.1 Hyphomicrobiaceae bacterium | reverse complement strand
CATCGCGTCGACCCAGGCAGCATCTTTAGCGTTGACGGCAAACGCAGCTGCCGGAATGGGCGTAACCTTGTACCCTTCGCCGTTCTGCGCGGCGTCGGCTCGCATCCCTGCGGACTGCTCGGCGGGTAAATAATCGAATAGGGATTTGCCGCTCTCAGGAACGAAGGCGTCGAGATAGACCAGCGAGCAAATCGTGTCCGCGATCTGTTCGGCGACGCCGGCGATGACCATGCCGCCATATGAATGGCCGCACAGGACCACGTCCGACAACTCCTCGCAACGAATCACGCCGACGATGTCCTGGATATGCGTGCCGAGATCAATCGAATGGCTGATTAGGTGGGCGCGCTCGCCAAGGCCTGTCAGAGTCGGCGTATAGACCTCATGCCCAGCTTGGCACAACAGCCGCGCCACCCGCTTATAGCACCAGCCGCCGTGCCAGGCGCCGTGAACCAGAACGAAGGTGGTCATGAGTCCTTTTAGGTTAGCGGAAATAACTTGGGTTGCTCGATCACCTCGTCGGCGCGCAGCAGGAACGACTCGGGGACGGTGAGGCCAAGCGCCTTCGCGGTCGTCAGGTTAACGACCAGATCGTACCTAGTGGGCTGCTCCACGGGCAGATCGCCGGCCTTCGCGCCGACCAGAATTTTGTGGACGTAGTCGGCCGCGCGCCGAAACGAGGCCGGGAAGTTTGGTCCATAGGACATCAGGCCTCCGACTTCGACATATCCGCGAGTGGGATAGGTCGTTGGCAAGCGCGCCGCGAGCGCCAGGGTATTAATCCGGGTTCTATGAGTGAATGTCAGCGGCTCGCCCACTACGAACAGCGCATCAGCCTGCTTCGCGATCGTCGCGATGGCGGGGGCAATATCCTCGGCCCCCAAAATCTCCGACGCAGATACCTCGATCCCGAGGGGACTGGCAGCGGTCCGAACGATATCGATCTCTGTCATGGAGGTCGGGTTGTTGCCGTTGAACAGGACTGCCAGTCGACGCAGAACTGGAACGATCTCGCGCAGCAACTCGAACCGCTTGCCCGTGAGATCGACATTCTGGGCTGACAAGCCCGTGACATTGCCGCCGGGCCGCGCCAAATTGGCGACCAGACCACTACGGACAGGGTCTGACGCGAGTGCGAATACAATTGGGCTAGTCGAGGTCGCCTGTTTTGCAATTTGAGTATTCCATACGTGTGACGAACAAGGGGCCAGACGTGAAGAGCAATGCTTGCACGCGCCCTTGAATCAAAGCCTCGAACGCGACGTCGATGTCGACGTCGGTACTGGCCTTGAGGATGATGGCTTGGCGGCTGACCGCACGTGCAGCCGACATGATCTCCGCAATTTGGCTCTCGGCCGTCGCTCCCAGGTTCTCCGGGCTTACGAGCACCCCTATCAGGACCGCTTTCGGCACTAGTTCGCTCAGCAGACCAAATTGCTTTGGCATCAGCGTCGTCGCGACACTGGCTACGCCGGTGAGGTTGCCTCCTGGCCGGCCGAAACTGGCGACAAGGCCCGCCTCCACGGGATCGCCCCCGGTATTGAAGACGATTGGAATAGTTGAGGTCGCCGCTAGGTCCGTCGGACACAGGCGATCTGCCGCTGAAATATCCGATCACCGGCATTGGCTGCTGCGCCCGCGCCGCAATCGGCCACGCCGCCGCGCCGCCGAGCAGCGTGATGAACGTGCGCCGCCTCATTCGATCACCTCGTCGGCAAGGGCAAGCAGCATCGGCGGTACGCCGAGGCCAAGGGCCTTATGCCGCCAAAACCGTCGCCGACGCGGCATCTTCGATACCGGCTGCTGCGCGCGCGCCGCGAGCGGCCATGCTACCGTCGTGCCGCCGAGCAGCGTGATGAACTCGCGCCGCTTCATTCGATCACCTCATCGGCACGAACCATCAATGTCATCGGCACCTGGAGCCCGATTGCCCTTGCGGCCTTGAGGTTGATGATCAGCTCGAATTTCGTCGGTTGCTCTACCGGAAGACTGGAGGGACTAGCGCCGCGAAGAATTTTGTCGACGTAG
>DATFXD010000396.1:0-2273 GCA_035258605.1 Hyphomicrobiaceae bacterium | reverse complement strand
GGTTACCGCCAGGCCGGCTCAGGCTGGCTACGAAACCGACCTGAACCGGATCGGCGCTGGTCATGAAAACAATGGGAATCGTGGTGGTTGCAGCCTTGGCCGCTACCGTGGCCTGGCTGTTCGCGGCAATCACGGTCACCTAGCTGCGAACCAGATCGGCTGCCAATGCCGACAGTCGATCGCTGTGCCCTTCCGCCCAGCGGTATTCGATCGCCACGTTCCGGCCCTCGACGTAGCCGATTTCTGTCAGGCCATGCCGAAACGCGGCCAAGAGGTGTGCATCCTGCTCGGGTGCCCTGGTGTTCAGAAAGCCAATCACCGGCATCGCCGGCTGCTGCGCGCGTGCCGCGAGGGGCCACGCCGCTGCGCCGCCGAGCAGCGTGATGAACTGGCGTCGTCTTTGGTCGGGCATGGGCTCCTCCCCGGAACCCGCTGTGCCAGCTTACCGCAGGCTCAGGATGCCCCGGAAGCGCCCGCAGGTCCTTAGGGCAGACCTGAATCGTTCTGAATCCGGCTGCTTAGTCGCCGAGAATCTGTGTGGGATGTCGACTGCGCCGTGTACTGCACTTGCCCATACGACGCGCCGGGCATCATCAAGCTCAAGCAGATGACCCACATGCTTCTCGTCGGCCTCACCCCATCGCTCGCATCCATCGCCAAACTCCCCGCCGCCAGTTCGAGGCTGATCGCCCATCATCCCGCCAGGAATGCCTTCTCTGCGGCCGCCAGCTCGGCGCCATCGTCACCGCGCGGGAAGAGGTGGCCGTAGGTGTCGGCGGTCATCTGGATGGAGGCGTGGCCGAGGCGTGCCTGCACCACCTTGAGCGGCAATTCGAGGCCGCCGTCGGCACGGCGGTTGATGCACCACGAGGCGTAGAAGTGGCGGAGGCTGTGGAGGCCGGTGTATTTGGCCTCGCCATCGGTATCGGTGATGCCGGCCTTCTTCATCAACGGGATGAGGCCGCGTTTGATGATGCTGGCGTGATCGTAGACGTTGCCGGCGTCATTGGGAAAGACGAGGCCCTGTTCGCCCTTTGGGCAGGCGAGGCGGTGCTCGCGCAGGACGTTCACCACCATCGGCAGCAGCGGCACGCTACGCTCGCTCGTCTCCGATTTCGGTCGCCCGATGACTCGATAGCGATCGGCACGCTGGTGCACGCGGATCTCGCCGCGCGCAAGGTCGACATCGCTCCAACGCAGACCACGAAGCTCCGAGGCGCGAAGCCCGGTGAAGATCGCAGTCAACAACAGCGGACGCCACCGGCCATTAAGTTGCGCGATAAAGGTACGGACTTCCGCCGGCGTTGGGATGTCGATTCCGATCTTGAGCTTGCCCTTGTGTCGACCGGCGTCCGTGCCACGCCGGTGTTTGCGCATCCCCTTCGTGACGTTCTGGGCGATCAGGCCACGTTCCAGCGCATCGGTAACGATCGAACCTAGGGACACTCGCACCTTGCGCACCATGGCCGGCGATCGCCCGCCCTTGCGTAGCGCATCCTCGAATCCGCGTACCATCGGAGCGGTCAACTGCGAGAGTTTCACTGCGCCGATCAATGGCGTGATGTGGAGGTCGAGGTGTCGGCGATAGTCGACGAGCGTGGCGCGCTCTAGTCCGGCGGCATCGCAACTTGTGAGCCACAGCTTGCCGGCTTCCGCAATGGTTATGGATTGGCTGTCGGGCACATGCACGCCGGCCCGCACCTCGATGCTGACACCGGCCCCGAAGCTCTCGGCGTCACGCCGGCGCTTGAAGGTTCTGAGTCGGCGCCTGCCGCCGCCATCGGTGTAGTTGACGACCCAGGCCTCGCCCTGTGAGCCGTCGTCATTCTCCCAAGTTCGCTTGCGGACTGACATCGGGACCCTCTCTAGAATTTTCTAATATTCTCGACTATGTTCGAAAATAGTCGCGCGACAATCGCGCGACAATTGGCATTTTTCTTCAATGAAATCAAGGATAATCAGCAGATCATCGACCTGCAAGGCGACCGTATCTTCTCGCAACCCAACGGCGGCTGAGGGCGGCGCCGGCACGGTCACGTCGCAGCTGCAGCGCGTCACGGTGCGCTGCTGCAAACGGCGTCACGCCTTTACGATGACGGCGCGTTCCGGCGGCCGGTGGAGGAGACGATGACGAGATGCTTGAATGCGGCCACCGCAGGTTTGCTGGGAATGCTGGCTGTGATGACGCACGCACCGGCCCGAGCCGCCGAGATCGTCGTTTTGACCAATTTGGGCGTGGTGTCCGCGGTGCGCGACCTCGCGCCCGCCTTCGA
>DATFXD010000395.1:0-10914 GCA_035258605.1 Hyphomicrobiaceae bacterium | reverse complement strand
CCTATGATCTTCACGCATGCGCCGTCTCACACATCATCGAGCGCATCGGTGAGGAGCATGAGCTCTCAAAAGAGCTGATACGCACCTTGGAATTGGAGGATGCCGCCTAGTGCCAGCCTGAACCCGAACCTGCAACGGCTGGCTGCTAGCACCGGGAGTTCGCGATCCGCCGGTGCCAATCAAAAGGTCCTCACCCTCCCGGTACGATCCTCGACACGGCGACTGGTTGTGGACGCCGCGGGATCTTTGGAACACGTGAACGCGCAACCGATCACGGGGATGCTGACCGCCGCCCTGGCAGCGCGCCATCTTTTGGGCCTTGCGACCACACCCCGCGTGCACAATCTTGAGCCAACCTTTGGGCCCGGGCGCGGCTTCCGAGCGGGGTGAGCTTTGAGGATTGGCACCGGCTGCTCACGCAACGGTCCCCAACCACAGCATCCAAGATCACGCCACCGGCGAGGAAGATCGGGTAGTGTCCCCGTTTAACATCCGAGCCCGCGTTTGTAGGTCGGCGGCCCACAGGCTGCGTAGCCGAAGGGGACTGAAATGGACAGACTGGTATCTGTCGTTCTCTATGTGGTGGCGATGGTAGCGATCATTGTCGCCGTCGATGTCGCCTTCTTCAGAGACCGATTCTGGGAACGGCTCATGTTCAATGTCGGCACGGTTCTGGTGTTCGGAGCTTTCTACTTGAGGTTTCACGGGCGCTCGTGACCATCAGCAGCAAGCCGCCTGAGACACTGCCGAAGATCGCGTCGTCTTGCCGCTTTGTGCGAAGTGTTGGATGCCATGATGGCCGGTGGCGCGGCGCCTTGGCGTGCGCCACGACAGGCCAGGCAGCAGCCGGCGGCAATTTACCAAGGCCTATTGGTTGCGATGGCCTGGCGAGCGTTGGAGGCTCGCGTTGGTCATGAACATGACCAACGTGTGCTCAGAGCTCATGGCATACTCGCCAATCCCGCCATTTCTCCGCCGCTGCTTGCGGCTTCGATAAATTGAACAGCTTCGAGCGGATCCGTACAGCTGCTGGCAGAGAATTGTGCTGGTTGCTGGCGAATAAGAGGACGCGTCCAGCGCCACTTCACCCCGCGAGGGCGTTGCCCTCCTCATCCCAAGGTGCGCGGATTGTTGTTCGAATGAATCGATCTAAGCGGCTCTGGGACAGAAGGCGCGGTGCAGGTCGTTGATCTCTGGTAGATCCGCAGTCACTGCGAACGATATTCTGCGCTTTGCCGCTTCTTGAGCAGGATATGGTCGAAACCAGCGGGCAGATTGAGAACCTAAGCTCGCATATGGCCTTTACACCGACGTGGATCCGGTGCCGCCCCTCCGCACAATCATCAGGTTCATAGCGTACGTGTCAGACGAGCTTAGGCGGGTGATCGGAGCCCCTTGAAATTCGTTGCGCGTTGGCAACAACTCTCGACCAACGCCTGCCGACAACACGGCTGTCACGCTTGCGTCAAACATGAGGCGCTATCAGCCACCCCCGTTATCCACGGTCGTCGCGCGTTTTCTTGCTTGGTGTATTGCGTTTTCTGACCTGATCCGCTTCAAGCCTGCTGCGCCAATTGCGGTGCAGCGGAGATTATGCACGTCGCGACGTCGGCGGGGTCGCCGTGATGCGTGCGCCTCAAGAGTGGGAGGCTGTCATGGCTGGGATTGCGCCTGTCATTGATGTCACGACCCTCAACGGGTCGAACGGATTCCGTATTCTCGGCTCCGGGATCGACGAGACGGCGGGTTGGTCGGTCGGCATGGGCGACTTCAACGGCGACGGCCTTGCCGACGTCATCGTGGGGGCTCCCGGTGTTCCTCTCAACAGCTGGGCGGTGGCGGACTACGGCGCCTATGTGATTTTCGGTCACGCTGCCGATGACATACCGGCGGCTGCGTCCGTGGCGACAAGCGTCGATCCCGGCATATTCCGCCGGGCCGGCGGCGCGGTCTTTCCTTCAGATGGTGCGCTGACTGGTTACTCCGTCTCCTATGCTGGCGACTTCAACGGCGATGGTGTCGGCGATCTCATGGTGTCGGCGCCACACTATGGCGCCAGTCAGCAAGGGGCGACTTATATCGTGTTCGGCGGCGCCGGATCCGGTGCAGGGTCGACTTCGATACGCATTGATGGTGCCGCGCAGTATGATATGACCGGCCGCTCGGTTGCGTCCCTCGGCGACATTAATGGTGACGGCTTCGACGACGTCCTGATCGGCGCATCTGCTGCGGACGCCAGCGGACGCCTGGACGCAGGCATCAGCTACGTGGTCTACGGCAACGCGTCAGGCGCGAATATCAACCTTGCCAATTTCAATGCCAGTCAGGGCTTCCGCATCATCGGCGGGTCGCAACCCGAACTGACGGGATATTCGGTTTCTGCCGCAGGCGACGTGAATGGGGACGGCCGCACGGATCTGCTGATCGGCGCCATCAACACCAACGGGTTCTACTCCGGTTCGGCCTACGTCATTTACGGAACCGACTTCGGCGCCGACATCGACCTTGCACATCTGACGCCGAGCCAAGGCGTGCGTTTCGACGGCGGCATCGAAACCCAGACCGGGTTCTCGGTTTCGGCTGCTGGCGACGTCAACGGTGACGGGCTTGGCGACATCATCATCGGCGCGCCATCGCCGCTCAGCTTCGCTGGCCAGGAGGGCGGGTCCGCCTTCGTGGTGTTCGGCAAGGCCGGCGGCCTGTCGAATACCGACCTCGCCAACCTCGCGCCCGGCGACGGCTTTCGCATCGATGGCGCCGCCGTCGGAGATCAAGCGGGATACTCGGTTGCCTCCGCAGGCGATTTCAACGGCGACGGCTTCGGCGATTTGATCATTGGCGCGCCCGGCGCAGACCCGGACGGCAATACCGATGCTGGCTCGGCCTATGTCATCTTCGGTAAGGCCTCGGGCTTTGATGACATCGACCTTTCCAATCTGAGCCCCGCCGACGGGTTCCGGATCGATGGCCCATCCGGCGTTCAAGGCAATCTGGGGTTCGAGCTTCCCGCCGAGCTCGGCACCTCGGTTGCGGGCGCCGGCGACATCAACGGCGATGGTTACAGTGACATCGTCGTAGGAGCGCCCGGCTTCTCTCTCGCGGAAGGGGTCGCCTATGTGATCTACGGCGAAGCGTCCGGTGCCGTCAACAAAGTGGGAACCAGTGGCGCCGACCGGCTCTTTGGCGGCGACTTCGACGATACGCTGTCGGGCGGAGACGGCAATGATGTCATTGGCGGCAAAGGTGGCACCAACCTCGTGACCGGCGGCGCCGGCAGCGACGCCTTTGTCTACGCCCTCTCCGATCAGCACCACGACGTCGTCACGGATTTCCGGCAGGGCGAGGACGTGATCGACCTCCGGGCAGCGAATATCAGCGACTTCGCAACGGTGGCGCAACTGCTGTCGAACGACGCGCAGGGCAATGCCGTCATAACCACCGTGACCAACGACGCCACCTCGACGATTACGCTGACCGGCATCTCGGCGGAGCAGCTGACAGCCGCCGATTTCATGTTCGCGGGTAACAGCAACCAGACGCTGAATGGATCTGACGGTGCCGACGACCTGTTCGCCGGTGCCGGCGGGGACGTTCTGAACGGCACCGCCGGCAATGATCGCTTGTTCGGCGAGCAAGGCTTCGACGTGTTGAATGGCGGCACCGGCAACGACAGCCTGTTCGGCGGTCAAGACAATGACCAACTCG
Organism: Hyphomicrobiaceae bacterium; assembly: GCA_035258605.1. Taxonomy (GTDB): domain Bacteria; phylum Pseudomonadota; class Alphaproteobacteria; order Rhizobiales; family Hyphomicrobiaceae; genus AWTP1-13. Next base: position 7,209 of record DATFXD010000395.1, on the reverse strand, counting down.
ATGGCGGCGCCGGCGCCGACCTTCTTGACGGCGGCGCCGGCGTCGATGAAGTGGCCTACCGCACGGCGCCGGCCGGCGTCACCGTCAGCCTCGTTAGCGGTGGCACCGGCGGCGACGCGGCGGGTGATACCTACGTCTCCATTGAGAACGTATGGGGCTCCAATTTCGACGATGTGCTTGAAGGGGATGATCAGGCCAACCGCATCTTCGGGCTGGAAGGCAACAACGTCATTCGCGGCGGCGGCGGCAACGATGCGCTCACCGCCGGCAGTGGCAATGATACGTTCTACGGCGGCGCTGGCGCCGACAGCATTGATGGCGGCGGCGGCGTCGATTACGCTCGTTACGACGATGCGCTCGCCGGGGTGACCGTCGGCTTTACTTCGGCTGCGGGGAGCAACGATGGCGCCGGCGACACGCTCGTCAACATCGAGGGCATCATCGGCTCCGCCTTTGCCGACAAGCTGGGGGGCACGAACCTAGCGGAAGACCTCCAAGGCGGCGGTGGCGATGACCTGCTGCAAGGCCGCGGCGGCAGCGACACGCTCGATGGCGGTGATGGCGTCGACCAGGCCGTGTTCAGCGGATCGCGCGGCGAGTACTCGATCGCGCTTGACGCCGCTACGCAAACCTATGTCGTCACGGACCTACGCCAAGGTTCACCGGACGGCACCGACCAGGTGCGAAACGTCGAGACGTTCGTGTTCGCGGACGGCGCGATCGCAGCCGGCTCGGTGCTCGACGGCAACCCCGGTCCGATCATTGGCGATGACGGCGACAACTCGCTGACGGGCACGCCGATCGCCGATCAAATGCACGGGCTGGGCGGCAACGACGTCATCGTCGGTTTGGCCGGTGAGGACACGCTCGAAGGCGGCGACGGCGACGATACGCTCGATGGCGGGACAGGCATCGATACCGCGACCTACGCGTCGGCGGGTGCCGGCGTGACGGTCAGCCTCGCCATTGCCGGCGCCCAGAACACCGGTGGTGCCGGCACCGATACGCTGGTGTCGATCGAACAGGTGACCGGCAGCGCCTTCGACGATCAGCTGACGGGCAATGCCGGCGCCAACCTGCTCAGCGGTATGGCCGGCAACGACCGGCTCGATGGCGGCGGCGGCATCGACACGCTGCTCGGTGGCGATGGCGACGATATCCTCATTGGCGGAGCCGCCGGCGTCGTTGATGGTGGCGCGGGGTTTGATCTGGTCAGCTACGATACCTCGGCAGCCGGCGGCTATATCGACCTCGGCGAACGCGCAAGCCACGGCGACTTCGTCAACATCGAGGGCGCGATCGGCTCCAGCTTCGGCGACGTTATAACCGGCAGCGGCGCCGACGAGGCAATCTTTGGCGGCGGCGGCAACGACGTCGTCTATGCCATCGGCGGGACGGACACCATCAGCGGTGGCGTCGGTGACGATACCTTCTTCGACATGGGCGGCATCGAGCATTTCGACGGCGGCGAGGGCGCCGACCTGGTGGCGTACCTGGCCGATCCCGTCCAATTGATCATCGACCCCGAGACCTACAGTTACGTCATCACCGGCACCGGCGTAACCGCGGATCTCGCCGACCCTTCGCGCAACACCGGTTTTGCCGCCGGCGACACCTACGACAGCATAGAGATTTTGATCGGCTCGTACGTGGACGATGATCTGGCGGGCGACGAACAGGATAACGTGCTGCGCGGAAGCTGGGGCGACGATGTCATTTGGGGTCGCGGCGGAAACGATCTCCTCGAGGGCGACGTCGGCAACGATCGCCTGATCGGCGGTGCCGGCGCCGACATCCTCTTCGGCAATGTCGATTTTCTCGGCTACCTAGACCTGATCGGTCGGCTGCTCGGGCCGATCGGCGCCGATCTCATTCAACAAGCCAAGGATATGGCCGCCGACGACCCGGCTTTCAGCGCCGGTGACGGCTTTGATGTCGCGAGCTACGAGACGGCAACCAGCGGCGTCGTTGCCAGTCTCACCAATCCGGCGATCAATACCGGCGATGCGGCGGGCGACACCTATATCCTGATCGAGGGCCTCGTCGGATCAGCCTTCGACGACACACTGATCGGCACCGCGGGGTGGGGCGCCGACGGGCACAACAGCCTTGAAGGTGGCGCCGGTAATGACACGCTGATCGGTCTCGGCGGTGACGATGATTATGATGGCGGGGAGGGCGATGATACGGCCGTCCTCCCCGACAATCGGGCCGCCTACACCATCACCTACGATCCTGCGACCCAGACCTTCACTCTCACGTCGCCGTCGACTGTGAACCACGTCAAGGACGTCGAGACGCTGCAGTTTGCCGACGGCACACTATCGGTCGCTTCGCTGTTTGCCGGTGGCGACAATGACGACAGCCTGACCGGCACGGCGGGGCAGGATGACCTCAATGGAGGCGGCGGCAACGACGTGCTTCGCGGGCTCGGGGACAACGATCGGATCGACGGCGCCGCCGGCGACGACCTGCTTGCCGGCGGGGCAGGCAACGATACGCTGATCGGCGGCGTCGGCCGCGATGCGGCGTCTTATGCCGACGCCACGGCAGCCGTGCGCATCGATCTCGGGGCGACCGGCGCGCAAGCCACTGGTGGCAGCGGGTCCGATACGCTGACGGGCATCGAAAGTGTCGTCGGCTCGGCCTTCGGCGACACCTTGATTGGCAATGGAAGCGACAACGCGCTGAGTGGCGGCGGCGGCGACGATCTGCTCATCGGTCTCGGCGGCAACGACACCTTCGACGGCGGCGCCGGCATTGATACTGTCTCTTTCGCGGCCAATGTGAATGCCATCACCACGGTCGATCTTGCCCTCAGCGGCCCGCAATCGGTCGGCGGATTTGAAGGCGTCGACACCTTTGTCAACATCGAGAACGTCGTCGCCTCGTCCTATTGGGGCGGCACCCTCAAGGGTGACGGCGGGAATAACTGGCTTACGGGTGGCATCAATCCGTCGACGCTGATGGGGCGCGGAGGAGACGATGTGCTCGACGGGCATAATGGATGGCAGGACACCGCCTCCTATGCCGAAGCTGCAAACGGTGTGACCGTCGATCTGGCGCTTGCCGGCCCGCAGAACACCGGCGAGGGGAGCGACACGCTGATTGGCATCGAAAACCTGACAGGCTCCGCTTTCGGTGACACGCTCAAGGGCACGAGCGGTGACAACGTTCTGATCGGCGGCGCCGGTGACGACATGTTGTTCGGCCGTGGCGGCTTTAACCGCCTCGATGGCGGCGACGGCATTGATACCGTCTTCTACGTGGATGCCACCGCCGGCGTGCAGGTCAATCTCACTCCCAATGCCGCCTTTAACCCGGACGTTCTGATCAGCATCGAGAACGTGGTCGGCACGGCGTTCGCCGACACGCTCACCGGCAACGCCGGCGCCAATGCGTTAACTGGCGGCGCCGGCAACGACGTACTCACCGGCGGCCTCGGCCGCGATCTCTTGACCGGTGGCGCCGGCAACGACGTGTTCGACTTAAATGCGCTCGCGGACAGCACGGTTGGCGCCGGCAACCGCGACGTCATCACCGATTTCCAGTCGGGATTTGACGATATCGACGTCACAGGTATCGACGCCGACACCGGCCGCGTGGGTGACCAGGGGTTCAGGTTCATCGGCACAAAGGCTTTCTCCGGCAAGGCCAGCGAGCTGCACTACCAGGTATTTGATCAAGCTGGCACCGCCAGTGATGTCACGATCGTAAGCGGTGACGTCAATGGCGACGGAGTGGCTGACTTCGAGATCGAGATCGCCGGCGTCGTCAATTTAAGGGCGAGCGATTTCCTGTTGTGACCCGCGCCCGACGAGCTTGAATTGCAGCCTGTCTGTCGAAGTCAGTAGGATTCCGGCAGCCGACAAGATCGCTGCCGAATTCTTCGGCGTTGCGCCAAAAGGGGAGATTGCGTTTGGCTCGACCCGAGCTTGCCGATGCGCCGCCTTCCTATGGGATAGATCCCGAGACCACGGTCAAGCTATTGCGGCGTGCACTCGATGATGGAGACGAGATCATCAGGTACCGGGATGATCCGATCGCAGCGCAAGGCGGCACGTGCAGCGAGCGCGCGCCACTCTTGGGTGTCGCGCTCCTTGCCGCCAGTGACAGTCAACATATTGAGGTCGCTCAGCAGGCGCTTTTCAAGGTCGGCATCGGCGCCGCCGATGACTTCAGGCAATGCGAATTCGACGATGAGGATGCGGCCGTCACGGGGCAACGCGGCTCGGCAGTTGCCCAGAATTTGCACGGCCACATCATCAGCGAAGCCATGAAGCACATGTTTCAGCACATGCACGTCCGCTCCGGTCGGGACCTCCCTGCACAGGTCGGCTGCGACCAGTTGCACACGATCCGCAAGCGCGCCCGTCGAAAGGCGCGACTTCGCCGCATCGATCGAGGCTGGAAGATCGACCAGCATGCCGCGCACCTTAGGGAACGTCTCGAGAATGGCCTCGATCATGGCGCCGCCGCCACCGCCAAGGTCGGCTACTACCCGCGCATTGGAAAATTCCCAAGCCCGTGCGATCGGCAGGTAGGCCTCCGCAGGCGAAGTTCCCATAATAGCGCGAAACATCGCGGGTCCTTCCGGTTCCTCCCGCCAGCGCTTCACGATTTCAGGCCGAAGAGAAAACGCGCTTTGGCCCGTGCGCACGCATTCTGTGAGGGATGACCAATTGTCGGCCAACAAGTCGGCCCAGAAAATGACGGCTGGCCAAGCGGAATTAGTCGCGTCCTTGCGCAATTTTTCACCGAACTCCGTGAGGACAAAGGTATCCTGCCGGGCTTGCGCGACAACCCCCATGGCGGCGAGCGTTCGCAACAGCCGATGCAGGGCCGCGGCATCGGCGTCGCACGATTTTGCAATGTCCTGGACCGAGCGTTCCCCGTCTTTCAAGGCATCGGCCACGCCCAGGCGCGCCGCAGCGCACAGCACCCGGCTGCGCTGGTAGGCGACGGCAATCTCCACCAGCTCCATATCGAGCCCAGCGACGGCGGTCTTGGCCATGAGTGGTCCTGACGATGATTAGCGGGTGGGGTGAGTCGACGCCTTGGCGTCTGTCGCGTTTTCGAAATTGCGTTCATCGACCGCCGGAATGAGTGTACCTGAGCCGTACACCATTCGAGCGTCGCCGGCAGCCCTGCCCACTAACATAGATGTTCCCACTGTGGTGGGGCAGGACCAGATTCCGGTCTAGGTTGGATCACGTGCACAACCAATGGCTTGCCGACCGCGTCGCCGCGCCATCTCGTTGGCGAGCACATCCGGGCCTTCGCCCCAAACCCAGTACATATCCGTTGGTCCGCGCCCCAGTCGGCCAAGTTGTTTGGTCCGCCCAAGATGCGGTGAGGTGGACAAATGCAAGTGTAGACCCTTCAAGCGTACTGGCGATCACCGGCAGAAAGCCGCCTTCCTAGCTCCGCCTCGCGGCGTTCACATCTGTCGCGGTTCCTAACTATTGCTGGTCAGAACCTCGTCAAAATTGGGGTCGCGGCCGCCCTCGCACAGCTCGGGCGGCGCGGCTTGCCGTCGAAGGGCGGTTGGGCTTTTGGCGCGCTATACTCCCGCGCTGGGTCTATTGTATCCGATGCCCTACATCTATCTTATCGCGCCGGGTCCTCGACCATTGCCAGGTGATGTCGCCGAGCACCTGTGGGGGCCAGGCTGCAACTACGACTCCGACGGCAATGATGATCAAGCGCCGCCTGATGGTTGGACCGAGCTCACGTTGGCGCTTCGATCTGGCCGTGATCAGCAACGGGTTGATGTTGACCCGCTGGACGATCGAGAGCCACTGGTCTTGGTCATCCGTTCAGACGAGAAGGCATTGGCGCGAAAGACCGCTATCTTCCTGCAATCCGTGACTGGCGGTGAACTGAGTGATAATCCACCGAAGGATCGTGGCGAAGCCTGCTAACCACGTTGCTGGCCTTTGGCGGGCGAAACAGCTTCCGCGATTGGTCGGACGTGCCCACGCTCGCGCCACTTGTCGCGCATCTTTTGCTCTTTCTGTGGAACACGCCGCGCCGTGCGCGATACTAGCGATGCGCTCTATCGGCTTGAGTTTGCAGCCGAGCACCTCCGCAAACTTGCCGAGTTGCTCCGCCGTCAGGCGTCCGTCGGCGACGCCTGGATCGAGATGCTCAGTGCGAAATGAGCAAACCCGGCACCCCGATCGAACGCGAGCGAAATGAGGGGAACACTCATGCCGCCGCAGCATACCCCCCGACGTCAGACCCGATCATCTCAGATGCTGTAATCGATTTCGAATCGACGCGGCGTGACTGCCATAAACGGAGATACCGTGGGCCATTCTGTGTAGCGGAGCCCCCCGGGTCACCCGACGAAAGGTATCTTGCGGCAACTCGGCAGACAACGCCATACCGTTCTCATTATTGCTGCAGCGCAGCGCGCTTGAGGAGGGGCAATTCCCTTATTACTCCACCCTGAGCGCAATTTTGCGGCCAACGATGCAAGCCGTTTTACGTGTGGTCTGAGCTCCCACCAGGCCGAGTTACCTTCAGGTTTCCACAGATTTAATGGTCGTTAGGTCGGCGATTGCAGCCTGAGGTTCCGCTTGAAAAACTCTATGCATTCGTTGCTCCAACAGGGGGCGAAACAAGCGAGCGGCCAGAGCTCTCTCCAGGTACCTGGAAGCCAGGATAGCCCGTCAGAGCGCGATCCAATTTGCTGGCGATGTTTGGCCCAAGCGCACACCGGCCAAAACCTGCGGTGACCAGATCGCTTCCGCGACCCTGGACGGCGTTCGGTTGTGGCTTGCACCATTGCCCCCTGAAAAATGCGACCCCACGACGGGCCTGACCGCGGTGCCTCCGTACTCACTGGCTTCGTGATCGAGCTGGGTAAACAGTTGCTTTTTCGTTCCTTTCGCGTCATTTTTGGCCGTGGGGAAGTATCGCCATGCACGTTCATTTTTCATTTGTCGTTCTGGCTGCGTTAGTTGTAACCGCCTGCGCGTCTGATGCTCCCGAGCAAGTTTCAGCCGCCTCTATCGCGTCTCCACCTCTGTCCACCGTTCCTGAAACACCTGCGCCGCCGACGGTTGTTAATGTTGAGAAATCGACGCCGCCGCCAAAAATCGCAAAGGCGCCAGGTCCGAAAACGCCGAGCAAGTGTAAGGGGCTACCTCAGCTCGCCTGCATCAACGTCGAAGGATGCGAGTGGATCAAGCCCGAAACATC
>DATFXD010000394.1:0-6196 GCA_035258605.1 Hyphomicrobiaceae bacterium | reverse complement strand
CGTCGGCGCCGTTGTGGCCGTAGCAGCCGGCCCCTTCGACGTGGTGGATGATGATGTTTTCCACCGGCAGCCGCAGCGCCAGCGCCACATCGGCGCGCAGATTATAGACCCCCTGGCAGTGCGACCAGATCTCCACCCGATCGCTGCCGGTCCACTGAGCGATGGCGCAGGAGGGCGCGATCGATGCATGGGCAATGAAGGGACGGCTGTACTGGCGTTGGAGCGTGCGCGCCACCGGCGCCGCCGTCGCCGCCCGGCGCACATCGACGGTACTGGTCTCGGCGGGCGCGCTCTTGAGCCAGGCAACCAGGTTGTCGGCGTCGGGCAACGCCTCCGCGGCGCTCCAGCTCGCGGCCTGGCGCAAGGCCGCAAGACCGGCGTCCGCGGCGGCTTCGGTCTCGGCGATGATGCCGCAAAAGCTGCCATCGCGCACCACCTCAAGGACGCCGGCAACGCGCTCGGCGTCCGGCGCCAGTGCCGTCAGTTGGCTGCCCGGGGCAGCCGGCTTGAGCACGCGGCCGTGCAGCAGGCCCGGCAGCGACATGTCGTGCACGAAGCGTGGCCGGCCAAACACCTTGTCGGGAAAATCGAGGCGGCCCACCGCCGTGCCGGCAATCCGCCGCGCTGCCGGTGCCTTGCCCGTCACCCCCGGCGTGGCGTCGCGGGCCAACAGCGCCGCGTCCGCCAGCTCCCAATAACTGGTACGCAGGTTGCCCGGGCCGACGATGGTGCCATCCTCGATGCTGAGGGTGTCGGCGGCGACCCCCAGCCGCTGCGCCGCCAGCGCCAGGTAGATGACGCGCGCCTCGGCCGCGGCGTGGCGCACGGCGGATCCGGATTGCTCCACCGACAGTGAGCCCGAGGTGGTGCCTTCGTTGGGACTGGTCGCGGTCGACACGGGCATCATCCGCACCCGGTCGACGGCGATGTCGAGCTCGTCGGCGGCAATTTGCGCCAAGGCCGTGACGATGCCCTGGCCGATCTCGATCTTGCCCGGGCTCACTTCCACGAAGCCGCCGGCGTCGAACCTGAGCCAGCGCGATAGCCGCGGATTGGCGGCGAGGTTGACCGGCAACTCGACCGTCATGATGTCACCTCTTGGGCCGCCCGCAGCACCGCGCGCACGATGCGGTTGTGGGCACCGCACCGACACAGGTTGCGATCAAGCGCGGTGCGCACCTGCGCCTCGCTCGGGGCGGGTTCGCGCGCCAACAGGGCGGCGGCGGACATCAGCATGCCGGAGATGCAGTAGCCGCATTGCATCGCCTGCTCATCGAGAAAGGCGCGCTGCAGCGGATGCGGCTGCTCGGAGCTGCCCAGCCCCTCGACGGTGGTGATGCGTTTGCCGACCGCCGCCCACAGCGGGGTGTCGCAGGCGGCGACCGCCTGACCGTCGATGATCACATTGCAGGCGCCGCATTGATTGACGCCGCAGCCGAAGCGGGTGCCGGTCAGGCCCAGCTCGCCGCGCAACAGGCTGAGCAACGACCGCGCCGGGTCGGCCTCCAGCCTATGGGTGATGCCGTTGACGGTGATCTCAGTGGTGGTCGCGGCCGCGTGCGTCATTGCTGCACCTTGATGCCCGCGGTGTGAATGACTTCTGCCCACTTGTCGATATCCTTGCGCACGTAGGCCTCGAACTCGGCCGGCGTCATGATCATGGGCGTGGCACCCTGTTCGGCCCACTGCGCCTTGATGTCGGGCATCGCCAGCACCTTGTTGATCTCGGCATTGAGCTTGTCGACGATCGGCTTGGGCGTACCGGCCGGGGCCATGACGCCGAGCCAAATGATGGCCTCGTAGCCCGGCACACCGGCCTCGGCGATGGTCGGCACGTCGGGAAGCACCGATGAGCGGGTCTGTCCAGTCGTGCCCAGCGCGCGCACCTGACCGGCTTGGGCGGTCGGCGCCATGGTGGTGATGGCATCGATCATCATTTGCACGTGGCCGCCGATGACGCTGGTGCGAGCATCGCCACTGCCGCGATGCGGTACGTGCACGATGTTGGTCCCGCTCATGGATTTGAACAGCTCCGCGGCCATGTGGTAGGGCGTGCCGGGGCCCGACGAGGCGTAGTTGAGCTCGCCGGGCTTGGCCTTCAAAAGCGCCAGAAACTCCTTGAGGTCCTTGGCCGGCACCGAGGGGTGCACCACCATCAGCAGGTCGGAAGAGTTGACCGGCGCCACGGCCACGAAATCCCTGAGCAGCTGATAGTTGCGGTTCGGCAGCAGGGTCTCGTTGACGGTGTGGGTATTCGACATCATCAGCAGCGTGTAGCCGTCGGCTGGCGACTTGGCGACCTCATTGGTGCCGATCACCGCCCCGGCACCCGGCCGGTTGTCGATCACGAACGACTGCTTGAGCGCATCCTGCAGGTATTGCCCGAGCACGCGGGCATAGACGTCGGCCGGGCCGCCGGCGCCAAACGGCACCAGGATTCTGACCGGTCGGCTTGGGTACTCATCGGCCCGCACCGGCACCGCGGCCATTGCCGCCCAGAGCGCCACAACAAGCCAGACTGCGCGCCGCATGCTTGCCTCCTTGATCGGTGTCGGGGGCATTGGTAGCGCAGTTGCAAGGAATCCAGAAGGGGCCGGGCGGGCGCGCAATCGCCGCTGCTCACCGCCCGCCGGGCCTATTTGGTCTCGACCACGATGTAGGCGTCCTCGATTGCCACCGGGTAGGTTTCGGCGAGGTAAGGTCCCTCCACCAGCTTGGCCCCTGGCTCGACGCTCACCGTGTAGTTCATGAGCCGCAGCCGGGCCGGATCGCACCAGGAGCGGCCGGTGCGCACGTCGAATTCCCAGCCGTGCCACGGGCAACGCAGCACCTCGCCGACGCGCGAATAGTGATAGGTCCCGGGCGCCCGCGACTCCACCAGCCCGGTGAGCTTGCCGCGCGACAGGCTGCCACCCTTGTGCGGACAGCGATCCGACAGCGCGAACAGCTCGCCCCTGATGTTGAAGATGACAATGGCGCGGCCGGCAATACGCACCAGCTTGCGGCTGCCCGGAGGGAGCTCGGTGGCCTTGGCGACGACGTGGCGCGGCATCAGCTGAGCCGGTACACCCGCTTGCCGTTCTCGCTCAGGATCTGCTTGAGGCGCTCGCGCGGCAACCCCGGTGGGAAGGCGCGGAACGGATCGTCGAAGTCCCAGTGCGGATAGTCGCTGGCAAACAGCAGGCGATCCCAGCCGATCCACTCCAGCACGTCGAAGAGGTGCTGGCTGTTCCTCGGTTCCTCCATCGGCTGGCTGGTGACCCAGATGTGTTCGCGGATCACCTCCGATGGCCGCCGTTTCAGGTGCGGGACCTCGCTGCGCATGCGCTCAAACAGCTTGTCGAGCCGCCAGCTCAGCGCCGGCAGCCAGGCAAAGCCCCCCTCGATGATCACCACCTTCAGCTTGGGATAGCGCTCGAATACCCCCTCCATCACCAGGCTGGTGACCACCGTTTGGCAGGAGGTCGAGTGGCCCGCGCTCTCCTCCATGTAGTAGGACGGCCAACCGGCGCCGGTATAGGGGTGGCCGCTGGCGCCGAACACGTGCATGCCGACCGGCAGGCCGTGCCGCTCGGCCGCGGCGTAGATCGGCCAGTAGCGCTTGCGGCCGGCCGGCTCCTGGCTGCGCGTCAACATAAAGACCTGGGCATAGGCGGGATCGTCGGCGCGCTTGTCGATTTCGCGGGCCGCCGCCTCGCCGTCGTCGTAGGGCACGACGATCGCCGACTTCAGCCGCGGCTCGGGCTTGGAAAAGGTTTCCTTCTGCCAATCGTTGACCGCGGAGGCGATGGCGCCGGCGAACTCGAGGTTGAATTCGCTCTGCCCGGTCAGGCCGAGCGGGCCCAACAGGCCGTACTCGATGCCATAGGGGTCGAGATATTGGTCCCGCATCAGCCGCAGGCTGCTGCCCGGTGCACCCCCCTCTTCGGGCCAGGCGTCGCGCCGGGCCGCGCGCGGCTGCGATTTGGGGTAGGGCTCATAGCTCATGCCACTGCGCCGCCGCCCGCCGTAGGTCTGGAAATGCTCCCACCAGCGCGCCGACAAATAGGGCTTGAGGTCGGCGGGCGTGCGCAAGGCGGGATGCACGTCGCCATCGATGATCTTGAGCCGGGCCGGGGCCTGCCGGTGGGCGTCGGCGTCACCGCTTTCCAGTTCGCTGACGAGGGGGGTGTCGAGGTTCATTGCGACCTTCCGAGGCGGGGATAGGTGGCCAGAGCGTTGTCAATCAAGATCTTTTCCGTCACATGCGCCGCCAGGCCGGGTGGCAACAGGGCGTCGCCATCGAACTGCCAGTGCGGAAAGTCGCTGGCAAACAGCAGCATCTGGTCGGACTGGAGCTGATCCATGATCCTGCCAATGTGCGCCGCGCCGGGCGGCACGTCAAAGGGTTGCACGGTCAGGCGGACGTGATCGCGCACGAATTCTTCCGGCGACCGATCGAGCCAGGGCACCTCCTGGCGCACGCCGCGCCAGGATTTGGCCAGCCGCCACAGGTAGGGCGGCAGCCAGGACACCCCCGATTCGATCAGCACCACCTTGAGCTTGGGGTATTTGACGAACACGCCCTCGCAGATCAGGCTGCCGAGCTGGGTATGGAAGCCCGCCGACTGGGCGGCGTAGTCCTCGATAAAGTAGCTGGGCCAACCCGAACCGGTGATCGCCTGGTGATAACTGCTGCCGGCATGGATGCCCAGCGCCAAGCCGTGGCTGGCGGCCGCGGCCCAGATCGGCCAGTAGCGCGATTTGCCGAGCGGCGATTCGCCCATCGCCAGCACCAATACCTGCACGAAGCGCTGGTCCTCAGCGCGCCGCTCGATCTCCTCGATCGAGCGCTCGACCGACTGGATCGGCAGCACGATCGAGGCGCGTAGCCGCGGATCCTTGTCCAGCCATTCGCTGGCGATCCAATCGTTGGTCGCGCGCGCGAAGACGGCGGCGAGGTTCTCGTCACGAAAGGTCTGCACCGGGAACAGGCAATTGAGAATGGCGTGCGCGGTGCCGTAGCGATCGAGGGTGGCGGCCACCAGGTTGCCGGCGTTGGCATCAGCCCTGGCCTGGCGCCAGTCCGGTCGCACCGTAAACGGGGCATTGGCCGGATAGGCCATCGAATCCCACACATCGATGCCGCGCACCTCGACCGTGTCGCGCCAGAAGTCGTCCATATGCGCTCGCAGCATCTTCGGGGTCGGCAGCCGCGGATGCAGGTCGCAGTCGATGGCGCCGCGAAAGTCTATGCTCACCGTTTTGAAACCCTGTTCGCCGTCGATGGCAAACCATAGCCCAAAGCATCGCAGGCGCCCAGCGGGGGCGGCCGGCGCCGCGCCGGCTGCACCCGCTGACAGCGCGGGCGAAGCGCGATCGCGCGTCAACACCTAACGGGCCGCGCCGCCTCGAGGCCCGCGCCCCGCGCGCGGCCAGCCGAAGCCCCGTTGTCCCGCGCGCCCCGTTAGCGCTAAATCTGCTGCCGGCCACGGCCCGCACCCAGCCCGCGGCTGACCCGTGCCGCGAGCCCCCGCGCCACCCCCGCCGCGCCCCCGAAGGAGAGAGCCGATGCGCCTCGAAACGCTGTTGCCGCTCGGAAAGGTCGACCCCGGCCTGCGCGCGCCAGAGGTCGGCCTCGATCTTGCGACCGTCGCCGACGATGCCCGGCGGTTGGAGGCGATCGGTTACGATGGCGTGGCCATCGAGGAGACCAAGCAGGATCCCTATATCGTGCTGGCTCTGGCGGCGCAGGCCACCAACCGCCTCGGCGTGAGCACGGCGATCGCCATGGCGTTCCCGCGCAGCCCCACCATTACCGCGCTCAGCGCCTGGACCTTGCAGAAGCTCGCCAAGGGGCGCTTCACCTTGGGACTGGGGCCGCAGGTGCGCGCACATATCGAGCGCCGTTACGGCCTGGCGTGGTCCGCGCCCGGTCCGTGGATGCGCGAGTATGTGGCGGCGGTGCGTGCCGTGTGGCGCTGTTGGCAGCACAATGAGCCGCTGGCGGTCAAGGGCCCGCACTACGCCTTGAACCTGATGCCGCCGCTCTTCAACCCCGGCCCCATCGAAGATCCCGAGATCCCGATCCACCTCGCCGCCGTCAACGTGCAGATGTGTCAGGTGGCGGGCGAAATCGCCGACGGTGTGCGGCCGCACCCGATCTGCTCGGCAGACTATATCGCCAACGTCATGATCCCCGAGGTGAAGGCGGGGG
>DATFXD010000393.1:0-16642 GCA_035258605.1 Hyphomicrobiaceae bacterium | reverse complement strand
CACGTCGATCTGCTCAAGAATGCGCCGCATGCGGCGATATTCGTCGGATGTGGCGGTGATGACGAGGGCGTTGTTGGATTCGTCGGCGACAATCGCCACACCGGCCGCGCGATCATCCACTAACGCCGCCGCCGCACCCAGCACGCGCCCGGCTGCCGGCGGCACCGCCGACACGGGTTGGCCGCCGGTATCGGCGATCGGTGCCGCCGTCGGCGCCAGCGGGGCCGGGGCGGTCGGCGCCGCGGTGGCCGCCGGGATGCCGGGGGCGCCGGGCAGGAACGAGGGCTGGCTCGACACCGCGTCCGGCAGTGCTCCGGACGCCACGGTTGCGGTGGTGGTGCGCGTCACCGAGGCGATCCGGCCCTGCTCTTGTCCGCCGTAGATGCGCTGCAGCAGCTGCGCCAGCTCAAGCGCGGGCCGGTTCTGGATGTGGTAGACGTGCACCTGCTTTTCCGTTGAGCGGCCAACCATGTCGAGGCGGCGCACCCAGGATTCCGCCTTCTTGAGGAATTCCGGTCGCGAGGTGATGACGAGGATCGCCTTGAGGCGCCGGTTCGGGACGAAGCGCACCAGGCCTTTGGTGGGGCTCTCCTGGTCGTTGGCGAACACGGTGTCGAGCTCTTGGGCAATGGCGTCGGGATCGTTGGTCTCGATCGGGAACAGGCCAAACGACATGCCGCGCATCCAGTCGACGTCGAAGGTGCTGACCGCGTCCATGATCGAATCGAGATCGCCGCGCGTGCCCGCCACCACCAACAGATTGCGCGCCGGGTCGGTGCGCAGAATGGTGGCCTGCGGCGCCATCGACTTGATGATGCGCTCCATCTCGGTCGCAGACACGTAGCGCAGCGGCACCACTTGGGCATTGACGCCCGGCAGCCGCCGGGCGCCGCGCGCCAGTACTGCCGCCGCCGATACCGCGTCGTTGGAGGGCAGGATCCGGTAGACGCCATTATCGACCGAGATCGCCGCGCCCTCGCCGCTCAGCATGGTTTCGAACACGCCAAGCAGGGCCTCCTTGGGGATCGGACGCACCGTCTGGATGGTGATCGCGCCCTTGAGCTTGTCGCTGACGCTGTAGTTGACGCCGAGAATGTCGCCGAGAATGGAGCGGGCCGCTTCGGCGATGCTGGCGCCGGCGAAATTGAGGGTGACGCCATCCTTGCCGTTGGCGGCGCCGGCGCCAGGCGCTTTGCGTGGTTCCGGTTCACCAGTGAACTGGCCGGTGCCGGGGGCGACCTGTGAACGGGTGACCTCGGCCGCATTCGGCGTCAGCGGCGCGCCGGGGGCGTGGTTGGCGCGCGCGATCGGCGCCGGGCCCGCGTCAGGCGCCACTGGGCCGGGGAGTTTGAGCTGCTGCCAAGGCAGGGTGCACGCCCCCTGCAGGCCTGCAATCGCCAGCAAGACCGCGAACCGCAATCTGCCCGAAATCGGCACGATCCCCCTCGAAGTCAGCACACGCAAGCGCATTGCGCACACGGTCTTTCAAGTGCACACCGGTGACAGATTCGAATATCCCCACCAAACACTTGCTTGCTTGATCCACGATGGCCGCTTCGTGGTTTTATCAACTGCTAGCTGGCGCGGAGCTTATTGACTTTTGCCGGTGGCGTCGATGCTGATTCGGCCTACCGGCTTGGTTCCAGACCACTTTTCCCAAGTTGATGCCGAATTGGCACGCTTTTGCGGCGGCGGTCAGCGCGCGACTTTTGGTCTTGCCCGCCGTTGGTAGAACAGGCGTTCAGACAAAGGTCTGCTGTGCCCGACCTGGGGCCAGCGTGGCGCCACCTGTGGTCGATTTGCCGCAGCGCGCCGCCACCTGATCGCCCTTGGCTAACGCGCCGGCTTGCGGCGCGGCTCGTTGGCGGTTTCGGTTTTCTCGCGCTCGGCGTTGGTCAGGCTCTGCAGCTTCAATTCGTGCGTTTGCCCGTTGCCCTCGAGCACGATGCTGACGGTCTTGACGCTCGTCACATGCCAGCCATTGATGGTCTCGCCTTCGGGCACCCATTTGCCGACCGGCTCGCCCGGGAAGCGGATCAGCGCCCGTCCCGGCGTGGCGGCGGATTTGACGATGCCGACCAGCTGCATGCCGGTGCTGAGCGGCTGCGGCGCGGCAGCGGCGACCTCCTTGTTGCGCACGATCGGTTTGCGATCGGCGTTGAACAGCGGCCGTTGCACGGTCTCCTCGAACCCGATCAGCGGCTTGTCATCGAGCGGGGTGCTGAGGTCGACCTCCTTGGCCTCGTTGCTTGCTGCGGCGCGGGTGTCCGGCGCCAGCGGCGCAATGTCGAGCGCGGTGGTGTAGAGATGCCAATTGAGCAGCGACAGCACGGCGATCGCGCCCACCAAGGCCGTAACTTTCAAGGTGCGGGCCGATCCGACCCCTGCCGCGCGCGCCATGGTCAACCTCTCTTGCGCGGTGCGGCACCATATATGTCGGCGCGCACGTCCAAAATGCCAGCGTGTTCAGGATCATGCGCCATCGCCGACACCGTGTGCACCTGCAGGCCTTCAACGAACAGGAACGGCTGCTTGGACTCGACGGCATAGAGGATTTCGCGCAACTGCTCGATGCTGGCGGTGAACTGCACGCGCACGCCGATCAGCCGCAGCTCGTTGCGTTCGATCGGGTTCAGCGCCCGCGTGCTGGTGAGCCGCAACCCGTTCTCGGCGGCGATGTTGGCGAGCAGGGTCTGCAGGGTCGCGCTCTTGATCTGGTCGCCCTCACCGGCCAGATAGGCGGCGCTGGTGCTGGCGGCGCGGCCGGCCCGCTGCGCCTCGCCGAGACGGTTCTGCAACGCCGCGACGGCGGCAAATCGGCCAAGGGTCGTGCGCTGATTGGCGATCTCCTCGCCCAGGCGCTCGAAATGGGCGCTGAGCGGCAGCACGCCGAGGAACCAGATCAGCGCCACCGTCACCAGCAGCAGGACCACGGCCGCCAGCTGGCGGAGGGGTCGTGGCAACTCGCGCATCACCGTTTCTCCTGATCATTGCCGGCGGCGGCCTCGCCAGCGGCTTGTCGCACGCGCACGCGCAGGGAAAAGCGTTCCTTGTTTTCCTGCGGATCGAAGTTGACGCCCGAGGCCATCGCCGCGTCGGTGAACAGCGGCGAGCGTTCAAACAGCGGCAGCAGGGCCGCGCCGGACTTGGCGAGGCCGGTGATGTCGAGCTGGCCGTTCTCGAGCCGCAGGTCGGTCA
Source organism: Hyphomicrobiaceae bacterium (assembly GCA_035258605.1). GTDB lineage: Bacteria > Pseudomonadota > Alphaproteobacteria > Rhizobiales > Hyphomicrobiaceae > AWTP1-13. Next base: position 13,444 of record DATFXD010000393.1, on the reverse strand, counting down.
GCCACACCGAATTGGGCAAAAGCTTGGTGACCGCATCGATCAGCTCGACGGTGGTCGTGGTGCCGAGTTTGAGGCTCTGCAACTGCCCGATCTCCACGATCGCCGCCTGCGATGTGTCGAGCGCGCGGCGGACATTGGTGGCCTGGGTCCGTGCCTGCGCCACCTGACCCTCGATACCCTCAAGCGCGGTCTGGTAGCGGGCGTCGGCGAGCCAAATCGCCGCGATCCCGAGCAGCGCCGCCAGCCCCATCAGCAGTGCGGTAAATGACACCTTGCGGCCGGCTGCGGCGGCCTGTTGCTGGGAAGCCAGAAAATTTACGGTGAGCGGTTGGCCGCTGACCTCATCCCAGCAGTCGATGAAGTCGACCGCGACCGCCGAGGCGTTGAGTTCGGCCGAAATCGGCTCCAAGGTTTGCCGCTTGATCATCATGTGCCGCACCTTGAGCCGCCCGGCGCGCTCCTGGCCGTCCTCGATCAGGGCCGCACACAACACGTCCTTGAGTTTGAACGGGGTGGCGCGCTCGAGGTCGAGTTCCAAGATCCGGGCCACGTCCGCCTGAGCGCTGCGCGGCAGCTCGACGTGGCGCACGAAGCAGCTGGCGAGCGGCACTCTGATGCCGATCAGGGCCGCGGCATTGGACTTGGCGAGTTCGGCGGCCGCCGCCGCGGCCTCGGGCGCGGACAGCTCGACGCCGCCGCGCACCGGCCGCTGCTTGCTGCCGGTGCTTTCCAGCACGCGATAGCCGTCCTGGCCGACCACGATCAGGATCTGGGAGGCGGCTCTCGCCCGCACCCGCTGCGGCACCAGTCCGCGCAGCTCCTCGCGCCACCAGCCGAGAAAGTTGGTGACGCTGCCGGCCGCAACCCCGAGACCTTGCGCAATACTCGCCATCTTGGCCCGCCCCAACCAATGCCGACGGCGCCTCCGGCACGAGGCGTCACGCAGCCGTTACCCAACCACGTTCCAATATACTGGAATTCGTAGTATTTTTCCCAGGTGTAATTCGCGCTCGGGGGGTGCCATGAGCCAACAATCCGCCGCGCCGGCGCCGGGCGCCTCCGACCCGCGCAGCGACGAGTTTGTCGCCGCGTTCGGGGCTTTTCTGCTCGAGCGGGGCGCGCTCGATGAATTGGCCGTGCACCGCGCCCAGCGCGCGCAGAAGCAATCGGGCGAGCGCTTCGACTGGGTGTTGACCCGGCTCGGCCTGTTGCCCGACGTCGACATGACCCGGCTGTTGGCCGAGTTCCTCGGCATGCCGCTGGCCGATGCCAAAGATTTGCCACAGATGCCGCTGCTGGCCGACGAGCTGCAGCTCAATTTCCTCGCCAGCAACCGGTTGCTGCCGCTTGCCGAAGCCGGCGACACCATCATCGTCGCCACCGCCGATCCCTTCAATGTCGACCCGATCGCCGGCATCGGCTTTCTGCTCGGCCGCCCGGTCGAGACGCGGGTGATGGCGGCCAGCATCGTCGAGCGCGCCATCAAGGAGATCTACGGCCGGCCGGGCGCCGTCGCCGGCGGCGAGGAGACGGGCACCGGGCAAGCCAGCGACGATGACGTGCGCCGCCTCGAAGACCTGGCAAGCGAGGCCCCCATCATCCGGCTCGCGCATGACCTCATCACGCGCGCCGTCGACATGCAGGCATCCGATATCCATGTCGAGCCGCGCGAGGATTCACTGCGCGTGCGCTATCGTCTCGATGGCATGCTGCATACGGTGGAAACCCTGCCGCTGTCGGTGCGCGCCGCCGTCACCTCGCGCATCAAGATCATGGCCCAGCTCAACATCGCCGAGCGGCGCATGCCGCAGGACGGCCGCATCAAGACCAACGTGCACGGACGCGAGATCGATTTGCGCGTCTCCACCATGCCGACCCTGTGCGGGGAGAGCGTGGTGTTGCGCATCCTCGACCGCTCCAGCGTGCAGCTCGACTTTCAGGCGTTGGGCTTCGCCGGGCCGGCGCACGAGGCATTTGCCAAACTGCTCGAGCAGCCGAACGGCATTATCCTCGTCACCGGACCGACCGGCAGCGGCAAGACCACCACCCTTTATACGGCGTTGAACGCGCTCAATACCTCGGAGCGCAAGACCTTCACGGTCGAAGACCCGATCGAATACCAGCTGGTGGGGGTCAACCAGATCCAGGTGCAGCCCAGGATCGGCTTGACGTTCGCGCATGCGCTGAGGTCAATCCTGCGCCAGGACCCCGATATCATCATGGTGGGTGAGATCCGCGATCTGGAAACGGCGCAAATGTCGATCCAGGCGTCGCTGACCGGCCATCTGGTGCTGTCGACCGTGCACACCAATAGCGCCGCCGCCACCGTGACCCGACTGCTCGACATGGGCCTGGCCGACTATCTGTTGTCGTCGACCTTGACCGGCGTCCTGGCGCAGCGCCTGGTGCGCCGCCTGTGCCAGGCCTGCGCCGCGCCGATCGAGGCTTCGGAATTGCTGCTCGAGCGCTTGCGCCAGCAGCCCGACGGCACCACGCGCGGGCTGCCCAGCGATGCCAGTGGCCTGCGCGGCAAGGTTGGCTGCAAGGTGTGCCGCAATACCGGCTACCTCGGCCGCACCACCATCAGCGAGCTCCTGGTGGTCACCGATCAGGTACGCCGGCAGGTGTTGGAGAGCGGTACCGAGGTCGCCATCCAGAACGCCGCGCTCGAGGACGGCATGGTCACCATGTTCGACGATGGCCTGGCCAAGGCGCTGCGCGGCGAGACCACCATCGACGAGGTCTTACGCGTGACACGGATGAACTGATGCCGCGCTACACCTATAAAGCCTACGACGACAAGGGCGGGCGCCTCACCGGCGAGATCGAATCGGAGACGCGCGAGGCCGCGCTCGAGGCGCTGGTGCGGCAGGGCCGCTATGCGCTCGAACTGATCGAGGGTGGCAGCGGTGCCCCGCCATCGCTGCCCTGGTGGCAGCAGGAGGTGTTCTCCTCGCGCCGCCTGTCGCCACAGAACCTGGCACTATTTACGCGCGAGCTCGCCACCTTGATCAAGGCCGAGCTGCCGCTCGACGAGGCGCTGCGCATCGTCGTGCTACAGCCGCTGATCTCGGCACGCACCCGGCAGGTGGTCGGCGCCGTGCTGGCGCGCGTGCTCGACGGCGCCTCGCTGTCGGAGGCGCTGAGCGGCCAGCAGGGCGCCTTCCCCGAATACTACTGGCGGATCGTAAACGCCGGCGAAGCCAGCGGCACGCTCGGCGCCGCGCTCGACGATCTGGCGCATCTGCTCGACCGCGCCATGGAGTTCCGCTCCCGCGTGGTGTCGGCGCTGGTCTATCCGGCAACCCTGATGTTTGCCGCCGGCGCCGCCTTGATCATCATTATGACCATTCTGGTCCCCACCATCGCGCCGATGTTCAAGGAGGCCGGCAAGGAGCCGCCGGCGGTGATCGGGACCCTGATCGCGGTGCAGGATTTTCTAGCCGGGCACTGGCTGCTCACCTTGTTGGTCGGCGCCGCGGCCGTCGCCGGGGTGATGGCGCTGTTTCGGCAGGACGCCTGGCGGCTGATGCGCGACCGGCTGGTGTTGCGGGTGCCGTTGATCTCCGAGCTCGTCGAAAATGGACAGACCGCGGTGTTCGCGCGCACCTTGGGGACGATGATCAAGAGCGGGGTACCGATGCTGCGGGCGCTGGCCGTTGCCGCCGACGCGCTGCGCAATCGCGCCATGTCCGGGGCGGTGCATACCTGCGCCACCGATATGCGCGAAGGCGGCGGTTTGGTCGGCTCGCTCGGCAAATCGGGACTGTTCCCGGAGCTGTCGCTGCGCCTGATCGGCGTCGGCGAACAGTCCGGTCAGCTCGATACCATGCTGAGCCGTGTCGCCGACATCTACGAGGCGGCGCTGCAACGCCAGCTCGACCGGCTCACCGCCCTATTGACGCCGATCCTGACGATCGTGATCGGCATCGCCGTCGGCGGCCTCATTTTGTCGGTCATCGGCGCCATCGTCAGCGTCAACGAGCTGGCGCTGCAATGATCACCACCGCAACCGCCCGGTGCCGCGGCGAAGCTGGCTTCACCCTGCTCGAGCTGATCGTCGCGCTGGGCATCGCGGCGCTCGCGCTGGCGGTGGCGGTGCCCTATTTCGGCGGCTCGCGCGCCGGCTACCAGCTCAAGGCCATGGCCTACGAGGTCGCGACCCAGCTGCGCGACGCGCGCAGCGCGGCGCAGACCCGCAACGTCGACCAGGCCCTGATCATCGATGTCGGCAATCGGCGCATGTGGCTTGATGGCTTGGGCACGCCACACCCCTTCTACCCGGGGGTCCTCGTCAACGTCGAGGTTCCCGCCGCCGAGCAGCTCGCTAGCAACGTGGTGCGCGTGCGCTTCTTCGCCGACGGCAGTGCCAGCGGCGGCAAGGTGGTGTTGCGCGACGCCGGCAGGCAGGCAACCGTTAGCGTCAATTGGCTGACCGGCGATGTGCGGATTGAGTAGCAAAAGTAAAGCCGCGGCCGGCGCCGACGACGGTTTCACCTTGATCGAAACCATCGTCGCACTGATCATCTTCGTCGCCTGCTACGTGCTGATCCAGCAGGGCCTGGCGCTCGGCTGGCGCGGGGTGAGCACCTCGCAGGGCGAGCTCAAGGCACTGCACATTGCCGAGGCCCGGCTCGCCGCCGCCGGGGTGGAAAGTCCGCTGAGCGAAGGCCAACAAACCGGCAGCGAGAATGGCTACAGCTGGGTGGTGGATGTGCGCCGCCAGACCCCCGAGATCGAGGGCGATCGGCGCGCCCGCGCGCGTCCGACCGGCTACTGGGTTGCGGTCGAGGTGAGCTGGCGCGACGAGACGCGCCGCACCCGCGCGCTCGAGCTCAAATCGCTCAAGATCGCGTTGCCGAAATGACGAGGCTCGACCCGCATCGCCAGCACGGCGCCGGTGAGGCCGGCTTCTCCTTGATGGAGATGCTGATAGCGCTGGTGATCCTGGCGTTGATCCTAGGCTTTATGCCGGGGGCCTTCCGCCTGGCGCGCCAGGTGTGGACCGCGACCGCCGAACTCGACCGCGACAGCGGCCACGACGCCGGTCTCGACTTCGTGGAGACACGGCTGGCCGAAGCCATGCCGCTGTTCGAGCCAAGCAAGGCCGGTCTCGTCAACATCCTGTTCAGCGGCAGCAAGGCCGCGGTACGCTTCGTCGCCCCCTCGCAGAACGGACCTGCCGGCGGCGGCCTTTATCGCTACACCATCGAGCTGCGCCCGGCTGGCGGCGGCGTCAATGCGCTGGTGGTGGCGGTGGCCCCTTACTATGGCCCCGTGCCGGAGGGGGCAAGCCCGCCCGCCGGCGAAGAACAGGTCATCGCCGATAACATTGCCAGCGCCGAATTCCGCTATTTCGGTCGCCCGCAGCTGCGCCAACCCCCGGGCTGGTCGGAGGACTGGAAGCGAACCGATGCGCTGCCCGATCTGGTCGAATTGAGCATTGCGCGCGTCCGCCGCGGCGGCACCATCCAGCGCACGATTGTTACCGAACTCAAACTGCGCAACGCCAGCTAGAGGTCCTGGGCTGGTTGGGTCGCGGGCGGCGAATGATCTCGCCGTCGCAGCGGCGTCCGGCCGGCGGTGGGCGCCGGTCAATTGGCGACGTCTTGGTCCTCGCCGGTACCACCGGGGGCGTTGTCGCGCCCGAGCGTGAAGATGTCGAAGGGCCCGCTGCGGCCGGGATTGCGGTACTGGTAGGGCCGCCCCCAGGGATCGACCAGGCCTTCGGCTTTTTTCAGGTAGGGTCCGGCCCAGCGCAAGGCGCCGGGCGGCGCCTGCATCAGCGCCCCCAGTCCCACCTGCTGCGGCGGGTAGCCGCCATTATCGAGGGCGTAGAGCTCGACTGCGCTTGCCAGTGCATTGATCTGGATTTTGGCGGTCTCGCTTCTAGCCTTGCCCAGATAGCGCAGCACCTGCGGCGCGGCAAAGGTCGCAAGCAACGCCAGGATGCCGAGCACCACGAGCAACTCAAAGAGCGTAAAACCCGCGTCGCTGCCGACGCCCAGTCGGTGCCGATGCCGCAGCTTGATACCGAGCAGCATGCGCAGAACCCCACAACGCTGACTTTAAGTTTGCGCACAATGCGCCGTGCGCCCGAGCCCTGGCAAGTCAATTCCTGGCGACACTTTTGCGCTTGGGATGCCAGCCATCAAAAGGGTCCGTAGAGCCAGACCAGCCAGGTGCCGAACGCGAGAAAGGGTCCGAACGGCACCCGGGTTTTGGCCGATAGCGATCGCGTGCGCCAGCCCCGGATCAAGAGGCCGATGATGGCGGCGGCGCAGGCCCACACCAGGACGGTCGGCAACCCTTCGGCGCCAAGCCACGCCCCCGCGGCGCCGAGGAGCTTGGCATCTCCCAGGCCAAGACCCGGCACGCCGCGCAGCCAGTGGTAGACAAAGCCGATGCCGGCCATCAGCGCAAAGCCAACCAGCGCGGAGGCCAGCTGCCACCCCGGCGAGGTCTCGAGCAGCAGGGGGGTGGCGAGGACGCCGAGGCCCGCCAGCGGCAGGGTCAACACATCCGGCAGGCGATACTCGCGCAGGTCGATGGCGCTCAACAGCACCAGCGCCACGGCCAACAGGCAGGAGAGCGTGATCTGTTCCAGATCAACGCCGTCCGAAAACAACAATGGCGCGGCAACGAGGGCATAGAGGGCGAAGAGGGCGGCGGCCGCGGGCAACAGCGGCTCAAGCGCCGCATCACCATTGCGCCCGCCGTCGGGGGCGGCCACGTCAGATCGCCGCCAGTTGGTTGTTGCGCTTGTTGGTGATCAGCATGGCGCCCGGTTTATGGGTGATCGAAAGGGAGGGCCGCGCGGCTTCGATTGCGACCTGTGGCGTGACCCCGCAGGCCCAGAACAGCGGTAGCTCCCCGGCTGCGATATCGGGGGGATCGCCGTAGTCTGGTCGCGCAAGGTCGCGGATGCCGATCGCCTCTGGCAAACCCATGTGCACGGGTGCGCCGTGCACGGCCGGGAAGCGCGAGGTGATTTGAATGACCCGGATGGCGTCGGCTGGGGTGAACGGTCGCATGGAGACGACCATGTTGCCGCGGAAGCGCCCGGCCGGCACGCAGGCGATGTTGGTGCGATACATCGCCACCGTGCGATCGTCCTCGATGTGGCGCAGGCGGATGCCGGCCTCGAGGATCGGCAGCTCGAAGGAAAACGAGCAGCCGAGCACGAAGCTGACGAGGTCGGGGCGCCAGTAGGTGCGGATATCGGTGGGTTCATCGATGAGCTCACCGTCCTTGAACACGCGATAGCGCGGCACGTCGGTGCGAATATCGATGTCGCCCAGGTCGGGCAGACTGGGATCGCCGGGCGCGCCCATGCCGATCAGCGGGCAGGGCTTGGGATTGGCTTGGCAGAAGGCTGCGAACTCCAACGCCAGGTCCTTGGGCAGAATGCACAGGTTGCCCTGCACGTGTTCCGGGGCGATGCCGGCGGTGTGGCCGCTGTAGCTGCCGGCGCGAATGATCCGGCGGGCCTCGCCGGGGTCCTTGATTTGCATCATGGTATTGGCGTTGGACCGCAAAACCGTCGTCTGCACGTTGGGTCTCCCTGTCGGTACGGGATCGGGTTTTGGCGCCAGGGGCGAGGGCAAGCCGCGGGCACCATCGGGACGATCTATAGCACGGCCCGGGCGCCGACGACCGCTGGCCCGGGCCGGCCGATGCCGACCCCACCCAGCGGCGCCTGACGAACCCTGTACAAAGCGCTCGACGAGATTGCGTCCTCGACGCCCAAGCGCTTAAAAAAACCCCGTGACCCAGAGGCCGCCGCGGCCGTGATCGGGCAAGTTTTTGCCGTGGCGACCCCGCGCCGATGCAAACCGCGGCGCACGACGCAACCACCGGGAGGAAGATCCAAACCATGCCGGCATCGCTGATCGGCGCCATGCGCGCCATGGCCTACAACAATGCCTGGGCCAACCACCGCCTCGCCGCCGCCTGTGCCAAGCTCTCGCAGGCGGAGTTCGAGGCGCCGCGGACGGGCTTCTTTCCTTCGCTCAAGGCCACGCTCAATCACATCCTGATCATCGACTGGTTCTACGTCGATGCGCTCGAAGGTGGCAGCTTGGGACCGGCGGCATGGCGCAACCAGCTGCCCTGCGCCACGCTCGCCGAACTTACCGCCGAGCAGTCGCGCGTGGACCGCCGCCTGATCGCCGTCTGCGAGGCGTTGACCGAGCCCGACCTCGACGGCATCACTCGCGTCAGCCGCGGCGAGGGCAGGATCCAGACCGAGCGCACCGACCGATTGCTGATGCACGTTTTCCAGCATCAGGTGCACCATCGTGGGCAGGCACATGCCATGCTGAGCGCAACGTCGGTGAAGCCGCCGCAGCTCGATGAATTCTTTTCCGAGGCCGAGCTGCCGCTGCGCGCCAGCGAGTTTGCGGAGCTCGGGTTTGACGAGGCGCGGATCTGGCGGAGCTAACGCAGCCAAGCCATCGGGCTTTCCCGCTTTTGCCCAGCCCACGACCGGGTTAGGCTTGAGCCCCGCGATCACAGGAGGACACATGCACAACAGCGAGAAGATCTGGCGGCTGGTCGACGGGCACAAGCGGGCCTACGAGGCGCTGTCCGATCGGGTCTGGGAGATGCCGGAGATCTGTTACACCGAATTCCGCTCCGTTGCCGAGCATCGTGCCATGCTCGAGCAAGACGGCTTCCGCATCACCGAGAATGTGGCCGGCATTCCGACCGCCATCGTGGGTGAAGCCGGCGAGGGCGGGCCAGTGATCGCCATTCTCGGCGAGTACGATGCGCTGCCGGGCCTGTCGCAGGTTGCCGGTATCGCCGAGCCCAAGGAGCTGGTGCCGGGCGGGCACGGACATGGCTGCGGCCACAATATGTTGGGCGCCGCGGCGCTGCTGGCGGCGACCGCGGTCAAGACCTATCTGGCCGAACACGGTATTGCCGGCCGGGTCCGCTACTATGGCTGCCCGGCCGAGGAAGGCGGGGCCGCCAAGGTGTTCATGGTGCGTGCCGGTCTGTTCGACGACGTCGACATTGCCATCACCTGGCATCCCGCCGCCATCAATCGCGTCGACGATGCCATGAGCCTCGCCAACACCCGCATCGACTTTACCTTCCAGGGGCGTGCGGCCCACGCTGCTGCGGCGCCGCATCTCGGTCGCAGCGCGCTTGATGCCGTGGAGTTGATGAATGTCGGCGTCAACTACCTGCGCGAACACATGCCCTCGGATGCGCGCATCCACTATGCCATGATCGACGCCGGTGGCGTCGCCCCGAACGTGGTGCAGGCCAAGGCGCGCGTGCGCTATGCGATCCGGGCGCGCGATCTCCCCGGCATGCGCGCGCTGATCGAGCGCGTTGGCAAGGTGGCGCAGGGGGCGGCCCTCATGACCGAGACCAGTGTCAGCCGCCAGGTGGTCAGTGCGGTGTCCAACCTGCTTGGCAACACGCCGCTGGAACAGGCCATGCAGACCCAGTTCGAACGCCTGGGACCGCCGCCGTTCGATGCCACCGATCGGGCCTATGCCGCCGACATCCAGGGCACGCTGTCGCCGGAAGACATCGCCTCGGCTTATGCCCGCGCCGGTGTATCGGGCGCGCGCGACAATCCGCTGTGCGACTTCGTCGTGCCCTATGGCACCAGGGGCGCGCCGATGATGGGGTCGACCGACGTCGGCGACGTGAGCTGGGTGGTGCCAACGGTGCAGGCGCGCGTTGCCACACACGCGATCGGCACCCCCGGGCATTCCTGGCAGATCACCGCCCAGGGCAAGTCCGGGCAGGCGAAAAAAGGTATGGTGCACGCCGCCAAGGTGATGGCGAGCGTCGCCGTCGAGGCGCTTAACGACCCAAGCTTGATCGCCCAGGCCAAGGCCGACCACCGCGCCCGCACCACCGTCACGCCCTACGATTGCCCGCTGCCCGGCGATGTCGAGCCGCCGCTGCAGCCGCGGCCGGCAATGGCCTAGCCGCCGGCGGCGCGTTCGGCGCGCGCCAATCGCGCGCCGCCGCCGCCGTGGGGCGACTCAGCTGCCGTCGTAGGCGCCGTTGATGGCGCCGACGTAGCGCTTAACCGAGTGATGCAGTGCCGCTTTGGCGTCGGCGTGGATTACCCGATCGAAGAAATGACTGTAGACGCGATCGAAAGCAAAGGGAGCGAGGGCGGCGCCGATCGCCTCGACCTGGCGGCCCGACAGCGGGATCATGTTCGGGTAACTGCGCATGAACGTGAACGACTTGCGGTCGGTGTTGACGGTCGCCATGTCGGAGGTCAAGAGCACACCGCGGCCGTCGGCGCCGGCCGCCCAATGCAGCGCGCTGCCGCCGGCGAAATGCCCCCCGCAGCGGATCAGCGTCAGTCCTGGCAGCAGATTAAAGGTGGCCTCGTCCCAGAACGTGACGCCAGGATGGGGTCGCATGATCCACGCCCGGTCGGCGGCATTGAGATAGACCGGCGCATCGAAGGCGCGCGCCCACTCGCCCATGGTGGTGTAGAAGTGTGGATGCGAGATGGCGATCGCCTTGAGACCACCTAAGGCCTTGATCAGGGTGATGGTGGCGGCATCCAATAAGGCAATGCAGTCCCACAGCACGTTGCCGTGCGGCGTGCGGATCAGGAGGGCGCGCTGGCCGATGGCAAAGGCGGGTTGCGTGCCGATGCCAATCAGATCGCGCTCGTGCTCGCGATAGGCGTTGGCGTGGCCGATGCAAAGCTTCTCAAGCGTTGTCCACCCCTGCCCCGCGGGCGGCACGAATTGTCGTTCATCATCGCAAATCAGGCACCTCTGCGGCGGCTGCTCATCGGGCGGATACTGAGTGCCGCACGCCGTGCAGATGTAGGCCGGCATGTGTCCTCCTGGCGCTGCCACAGCACCGGCGCCTCCGGGCGCCGGTCGCTCGGCTAGGTTAGGCGCCAGGGCGGCGCGTTGGCAATGGCGGCCAGTTTGGATTGGCGCTCGATTAGGAACAACCAGGGCAGGTTGGTTCATCAATCGACTGTGACAGGTTGGTGGTTGCCAACGATGTCACCAGCGTCGAGCTCGACGGGACGCGTTTTCTCCCGCTTGGGGGTGGCGATTGTCGAAGCATTCCATGGAGCACACTTCTGACAGCGAAAAAGATTTGCAGGGGCGAAGTTCTGAAGCCGATAGTGTCTCACCTTTCCGGCCAACAGGCGCAGGAGGCAATCTTACCTAAGCGTTTAACCTCTGGTATGCGCCGGAGAAGCGCGCGCATGTGGCTATGGAAGGAAAAGCGAGCACGGATGCAGCGATTCCGGGACACTCAACAACGTGATCCCTGATCGATGACGAAGATCTAAGGGGCATTTTTATCGTGTCGTACGCGGCACGGTGGAGGAGACGCCTGAAATCTGCGCATTAGCGCAGACAAAGCTGGCACGCGAATTTTCGGGGTTGGTGCGTATTACTGGTATCAGCGACAACGGAAAGCAGTGCCAGTAGCCGATCGAGCAAATGTGGCCTCGGCAAGTTGCTACAGACCCGCAATTCCTTGTGTGGTCACTCCCAAAAGAAACTATTGAGCCCAATCTAGCATTGCCGCATGCTCGCACCTGCGACTGTGCTGCAAATCACACCTACTCACGTCCGCTTTAGCTGGGCACACCAGCCGCCTCTAGTGCCTTTGCCCATTCCATACCCGTGCGGTACGCCGCACTGGGTGCGCGCTGCAAATACCCGCGGATTGTTAAGCCCGGCTCCAGCCGCAGCAGTTCGAGCACCGTTTGCCGGGCTTCATCCTGAAGGCCTAGCATCCATTGGGCGACGACCATTGTACGCAAGGTCGACGTATGCAAGCGATTGGCCGCCAGCGACCGCCGTGCAAGATCAATGGCAAGATCAGGCCGACCGGCTGCATTGTAGGCGGTGGCCGCGAGATTGTCGAAGTAGTAGCGGTGCGGATCGAGCGGCGAGAGGCCGATGGCCCGCTGTGTGTCAGCGATCGCGTCCGCTCCCTCGTCCTGGAATGCATGTAAGGTACCCTTGAGCAGCCACGCCCGCGCGTCGCTCGGATTGACTTGCACGGCGAGGGCGTAGCGCTCGCGTGCAATATCGAGCCGTTTGGACATGTGCGTGTGCACGAGACCGTTGACTGTCAGCGCAAGCGAACTCTCCGGGTCCGTGTCAAGGGCACGGTTGGTGCAGTCCAAGGCGAGGCGAGCATCCCTATTCGCGTCGTCTGTCCAGCCTTGATAGACGCGAAGCACGTGCCAATTGGCCATCCACGATTGTGGCATCGGATGTTGGGGCGCCCGTTCAAGTACTGCGGTCAAGAGCTCGTGCGCGTGGTTGAAGTCCTCCAGCGACATGCGATGCATCAGTCCAATCGCACCCATCAACAGTGAATAGCTTTCTACAATCGGCACCGGATTGGACCGGACACGCTGCATTTCTCGCGAAAGCACAGCGCTCGACACACTGGCAACGATCTGGCCAATAAGCTCCTGCTCCTGGCCGAGAAGGCCGCCAATGCTGTCGTTAAACCTTTCGCTCCACACGACATGGTGCGACTTGACATCAGCCAGCTCCAGGCTGACCGAAAGAAGGTCACCGTCCACCCGATAGCTACCTGAAAGCAAATAGTTGGCACGCAGGTGGGCACCAATCTCCTCAATGCTGAAATCCCGCCCTCGAAACGTAGTGGTGGAGAGTCGGGAGATCACATCCATGTTAGGGGAGCGGGAAAGGACCCGGATAATTTCCTCTGCCAGGATCTCGCCGATCTGACACGCGCCAGCCGCATCCATGCGGCGTGCCACGAATGGTACAACGGCAATGGAGGGCAGAAGCGCGCCCCCAACAGCGGGTTTCAGGACTGGTCGAGGGCCAGGTGGTCCGATGCGGTAGGCACGCACCGGTTGCGCAATGTGCTTCAAATAGCAATCGCCAAGGTCTTCAACTTCGGCATCGAGTGTCGGCGTTAATTGGTCGCGCGCCTCAGCCGACACGACGATCTCGCCGGGACCTGCCAGGCTCGTCAGCCGCGCGGCGAGATTTACCCCGCGGCCATAAACATCGTGACGCTCCAAAAGGACAGGAGCAACCGCAATGCCCATGCGCAATAGTATCTGGCGTTCCGGTGGCAAGGCAGCATTGCGGTGTTGACTGAGCCTCTGAATCACAAATGCGGCAGAGACTGCCGATCGGACTTCGTCAAAATCGAGCAGCATCCCATCACCGAGACTCTTAGCCAGACGCCCGCCAAACATCGGCAACACATTGTGCTCGATCTGCTCGACGAGACTGAGCCATTGCGCAAGTACGCCTTCCTCATCCTCTTCGATGAGGCGCACGGACTCGACCACATCGACGATCAAGATTGCCCGCACCCCGCGTGCGACATGACGCGAGGAAGACGCCCGCACCGAGGGCATCACCGCCTCCACCCCTTCATGTCCCTCACCTTTTGGCGGCGACGATGAACACTGAGCATTTCAACG
>DATFXD010000392.1:0-18403 GCA_035258605.1 Hyphomicrobiaceae bacterium | reverse complement strand
ACCAGCGCCTCGATGGCTTCCGGCCCTTCCGGTCCTTCGGCTTCCAGCACGATCACCGTTCCGGGGCCGGCGGCCAGCATCATCAGCCCCATGATCGAGGTGCCGTCCACCGTGTTGCCATCGCGCATGACGCGGACGTCCGCATCGAAGCTCTCGGCGCACTTGACGAACTTGGCCGAGGCCCGCGCATGCATGCCCTTGCGGTTACAGATGGTGACGGACGCGCGCGGTTTGTCCTGGCTCGACATCAAGGGCTAGCCCGGCTGCTCACGGTTCGCCAGAGAGGACCTGGCTGGCGATCGAGATGTACTTGCGGCCCGCTTCTTTGGCCGCACTGACCGCCTCGTTGAGCTTGGCATCGGCTCTAAGACTCGCCAACTTGATCAGCATCGGCAGGTTGATACCGGCCAGCACTTCCGCCCCGGTTTCGCTCATCACCGAAATGGCCAGATTGGAGGGCGTGCCGCCGAACATGTCGGTAAGGACCACGACGCCTTGGCCGCTATCGACGCGGCGGATGGCCTCGATCAGCTCGGCACGCCGCTGCTCGATGTCGTCCTCGGGCCCGATCGAGAACGGCTCGAGCCGGTCCTGACGCCCGACCACATGTTCCAGCGTCGCTTTGAACGCGTCCGCCAGGCCTGCGTGGGCGACAATGACGACGCCGATCATCGGAATGCTGCGCGTCCCTGGTGTTCGGCGCACGAGCCGAGGTACCCCCAAAGGCTGTTCCGCCGCCCACGGGAGGCGCATGATGGTCAGCCAATGCGCATCACGCAAGAAAAAAGACGCCGTTTGCGGCCGCTCGCCAACAGGTCACACCTGCTTGGCCTGCGCCAGTGCCAGCGCGAGTTTGATCGGGGCGGAGGCTTCCCACGGGCGCAGATGCACCAGCGGTATCCTTAACCCGAGGAGCTCGGCCGATTGGTCCGGTTCGGGCATGCGCTCGATCTCGCCCGGCCAGATGAGGTCGACCACCAGCTTCAGCTCAGCCTCGACCAGGCATTTGACCTCGATGATGCCGATGCCGCGCACTTCCATCTTGCCGCGGATGGTGTCGGGGGCGGTTACCAACAGCCGTTCCCGATCCCGGGTCACACGCACCTGATCGTCGGCAACCAGGATCGGCGCCTCCAGCGCCGCCGGCCCACGGCGGGCGAGATAGAGAAAGCGCAACGCCAGATCGGACTTGCCCGAGCCCGACGGGCCCCTGATCAGCGCCGCGCCGCGGCCAAGCGCAACGCAGGTGCCGTGCACCAGCTCAGCCGCGTCGCCCAAGCTGCGCTCCCCTGCTGGCTGCCGCTTCGGCCGATGGCAGGCGGACCGTGAAACGAGCGCCGACGATGCCCAACAGCCGCCGGTCGCGGAAGGCGGCAGGCTCGCCGGCGATGATCGGCGCGCCACCATTGCCGGTTCGAAGATTTTCGGCCCAGATGCTGCCGCCGTAGGCGGTGACGATTTCGCGACAAATGCTGAGACCGAGGCCCGAGTTCTTGCCGACGGTACTGTCCGTCTGCGGGCGATCCGAATAGAAGCGGGCAAAGATGTCTTCGAGCTTGTCGGGCGGCATCCCCGGCCCTTGATCGTCGAGGGTGATTTCGATGTCACCGCCCTTGCGCCGGGCTTCGACGGTGACGACGCCGCCGTCGGGCGAGAACGACAGGGCGTTGTCGAGCAGGTTGGTCAGCACACGTCCGAGCCGGGCCTCGTGCGCCATCATCAGATAGGGATGCAGACTATGCGGCGCGTCGGCGATGCTGAGCGCCACGCGGCGGCTGTTGCCGCTGAGCAGGTCCTGGAACACGTCGACCACGCCCTCGAGCACCTGGCGCACATCCACCGGCTCGATCTCCTGCAGCGCCATTTCCGCATCGAGCCGGGCGGCATTGGAGACGTCGGTGATGAGCTTGTTGAGCCGCTTCAGCTCGTCCTGAATCTCGCGCACCAGCTCGCCTTGCTGTTCGGGGGTCTTGGCGTAGGCCAGGGCCTCGGCGGTTGAGCGCGCCGCGGTCAGCGGGTTCCTCAGCTCATGCGCAACATCCTGGGCAAAACGCTCGCTGGCCTCGACCCGGCGGTAGAGCGCCTCGGTCATTTCGCGGAAAGCGGCGGCCATCTGGCCGACCTCGTCCGCCCGGTGCCCATACTCCGGCAGCTCCCGCCGCGCCTTGATGTTGATGCTGACGGTCTTGGCGGCCTCGGACAGGCGATGCATCGGCCCGGCGATGGTGCGCGCCAAGAGCCAGGACGCCAACAGGGTCGCGGCCAACGCCGTCAGCGCCAGCAGCAGGATCAGATTGCGTTCCTCGGCCAGAATTTCATCGATTTCGCCCGGGCGCGTGGACAGCAGCAAGACACCTTGCACCGCCTTGCGGTATTGGATCGGCACCGCCATCGACACGATCTGCTCGCCCTTCTCGTTGACGAGCAGCATCGGCGTTGCCGATCCTCCGAGTGCCATGCGCACCTCGGGGTAGGCCTTGCCGTTGGCGCCGCCGATCTCCCGATAGACCGGCAGGTCGCCGCGCATCAGCCACGCCAGAAAGCGGGTCCAGCCGTTCTTGAGCCGGATCCGGTCCTGCTGATCGGCGGGCGCGGCTGCGCCGCGCGCCAACTGTCCGCGCGACAATAGCTGCGCGGTGTCGATGATCAGCGTGCCATCCTGGGCGTAGACCCGCGCCCGCGTGTCGGCGCTGGGCAACAGCCGACGCAGGATGGGCGTGACGCGCTCGGGGGCGATCGACAGCTGCAGCGCCGCAAAGCCATCGTCGCGAAACGGACTGCGCGCGCCCTCGAGCTCGGGCAGCCGGTCCGGGTCGAGCACCAGACGGCCGGTTTCGATTGAGGCATTGGCGGCGATGGCGGCGGCAATGATATCGCCCTGGGCGCGCAGGCTGTCGCGTTTGGCGTCGATCAGCCAGGCATGGTACTGGCTCAGGTAGAAGATGCCGCCGAGCAGGATGGCAAGGCCAATGGTATTGGCAAAGATGATGCGGCGCTGCAGGGTGCGCGAAATAAAGCGGATCAGCGGTCCGGTGGTCAGCAGCCCATAGGTCTGCCGGACATAGGCCCGCGCCCGACCGGCGTCGCCGAGCCTGCGCAGATAGGCGCCAATGCGGGCGCCACTCGCCGCCAAGCCGCTGCCGCCGAAAGTGGCGCCGCGCTTCAGCGTTTCCCAGGCACCAGCGGCAACCCGCGACCCGTCTGTCTCGACAGCCATCGCACTCCCTTGGCGCTTACGCCTCCTTGAAGCGATAGCCGACGCCATAGAGCGTCTCGATCACATCGAAACTCTCATCGGCCTGCTTGAACTTCTTGCGCAAGCGCTTGATGTGGCTGTCGATGGTGCGGTCGTCGACATAGACCTGGTCGTCGTAGGCCGCATCCATCAGCGCGTCGCGGGTCTTCACCACGCCAGGGCGGGTGGCGAGCGCCTGCAGGATCAAGAATTCCGTCACCGTCAGCATCACCGGATGGTTGTCCCAATGGCAGGTGTGCCGTTCCGGGTCGAGACGCAATTTGCCCCGCTCTAGCACGCGCGCGGCTTCGGCGCCGGCGGTGGCGGCATCCTTTGGCTGAAATCGCCGCAGCACGGCCTTGACGCGCTCGACCACCAGGCGTTGGGAAAACGGCTTGGCGATGTAGTCGTCGGCACCCATCTTGAGCCCGAACAATTCGTCGATCTCCTCGTCCTTGGAGGTGAGGAAGATCACCGGCATGTCGGTCTGCTGGCGCAGGCGGCGCAACAACTCCATGCCGTCCATGCGCGGCATCTTGATGTCGAGGATGGCGAGGTCCGCCGGTTCCTCGCTCAAAGCTTCGAGCGCGGCGGCACCGTCGCTATAGGTGCGCACCTTGTAGCCTTCCGCTTCGAGGGCCATGCCGAGCGAGGTGAGAATGTTGCGCTCGTCATCGACCAGGGCGATAACGCTTTTTTCCTTCATGACTCCCGCATCCCAACTGATCCTCCGACCCCGCTTTATGGTCCCGAGGTGCGCTAATTGTGGCAAGTCCCCAGCCAAGCAACCATATTGTGAAGGAAACAGCCACCCAGACCGATGTGAAGGGTCGCGCCGATGTCCCCCAATAACTCAGACCGTAACAGCCCCCCTGGCGAGCCCGAACCCGCGGTCGCCGCCCGCCACATCCTGCGCACGGCACTCAAGGGCAGCCTTGCCACCTTGGACCATCAAACCGGGCATCCTTACGCCTCTCTGGTCTTGACCGCAACCGAGCCCGACGGATCCCCTATCCTCTTGATTTCGCGACTGGCTCGGCATACCCGCAATCTGGACGCGGACACCCGCGCCAGCCTGCTGCTCGATGCCACCAACGGGCTCGGCGACCCGCTCGCCGGCGGCCGTCTGACCCTGGTCGGGGACGCCAGGCCCAACCGCGACCCGGCGGCGGCGCTTGCCCGGTTCCTGACCCGGCACCCCTCCGCCGAGGGCTACGCCCAATTTGCCGATTTTTCCGTGTATCGGGTCGACGTTGCCCATGCCCACTATATCGGCGGTTTCGGCAAAATCGTCGCGCTCAGCGCCCGCGAGGTCATGACCGAGGTCACCGACGCCCACCGCTTGCTGGCCGCGGCGGCCGATATTGTGACGCATATGAACGATGATCACTCCGACGCCGTGGCGCTCTATGCCACCAACCTGGCGGGTGCGCCGCCGGGACCTTGGCGCCTGGTTGGGATCGATCCGGAGGGGGTCGACCTGCTGCTGGGCGACGCCGCCGTGCGCCTCGCCTTCCCGGCACGTGTCTGCGACCCGCAGGCGGCGCGGGCCGCCCTCGTTGCCCTGGCGCAAGCCGCACGGGGCGCTACCCCGTCCTGAAAAAGATGCCCACTGCTAATCGGCGTGGTGACTTTGCGCCCGCCCATGATGCCCTATAGTGTGTGTCATTTCCGCCTTCGGCGCCCGGGTGTGGCGATCGAGCGCCTTGGCACGTACGGCAATTTGAGCGGATGTGTGGGTGACCTGAGGGAGGTTTGGCGTCCATGGCTGGGTCGCCCGCACAACAGCGCAAGCGAGGCGCTGACATGATTAATGGGAACGCGGTGGGCCGGCCGCGAGTTAGCGTACTTGGGTTTTGGATGGCAAAGAGGCGCCCGGGCCATGGCCCCGGCAGGTTTCCAACCGTTAGCGATAGATCAATAGCGCGATGACAAGCGAAGCATTTCCTTTAACCATTCCTGGTTCGGTTGCCCGCGACCTGCTCGAGGCCCAATTGATCGAGTTGGCGGTCGAGCGGAGGGAGGGCCAGCTCGCCGCCGGCGGGGCGCTGGTCGTCAACACCGGGGTCCACACCGGTCGTTCGGTGCAGGACAAGTTCATCATCCGCGATGCCACCACCGAAAAGAGCGTGTGGTGGGAGAACAACAAGCCGATGGCGCCGGAGGCCTTCGAGCTGCTGCTCGCCGATTTCGCCCGCCACGCCCAGGGGTGCCAGCTGTTCGTGCAGGATCTCTATGCCGGCGCCGATCCGGCGCACCGGCTGCGCGCGCGCATTTTTACCGAATTGGCCTGGCACGCGCTGTTCATCCGCAATTTGCTGCGCCGGCCGCCGACTGCCGAACTTGCTGGCTTCGAGCCGGAATTCACGGTCGTCAATCTGCCGAGCTTCAAGGCCGATCCCAAACGCTACGGTATCCGCTCCGAGACCGTGATCGCCTGCAATTTCGCCCGCCGGCTGGTGCTGATCGGCGGCACCTCCTATGCCGGCGAAACGAAAAAATCCGTGTTCAGCTATTTGAACTACGTGATGCCCGAAAACGGCGTGCTGCCGATGCACTGCTCGGCCAATGTCGGGGCCAAGGGAGACGCAGCGATCTACTTCGGGCTGTCCGGCACCGGCAAGACGACGCTTTCCGCCGATCCCGGCCGCACCTTGCTCGGTGACGACGAGCATGGCTGGTCGGATGACGGCATCTACAATTTCGAGGGTGGCTGCTACGCCAAGACCATCCATCTGTCGCAAGCGGCGGAGCCCGAGATCTGGGTGGCGACCAACCGCTTCGGGACCGTGCTCGAGAACGTCATCATCGATCCGGTGACCCGGGTTCCTGATTTCGATGACGGCCGCCTGACCGAGAACACGCGCTCGGCCTACCCGCTCGAATTTATGGCCAACGCCAGCGCCACCGGCACCGCCCGCAATCCGACCAACGTCGTGATGCTCGCCGCCGATGCCTTCGGCGTGCTGCCGCCGATCGCCAAGCTGACCCCGAGCCAGGCGATGTACCACTTCCTGTCCGGCTACACGGCCAAGGTGGCGGGCACCGAAAAGGGCCTCGGCAGCGAGCCGCAGGCGACCTTCTCGACCTGCTTCGGCGCGCCGTTCATGCCCCGGCATCCCAGCGTCTACGGCAACATGCTGCGCGATCTGATCGCCCGGCACAACGTCGACTGCTGGCTGGTCAATACCGGTTGGACCGGCGGCAAGTTCGGCGTCGGCCGGCGGATGCCGATCAAGGTGACGCGGGCGCTGATCAACGGCGCGCTGACCGGTCAGCTGAAGAGCCAGCCGATGCGCACCGATCCGCTGTTCGGCTTTCAGGTGCCGGCGGTGCTGGCCGAAGTCGACCCGGCGATCCTCAATCCACGCGACACCTGGGACGACAAGCTTGCCTTCGATGCCCAGGCGCGGGCGCTGGTCGACATGTTCGGCAAGAACTTCGCCAAGTTCGAAGTGCACGTCGATGCCGAAGTCAAGGCGGCGGCACCTTCAATGCGCCAGGCCGCCGAATAGGCGCGCCGGCCACTGCCGGGCTGACTTTGCCCGAGAAGGGACTATCCTTCGCAACCGGTTCCCTGTTCGGAGGCGAAGATGTCAGCATTTGATCTCAAGGACCGCGTTGCGCTCGTGACCGGGGGCAACGGCGGCATCGGTTTGGGGATGGCCCGTGGCCTGGCGCAAGCGGGCGCTGCCGTCGCCATCGCCGGGCGCAACGTCGCCAAGTCCGAGGCCGCCGCCGCCGAACTCGCCAGCTTCGGCGTTAAGACCGCGGTGTTTGCCGTCGACGTCACCGACGAGGCCGCATGCCGGCACATGGTCGATGCTGCCGTCGGCCAGCTGGGCCGGCTCGACATCCTCATCAACAATGCCGGCATCAATATTCGCAAGCAGCCGCAGGACTACACCATGGCCGAGTGGCGCCAGGTCATCGACAGCAATCTGACCAGCGCCTTCAGCTGCGCGCACGCGGCCTATCCGCATATGAAGACGGTCGGCGGCGGCAAGATCATTAACATCGGGTCGATGATGTCGATCTTCGGCGCCTCCTTTGCCCCGGCCTACGCCGCCTCCAAGGGCGGCATCGTGCAGTTGAGCCGGGCGCTCGCCAGCGCTTGGGCCAAGGACAACATCCAGGTCAATGCGGTGCTGCCCGGCTGGATCGACACCGATCTTACCCGCCGGGCGCGCGCGGAGGTGTCGGGGCTCAACAGCATGGTGTTGATGCGGACCCCGGCGCGGCGCTGGGGCACGCCGGAGGACATGAGCGGGGTTGCCGTGTTCCTCGCCAGCAAGGCCTCCGACTTCGTCACCGGCGCGGCCATCCCCGTCGATGGCGGCTATGCGGCGCAAGGCTGATCGGCTCCTGCCCCGCAAACCCCGAGCCGACGGTGGGGCCGCCCGCACGCGAGGTTTCGCCGCGCCGCCAGCGACATGGCCTAACTTCGCGAGTTGGCGGGGCGCAGGGTTGCCCTTTGGAGCCGAGGCAACCCCGCCATTGAGGCGTCCGGGGCGTTAAACCTTTTCCGGCCCGGCGGCTGGCTCGCCACACAATCTCCCTTATGCTCAGGGCACCTTAGTCGGTGCGGGGACAGTGAGGCTTTTGGGGCGAAGCCTATGACCGATGTTGCCGCGCCGGCGCTCGATGGCGAGACGCCGGTCAATCCCTACCGTCTGCTTGAGGCGATCAACCGTGCCAGCAGGTCGGCCAGCCTGGCGTGGCTCGCCCTGTTGGCGCTGATGGCCTACCTGTGGCTGGCCGTCGCCAGCGTCAGCCATCGCGACCTATTGCTTGACAGCGATGTCGTGCTGCCGATCTTCCAGAGCAAGATCGGCCTCAGCCGCTTCTTCGTGGTGGCGCCGCTGGTGCTGGTCGGGGTCCACTTCGGCGTGATCGGGCAGCTGGCGCTGTTGGCGCGCAAGAGCCTGGAGTTTGCCGGCGCCGTCCGGCTGCTCGAGGTCAGTGACGCGCGCACCCATCCCTTGCGTTACGAACTCGATACCTTCTTTCTGGTGCAGGCCATTGCCGGCCCGGAACGCAGCCGCGTCATCTCTGGCGTTCTCAACGGCCTGGGCTGGCTCACCGTGGTGCTGCTGCCGCTGCTGCTGCTGCTGTTCATCCAGGTGACGTTTCTGCCCTACCACGCCGTCGCCATCACCATGCTCCACCGCCTCGCCGTGCTGGCCGACCTGTTGCTGTTGCTGCTGGTCGGCATCTTCCTGGTGCGCGCCGAGACCTCGTTCTTCCGCGCCGTCGTGCGCGCCGGCCGGCAGCATGCGCTAGGTCTCGTTCTCGCCAGTGTGGGCGTCCTCGGCGTGGCCGCGGCATCGCTGCTGGTCGCCACCGTGCCCGGCGAACCGCTCGATCGCGCCGACCTGCTCGGCCTGACCCGGCTCGAGGCCGCCAGCGCAGCCTCGCCGCGCCTCGGCGCCGCCGCGCCCCTGTTCGGTGCCACCTTCGGCATTGCCGCCAATCTGTGGCCCCGCAATCTCGTGGTCAGCGACCTCGATCTGACCACCGCCAAGGCGCCGAGCGGTGGCGTCTCGATCAACTTGCGCGGCCGCGATTTGCGCTTTGCCCGCTTCGATCGCTCCAATTTGCGCCGGGCCGACCTTTCCGGCGCCGATCTCGAAGGGGCAAGTCTGATCGAAGCCGACCTGCGCGAAGCCTCGCTGCAGTGCGTCGAGCTCTCCTCCGGCGCTGCCGGCGAGGCGCCTGCGACCGCTGCGTGTACACATGCGGAACGCGCCAACCTCGCACGCGCGAGGCTTACCGGTGCCAAGCTGTCGGGCGTCGACCTCAGCCAGGCCAACCTCGAAGCGGCCGAGCTCAGCGATGCCCAGCTCGACGGCGCCGTGCTGTCCGGCGCCAACCTGAGCCAGGCGGCGCTGGTGCGGGCGAACTTGGTCGGCGCCCAGCTGCGGGCCGCAACCATCGCCGGGGCCTCCCTGCAGGGCGCCGATCTGTCGCGCGCGCAATTGCAGCTTGCCGATTTCAGCGACGCCAAGATGCAGGCGGCCGACCTGTCGACGGCCGCACTGGAGGGCGCGCGGCTGTTCAATGCCGAGCTCGAAGGCGCCAATCTCTCCCACAGCGCCCTCTACGCGGTGGATTTGACGGGCGCCAGGCTCGCCGGTGCGGACCTCACGGCAGCGGCGGTGTGGCAGACGGCGCCGCCGGAAAGCGGCAATGCGGCGCTGGCGGAGCTGACCGACGTCAGCTTGAGCCCGCCCGGTGATCAGCGTCTGGCCGAGTTGACCGCCTTGGCGCTGCGCCACCAGGCAGCGCTGCGCCCCCGCCGCGGCTCGGAGATGACGTGGCCCGACAGCGCCACTGAAGTCAAAGCCTGGGCGGCCTCCGCCGAGCATCAGGCTTGGCAGGGCCTGGGCAAGCCGCGCACCGCCACCGAGACGGATACCTATAAGGCCCGTCTCACCGCCTATCTGAACCGTCTCGTCTGTCAGGCGCGCTGGGCCGACGGCGCCGTCGCCGCCGGTGTCGCCAAGCGCGCCATGACGCCGGGCTTCAAGGGCGACCTCACGGCCATTTTCGAGCGCATGCGATCCGCCGACTGTCCGGCATCGGCGCAGTTGGCCCCGCGTCTGCTGCAGGCGCTGGAGGTGGCCGTCGAGCTGGCGCGGGTGCAGGATTAGCCGCGCCCAGGCAGCGCGCGCAGGCATCGCCACCACTCAGCCCCCGGTCGGCGCTGCCAAAGTCGTCCCGGCACCAGCCTGCGAACCCTCGCCGCGGCTCCGCCACGATCAACCTCGCCGCGGCTCCGCTACGATTAACCTCGCCGCGGCTCCGCCACGATGGCATCGGCAATCTTTTCCGCCGTCATCAAGGTCGGAAAATTGGTGTTGGCGCACGGCACCAGCGGGAAAATCGAGGCGTCGACCACGCGCAGGCCGTCGACACCGCGGACGCGACCCTGGCTGTCGGTGACCGCCATGGCGTCGCCGTCCGCGCCCATGCGGGCGCTGCACGAGGCGTGCCAGACGCCGATCGCGGCCTTGCGCACGAACGCCTCGAGCGCCTCGTCGTCCTGCATGACGTCCTCGAATTGAAAACCTTCGGTGATGAGGTTGCGGATCAGAAAGTGACGCAGCGGCTGCGGCCCATCGAGTAGCGCGCCGGCGATGCTGGTCAGCACCTTGTTTTTGGTGTTGACGACGCCGACCTTGCGCACACGGTCGGAATAGGTTGCCGGGAACGGGTCCGAGGTCACCTCCCGCATCGCCGGCGTGCCATAGAGCTGACCCATCTTGCGAAAGGCCTGCATCAGCCGTTCGAGATCGCGCCGATCGGACAGCAGGTTGAATTCGACCAGCGGCTCGTCACGCCAGTCGCGCGAGGCGAGCTTGACCTGCCCACGCTCCGAAGCGGTGTGATAGACGGCGATCAAGAACGAGGCGATGCGCTCGCCGACCGCGTGCCACGCCGATTTGCTGATCGCGACCACGAACATGTCGCCCTCGTGCATGCCGGGCAGGTTGGAGGAATAGCGCAGCCCGACATGGATGTGGCGACGGGTAAAGGCGTTCATGCGGCCCGCCGGCTTGAGATAAGCCGATACCGAGATCGAGGGGTGGTCCATCAGACCCTGCCCAACCCCGGCGGCGGCGTGCCTGACCTCGATGCCGAGCTCGCGCAGGTGGCCGGCGGGACCGATGCCGGCCCGCAAGAGGTGCGCCGGCGAGTGGATGGCGCCGCACGACAGGATCACCTCGCGGGCCTTGAATTCGCGGCGCTGGCCGCCGATCTGGGCGACGACGCCGGTGCAGCGCCTGCCCTCGAAGCTGAGTTCGCTCACCTGCGCATCGGTGGCGATGTTGAGGTTGGGGCGCTGACGCGTCGTCGGGTCGAGGTAGCCGATGGCGGCTGAGACGCGGCGCTCGTAGGCATTGGAAATCGCGATCGGGTAGTAGCCGTCGCGCCACTCCCCGTTCTGATCGGCAAGGTAGTCGAAGCCGGCCGCCTTGAAGGCGGTAGCCGCAGCCTTGGCATGTCCGGTCCACAGATCCGGGAAGATGCGACGCACCGGGATCGGGCCATCCTTGCCGTGCAGCGCGCCATCGAAGTCCATGTCGCGCTCGACCTTCTTGTAGTAGGGCAACACCTCCTTCCAGCCCCAACCACGCGCCCCGCGCGCGACCCATTCCTCGAAGTCGGCGGGAGCGCCGCGATTGGCGAGCTGGCCGTTGATCGATGAGCCGCCGCCCAGAATGCGCGCCTGCTCGTATTTGCGCAGCGGCGGCGGGCTTTCGCTCGGATTGTTGTGCGACACCACCTCGGTGCGCACCTGCAACTGGGTCCAGTGGTAGCGCGGATCGAAGTAGGCGGTGCCGGGATAGCTGTCGAGGATCTCCGGGGGCACCCGACCATGCGGCGTGTCCTGCCCGGCCTCGAGCAGCAACACCTCCGAGCCGCTGCGGGCCGAGAGCCGATTGGCGAGCACCGACCCGGCCGAGCCGCCGCCGACAATGATGAAATCATAGATCATGTTGCCCCCTGTGCTGTCATCGCCGGTGCCGAAACGCAAGCTAACGCCAAGCCCCTGGCGGCGGCCGGCGCCACGCCCGCCGCGTTAATTTACCGACCGGCACGCGGCTTCGAAAGCGTGCGCGTCCATGTCGACCCCAAGCCGCGTTGGATCGGGCCGGCTGCGCGGCAGTAGAAGGGTTGATGGGGCGAGCGGTGCTGCGCCCGCCCAGCTTGGCGCGGCGGGCTGGCCGATAGCAATGACTTGACAGGTCCGCCTGCCTGCTGCTGCCCTGGCCGCCCCGCCAGCGCAGAAGCCCGACCATGACCCAGCCGCTGCTCTTCACGCCGATCCCGATCAAGCACGCAACCTTCAAGAACCGCATCGTCATTGCGCCGATGGCAACCTATTCGGCGGTCGACGGCATCGCCCAGGATTTCCACTTCGCCCACTGGGGCCGGCTGGTGCTGGGCGGAGCCGGTTGCGTATTTATCGAGGCGACCGCGGTCACGGATCAGGGCCGCATTACCAACGGCGATCTCGGCTTGTGGTCGGCAGCGCACGTGCCGCCGCTCAAGCGCATCGCCGCCTTTATGAAGCGGCAGGGGGTGGTGCCCGGGATCCAGCTCGCCCACGCCGGCCGCAAGGGCTCGATGCAGCGACCCTGGCACGGCAACGGCGCGTTGACGCCCGCGGACCTGGCGCGCGGCGATCGCAAGTGGGAGATCGTCGCGCCGACGTCCGAGCCGATGGCCGAGGGCCACATCGTGCCGCGGCAGCTGACCGCGGCCGACTTGGCCCGCCTCAGGACTGCCTGGGCCGACGCCGCCGGCCGGGCGCTCGAGGCCGGGTTCGAGGCGCTCGAAATCCACAACGCCCACGGCTATCTCATGCACCAGTTTCTGTCCCCGCTCAGCAACACGCGCACCGACGCCTATGGTGGCGACTTTGGCGGCCGTACGCGCTTCCCGCTCGAGGTGGCGGAGGCCGTGCGCGCGGTGTGGCCCGCAGATCGGCCGCTGTTTGTGCGCGTGTCGGCCGTCGACGGCATCGATGGCGGCTGGGCCATGGACGATACCGTAGCCTATGCCAAGGAGCTCAAGCTCCGCGGCATCGACGTGATCGACTGCTCCTCGGGTGGCCTGTTCGGCTCGGCGACGGCGGCGCGCGTCAAGCGGACCTGGGGGTTCCAGGTGCCGTTTGCCGAACGCGTGCGCCGGGAGGCGGGAGTGATGTCGATGGCGGTCGGCCTGATCACCGAGCCGCAATTCGCCGAGGCGATCCTGCAACAAGGCCGCGCCGATCTGATCGCCATCGGCCGCGAGGCCCTGGTCAATCCGTGCTGGCCGCAGATGGCCGAAATCGCCCTCGGGCGCAAACCGGTGGAAGCCATGGACGACTGGCCGGTACAATATGGTTGGTGGCTCAAGCATCGCGAGTGGGCGATCGAGCGCATTCGCGCCGACGCCACCGCGGCGCCGGGCGAGGATGGCAAGGAGATGCGGCAATGAAGCTCATGATGTTTGCCAAGGGCACCGGCACGGCGCTCGGCTTGGTGGAAAATAATGGGGTCGTCGATCTGGCCGCGGCCGACGCCAGCCTGCCCAGGGATCTGGAGGGCGTGATGCGCGGCGGAGCGCGGGCGCTGGCGGCGGTCAAGGCCGCCGCCGCCGATGTGCCCGCCACTGCCAGGCTGGCGCTCGAGAGCGTGCGGCCGGCGCTGCCGGTGGCGCCGACGGCAAAGATTATCTGCGTCGGTCTCAACTACGCGCTGCACGCCAAGGAAGGCGGACACGCCATTCCCACCTATCCCTCCTTCTTCCTGCGCGTCTTTAGCTCGCTGTTGCCGGCCGGCGCCGCCGTGGTGAGACCGGCCGCCTCCGCCCAGCTCGACTATGAGTGTGAGCTGGCGATCGTGATCGGCAGCGGCGGCCGGCACATTCCCCAGGCAGCAGCGCTAGATCACGTGTTCGGCTACACGCTCTTCAACGACGTCTCGGTGCGCGATTTCCAGCGCAAGTCCTCGCAGTGGACCGCCGGCAAGAATTTCGACGCCAGCGGACCGCTGGGACCGTGGGTGGTGACCGCCGACGAATTGCCGCCAGGGGCCTCGGGCCTGCGCATCACCACCCGCGTCAACGGCGAGATCATGCAGGATTCCAACACCTCCGACATGATTTTCTCCACCGAACGCATCATCGCGCTGCTGTCGGAATTCATGACGCTGGAACCGGGTGACGTGATCGCCACCGGCACGCCGTCAGGCGTGGCGCACGCGCGCAAGCCGCCGACTTGGCTCAGGGCCGGTGACAAGGTCGAAGTCGCGGTGGAGGGCATCGGCGTCCTGGCCAACCCGATCGTTGACGAAACGCCGACGCCGGCTAGCGCGAGCGGTTGACCTCGGGTTTGGCGACGGAGGCGCGCACCACCGGGATATCGGCATCGGCCAGCGGCGGCATGCGCTGTTTGCGCGCCAGCGCCGCCGCCATGAACGGCGCCAAGTCTGCCGCCTTGCGGCGCTCGCGCTCGGCGCCGGTGGACTTGAACTCGCCCAGCACCTCGCGTCCCAACAGTTCAAGCGAGTCGCAGATATCGGCGTGCCGGTTGCGTCCGGCCTGCTGCAACAGGATGATCTGATCGACGCCGGCCGCCTCAAACGAGCGCACGTGGTCGCGGAATTCGGCCGGCGTGCCGATGCCGCGCGAGCGCTGAAAGGCGCTGGCGAGGCTCTCCGCTCCGGCCACCGTCGCCGCCAGTTGGCCGCTGTGCCGCTCCCTGGTGAAAGCCTCATAGAGCCGCGAGCGGCCCGGCACGGTGTCGCTGCTGACCAGCGCGGAGATGGCGTAGCGGAAGAATTCGAAGCCTTCCTGGCCGCGCCGCTCGGCTTCGCCCGCGTCGGCATGCAGCGAAAACGCCGACACCATGGCGAGATTGGCGTTGACGCTGTGGCCGAGGGGCACGCAGCGATCGCTCTTGATGATGTCGTAGTAGACCCGGCTCCAGGTGCGGGCCTCGGCCTCGTCGACGAAGGAGAAGGCAAGCGCGCCCAGGCCGTTGCTGGCGGCAACGGCGATGGTATCGCGGTTGGTGCAGGCCATCCACATCGGTGGATGCGGCTTCTGCGTGGGCTTTGGCAGCACGTTGCGGCACGGCATCTTGAACGACCGGCCCTCGAACCCCGGATAAGGCGTCATCACCATCATGTTGGCGATCTGCTCGGCCGCCTCCAGCGACATCGCCCGCTTTTCCTTGGCGGGGATATTGAAGCCACCGAGCTCGAGCCGGGTGGCCCCCTCGCCGATGCCGAGCTCGGCGCGGCCGTTGGAGACGAGATCGAGCATGGCGATGGCTTCGGCGGTGCGCGCGGGATGATTGTAGTTGGCGATCACCTGGCGGATGCCGTGCCCGAGCCGAATGCGCTTGGTGCGCGCGGCGGCGGCGGCCAAGAACACCTCCGATGCCGAACAGTGGGAGTACTCTTCCAGGAAGTGGTGCTCGACCGCCCAGGCGTAGTCGATGCCGATCCGGTCGGCGAGTTCGACCTGCGCCAGCGCATCCTGCACGAGCTGGCGTTCGTCATCGGCTGCCCAGGGCTTGGGCAACTGCAGTTCGTAGAAGATGCCGAATTTCATGCCGCCTCCTCGCGTTGCGGCCAGAGCCTAAGCAGGAACCGCGCCATTGCCAACAATGGGCGGAGGCCAAAAAGGCTTGGGGCACCGTTGCCGGTCTGAGGCGGTGCCGGCGACGTCATGTCAGAATTTTTATGGCGCCGGCCGCCCGGCGGCCGCGGTCAGCCGGCTTTGGGCGGCGCCCGATCCGGATAGCTGCGCGCCATGCCGGCCCGGACGTCCTGCTGAATACCGTACTGCGGGAAGGGATAGCGGAAGCCGTTCTTGGCCAGTGCCTTCATGCCGGCAATGGCCCTGGGCACGTCGTCGGGCGGCAGCGCCATCAGCATCTCGTCATCGAGCACCCCGCCGTAGCGCCGTTCGGCGAAGCAGGGGATCGACAGCGACGGCTGCCGCAGCTTGAGTGCACGCCCCCAGCTGTCGGCGCAGGCGCTTTCGCCGACCACACCCCATTCGAAGTTCTTGTAGCCCGACCACTGCAGGCCGTTGATAAAATACATCATGGCGCCGGGCGTGGCGTAAAACAGCGCGATATCGGGCGGATCGAGCCGGCCCGATGCCAACGGCGCCACCGCCAGCGCCTGGTAGGTGCCGTCGGCAACGCAGTGCATCGCCGCCTGGTGTTGCGCCGCGTCCTCGGCGGTTTCGAACCACACACCCTGCATGTGCTTGCCGGAGTGCCAGGCGGCGTCCTTGGCGCCACCGAGGCCGACCACGGCGCGGCATTGCGCGCCGACCAGGTCGTCGGCGGTGACGCCGACCGTCCAACCAAGCCGTGCCGCCTGTGCCACCACCTGGTCGAGCGTGTGCACGTTGTTGGGGCGGCGGATCCTCGGGATCGCCTCCATCTCGGCACGGCTGGTAAAGAGCTTCATGGCGAAGGGAAAGGAACGCAGACGCAACAGGTTCGTGAGCTCTTCTGCGATCTCGGCGCTGGTCTTGGACATGGGGGCAGGGCTCCGCGGCGGAGGGGGCTGCCACAGTTCTAGCGGCTGGCGGGGTGGCAGCGCCAGCCCGGCCAGCGTGGGGCGCTCGCCATCGTCCACAGGCAAAGGTCGGGCTTGGCTTGCGCGGTGCTGGCGCCGCCGCAAGGCGGCGCCAGGCACGGCAACGTCTATTCCGCCGCCGGTGGCGTCTCAGCGCTGCGCGGATGCTTGGCGCGCATCGGCCGGCGCGGCTTCTCCGGCGGAGCATCATCGTCGCCGAACAGGGCAAAGAAGCCGCCACTCGAGCCGCCGCTGTAGGCGCTCGTCCGCATGCCGCTGTTGTCGCTGGCGACGGTGGTAAAGCGGTCCCAAGTCACCGTGACCTTGGTGCCGATGGGAATCCGAGGATAGAGGTCGAGCACATCCTGATTGTACATGCGGATGCAGCCCTTCGACACCGCGGTGCCGATGGTCCAGGGCGCATCGGTGCCGTGAATGCGGTAGGTGCTGGAGCCGAGGTAGAGCGCGCGCACCCCCAACGGGTTCATCGGGTGCCCGCCCGGGACCCAACGCGGCAGCCGCGGGTTTTCCGCAACCATGGTCGGCGTCGGCGTCCACGACGGATTGACGCGCTTGTCGGACACGCTGGTGACCCCCTGCCAGCGGCTCTCTTCGCGCGGGGCGGCGATCGGATAGCTCACGGCCTGACCGGGCTGCGTGATGTAGTAGAGCCGGCGATCGCCGAAACTGACGATAATCTGGCCCCTGGCATACTGCGGGCTGAAACTCACAACTTCACGACCACTCCCCCCCACCGTGCTGCCGCCGCCCCAATCCCAAAACAGCTGGGCCGAGGCTGGGGTGATGTCGAACCCCACGACGGCCGCAACCGCTGCAGCACCAATGGCGAACCGACCTAGGAAGCGTAAAATGCGCATATCTTCGGGCTCCGCGTTGCGTGTTCTTATTGCCTGTCCCTCAAACGTCCGCGAACGATCTTGTCCCAGCTTTAGGTGAATAGTTCCTTCATCAAAGCTCAGATGTGATCGCCGCATCGGCTCCGTGGCCTGGAGCCCGTCGACAGGTGCCCGCCCTTCTGGGACAAAGGCTTGCCGCCATCCCAGCCGCCTCGCGCGCGCCCCGCTCGACGCAAGAAGAGTGTGGGGCGCGCAAGCCACGGACGCAACCCTCGCCCCTGCCCCCAAGGTATTGAAATGCAACGATCGTGGCGCTGTTGTGCGATTTGCGCCACATTTGCTGAACGCGTGCACAGGCAAGTCGTCGCCGTCGCTGCGACCAGGCATTTGAGAAATGCCGGAAATTGGCGCAAGAGGACGGCGGTTGCCCGCAACGCCCATCACGATCGTTGAGCCATGCCGCCAGCGCCGATGCCGTTCCTGCTCATTCGTTTGGTCCTCATCGTCCTGGTCGCCGGCTTCGGCCCGACCCGGACCTGGGGCTTTGATCCATCGGCCGCACCGGAAGCCGCGAGCGGATGGCAGCAGCGGCCAATGCGCTCGGCCAAGCGGCACATGGTTGCGGCAGCAAGCCCCGACGCGGCGGTGGCCGGCGTCGAAATTCTGCGGCAGGGCGGCAGCGCCGCCGACGCCGCGGTCGCCGTGCAACTGGTCTTGAACCTGGTCGAGCCGCAGTCCTCCGGGCTCGGTGGCGGCGCCTTCCTGATCTACTGGGATGCGGCCCGGCAGCAGCTCGACGCCATCGACGGGCGCGAGACCGCCCCCGCCGCCGCCGACCCCGGGCAGTTCCTGGTGGCGGGACGGCCGCGGCCGTTCGAACAGGCGATCTTCGGCGGCCTCAGCGTCGGCGTGCCCGGCACCCTGCGCGCGCTCGAGATGGTGCACAAAGCCCATGGCCGGCTGCCCTGGCGCCAGGTGCTGGCGCCGGCGATCCGGCTGGCGCGCGAGGGTTTCCGGGTGTCGCCGCGGCTCAATTCCTTGCTCAGCGGCTACGGCGCGCAGAATTTCGCGCCGGCGGCGCGCGCCTATTTCTTTGATGCCACCTTGAGCCCCAGGCCGATCGGCTATCTGCTCAGGAACCCGCAGTTTGCCGACACGCTTGAGGCGGTTGCCGAGCGCGGCGCCGACGCCTTCTATACCGGCGCCGTGGCCGA
>DATFXD010000391.1:0-8303 GCA_035258605.1 Hyphomicrobiaceae bacterium | reverse complement strand
ATCGTCAAGGGCGCCAATCCCAAGCTGCGCGTCAAGGTCGAGGGCACCGATTACGATCTGGGCCACGGCGACGTCGTCATCGCCGCCATCACCTCCTGCACCAACACCTCCAATCCATCGGTGCTGGTGGCGGCCGGGCTGTTGGCACGCAACGCGCGCGCCAAGGGCCTCAAGCCGGCGCCGTGGGTGAAGACCTCGCTGGCGCCGGGGTCGCAGGTGGTGACCGACTACCTGGCCAAGGCCGGCCTGCAGGACGACCTCGACGCCTTGGGCTTCAATCTCGCCGGTTACGGCTGCACCACCTGCATCGGCAACTCGGGTCCGCTGGCGGAGAACATCGCCGCGGCCATCCATCAGGGCGACCTGGTGGCGGCGGCGGTGCTGTCCGGCAATCGCAACTTCGAGGGCCGCGTCAATGCCGACGTCAAGGCCAACTATCTGGCCTCGCCGCCGCTGGTCGTCGCCTTTGCACTGGCCGGCAGCCTCACCCGCGATCTCACCACCGAGCCGCTGGGGACGGGCAGTGACGGTCAGCCGGTGTTCTTGAAGGACATCTGGCCGAGCTCGATTGAAATCGCCGAGGTCGTCCGCACCTCGATCAGCCCCGACATGTTTGCCAAGCGCTACGGCGCCGTGTTCGAAGGTGACGAGAAGTGGCGCGCCATGGGCAAGGCGCGCGCCAGCCTGACCTACCGCTGGAACTCCGGCTCCACCTATGTGCAGCATCCCCCCTATTTCGAGGATATGGCGCCCAACCCGCCGCCGATCAGCGACGTCAGCGGCGCCCGCATCCTCGGGCTGTTCCTCGACAGCATCACCACCGATCACATTTCGCCGGCCGGCTCGATCAAGCGCGACGGTCCGGCCGGCATGTATTTGATCGAGCACCAGGTGCGGCCATCGGAGTTCAATTCCTACGGCGCCCGGCGCGGCAATCACGACGTGATGATGCGCGGCACCTTTGCCAATATCCGCATCAAGAACATGCTGCTCGGCGGCACCGAGGGCGGCCTCACCATCCACTATCCCTCGGGTGAACAGATGTCGATCTACGATGCCGCCATGCGCTACAAGGCGGAAGGCGTACCACTGGTGGTGTTCGCCGGCCGCGAGTACGGCACCGGTTCGAGCCGCGACTGGGCCGCCAAGGGCACCCGTCTGCTCGGCATCCGCGCCGTGGTGGCGCGCTCGTTTGAGCGCATCCACCGCTCCAACCTGGTCGGCATGGGTGTCTTGCCGCTGGTGTTCGAGGACGGTCAGTCCTGGCAGAACTTGGAGCTGACCGGCCAGGAAACGGTGAGCATCACCGGCGTTACCAGCCTCAAGCCGCGCCAACAGCTGTTGGCAACCATAACCTACACCGATGGCAGCTCGCGCGACCTGCCGCTGCTGTGCCGCATCGATACCGAGGAAGAGCTGAGCTACTACCGGCACGGCGGCATCTTGCCGTTCGTGCTGCGCAATCTGGCGCAGGCCGCGTGAAAGTCCTCCGTTAACTGAGCTTGGCGGCTGCCGCGCGGCGGCGCGCGCTCACCCATTCGTGACTCGCTATTGAAGGAACAAGTGTCGATAGTGCAACAGCTGGATGGCGTGCTGTGGCCGGCTTGAACAAGGATCCCGTTGCCTTATGCGATGTCTGGGCCTCATGCGATCTGTGGCGCTCATTGGCCTCGCCGTCGGCTTTGTCTCCGGCTCCGAGCTCACCCTAGGTGCGCAGGCCGAGGGCGCGGGTGCGGCGGCCAGCGGCGCCCCGCCGGTGGCCGTGGTCGAGTTGTATACCTCTCAGGGTTGTTCGTCCTGCCCCACCGCCGATGCGCTGCTGGCACGGCTGGCGGGTCGCGCCGAGGTGGTGGCACTGTCACTGCCGGTCGACTACTGGGACTATCTGGGCTGGCGCGATACCTTGGCCAATTCGAAGTACACGGAGCGCCAGCGGGCCTACGCCAAGGCGCGCGGTGACGGCGCCATTTACACACCGCAGGCGGTGATCAACGGTCTCGCCCACGTCAACGGCGGCGACGAAGGGGAAATTCTGCAGGCCATCGAACGGACCAGCAAGCTGGTGGCGGCGCAGCGCGTGCCGGTTCAGCTGTCCGAGGTCAAGGGCAAGCTGGTGGTTGAAGCCAGTGCGGCGCCGCCCGGCACCGCCGTCAAGGACGCCACCTTATGGCTGGCGATCATGTCGCCGAAGGTCGAGGTGTCGATCGGGCGCGGCGAGAACCAGGGCCGGAAGATTACTTACACCAATGTGGTGCGCGAGCTGATGCCGATTGGCTCATGGAGCGGCAAAGCGCTGACGGTGGAGCTCGAGCGCCAGGCGATCCTGCGGCCGGGCGCCGATCGCTGCGCCGTGCTGCTGCAGCAGGGGCACGCCGGACCGATCGTTGGCGCGGCGCTGATGAATCACTTCTAGTGACTCAACTGTTAGTGACTCACTGTTAGTGAATCACTTCTCGCTGATCAATCACATCTCTAGGGACTGAAGCGACTGCCCGGGGGAAGGCCCGCGCGGCGCTGCGGCCGGGCCCAAAAAACAGCCGGCATGCGCCGGCCTAAGCAGTGGTTCCTGATCCGGTGCCTCAACCTGGTTTTGTCTTTGGCTCGATCCAGCGACGAGGCCCGGGGGGCTGGGGGGCTAGTGTCCGTAGCCTCGGCGTGGATCGAGCCGAGAGGCAATGATGCGATGATGCCGGAGCATTGCGGCAGATGATTGTCCGGCGCGGGCTCAAATGGGGCAGAGCCCGTGTGCAATTTTGACAAAACCGAGATTTTTTCCCGAGCTGTTTTTGCTGTGCTTAGCGCGCGCCGTAGAGCAAATCGGCATGCGAGCCAATGATCAAGCTGTCGGGCTGGCCGACCGCCGTTTTGTCCTTGCCGTCATAGTCGAGCTGATTGAGCACGAAACGAATCGATTCCAAGCGCGTGCGGCGCTTGTCGTTGGCGCGAATCACCGTCCATGGTGAGGCGGCGGTGTGGGTGAAGCGAAACATGTCCTCCTTGGCCTTGGTATAGTCGTCCCACTTGCTGATCGCCGCCAGATCGATGTCGGTGATCTTCCAGCGTCTGAGCGGATCGTGACGGCGGCGGTGGAAGCGCCGCAGCTGCATTTCGCGGCCGATGTCGAGATAGAACTTGAACAGGTGCATGCCGTCGCGCGTCAGCATGCCCTCAAACTGCGGCGCCTCGCGCAAGAAGTCGGCGAGTTGATCGGGCGTGCAAAACCCCATCACGGTTTCGACGCCGGCGCGGTTGTACCAGGACCGGTCGAAGAGCACGATGTCGCCGGCCGACGGCAGGTGGGGTACGTAGCGCTGGAAGTACCATTGCCCGGCCTCGACCTCGGTCGGCTTGCTGAGCGCCACCGCCCGGGCGCGGCGCGGGTTGAGATGCGCCATGAAGCGCTTGATGGTGGAGCCCTTGCCGGCGGCATCGCGCCCCTCAAACAGCACCACCAGCCGCTCGCCGCGCCGTTGCAGCGAAGCCTGCAGCTTGATCAGCTCGATCTGCAGCCGCTCCAACTCGCCGGCGTAGGCCTTGTGCGCCAGCTTGTCGCGATAGGGAAAGCCGCCGCTGGTCAGCGCCGCGGCCGCGATCGGCCCGGCGAGCTCGGGGTCATCCAGATTGAACCCCGCCATGCTGCGGTTAATGGCCGGCTCGATCGGTTCGAACTTGCGCACGCCCAACCCTCATCCCTCGACGCCGGCGCAACCATCGACGCAAGCTGCACTGTCGGACATTTCTGATGGACAATGCAATCGAGAGCCTGCAGCCCAGCTGGGGTTTATGTTAGCCTGGCGGCAACAACGGCATTGGCCAATGCAGCGGGTGCAGGATCAGATCGCGCGCAAATGGCACGGGCTGCGGCAGCAGATGGCCGACGCCGCGGTGCCCGCGCGGCTCGCCGCTCGCAAAAACGAGTTGCTGCTGGCGGTCTTGCTCACCGCCTTCTTCCTGACCGGCGCACTGTCGGCAGCGCACGCGCTGATCGGGTTGGCGCTGGTCGCCGCCTGGGCGGCGTGGTGGCCGGCGCCCGACAGCGAGCGCCACGCCAAGCCGCGCGGCCTGCTGGCTGCCGATGACCGGCTGTGGCGGGCGGTGGTCAATGCCGTGCCGGAGCCGGCGATCGTGCTGGGCAATGCCGGCCACATTCTGCACGCCAACCGGATGGCCGGGGATCTGTTCGGCACCCGCCGCCGCGGCGGCCACATTACCACCATGGTGCGCGATCCCGAGCTGTTGGCCGCGGTCGAGCAGACCTTGGCAACGCGCCAGTCCCGGGTCGTCGAGCTGCACGCGCGGGTTCCGGTCGAGCGCCGGCTGTTGATGATGCTGGCGCCATTGGATCATGCCGGCCTCGACAGCGCCCCCGCGCTCTTGATCTCGATCCGTGACCTGACGGAACAGGACCGGCTGGCGCGCATGCGCGCCGACTTCGTCGCCAACGCCAGCCACGAATTGCGCACCCCGCTCGCCTCCCTGCGCGGCTTCGTGGAAACGCTGCAGGGCGCCGCCAGGGACGATCCGGAAGCCCGCGAACGCTTCCTCGGCGTCATGAGCGAGCAGGCGGAGCGGATGACGCGCCTGATCGACGACCTGCTCTCGCTCAGCCGCGTCGAGATGCGCGAGCACCTGACGCCGGCGGAGTACGTCGATCTCAACGAGACCGCAAGCCACGTCATCCAAACCCTGCAACCGATCGCCGCCGGTGCCGGCGCCAGCATCGAGCTCAAGGAATTGCCGACGCCGGCGATGATCCACGGCGATCGCGACGAGATCGTACAGATCCTGCAGAACCTCATTCAGAACGCCTTGAAGTACGGTAAGCCCGGCGGCCGCATCGGGGTCGAGGTCGCGCACGAGCCGCAGGGGTTCGGACGCGGTGCCCGCTTCGTGCTGTCGGTGACCGACGACGGCCCCGGCATCTCGCCGGAGCATCTGCCGCGGCTGACCGAGCGCTTCTATCGGGTCAGCGTCGCCGCCAGTCGGGAGAAGGGCGGCACCGGGCTTGGCCTCGCCATCGTCAAACACATTCTCAACCGGCATCGCGGCGAGCTGATCATCCGCTCGAAACTCGGCCACGGCTCGACGTTTGCCGCGATCTTGCCGGCGGCGACGGACTGAGCCCGGTGCAACCAGCGACTGCTTCGGTGCTGGGCAAGGGTCGCCAGCAGACCGCGCGCAGGTTGTAGCGCCGCGTGTGGCGAGCATGCCACGGCTTCCCGCCTTGCGCATCGATTGCGGGGGCACGGCCTTGAGATGGCCGTTAACGGCATAGTAATCTTCCCCCGTTGCCGACGGCCGGCCGTTTCACATCGGTCCTGGCCAAGGAGGTCGGCAGGTACGCGTAGTCCGCCCACCGGTTGTGTGCGGCCTTGTTCTAGTACGCGTCAGTAGTTCCAAGTTCAGCGTCACAATCAGTCTCGCGTTGATCGTCGGCCTGGTCTGGGTGTCGGCGTTCGTGTGCTCCTTGGTGTGCACGATCGTCTGTTCCGGGCCCGTCCGAAGACGGCGGGAATCTGTGCCCAAGCCGTGGCCGGTTCCGCGCCCCTGTACACACGGGAGAGACCAGGGCATGGCCTGGAACGATGAACGCGTCGAACTCTTGAAAAAACTCTGGGCCGATGGGCTTAGCGCCAGTCAGATTGCCGGGCGCCTCGGCGGCGTGACGCGCAATGCCGTGATCGGCAAGGTGCATCGGCTGGGCCTTTCCGGCCGCGCCACCACCTCGCGCATGAAGTCGCATCGGCCACGGGCGCGGGCGCAAGCGGCCAAGCGGCTGATGAAGCCGCGCTTTGTCAACGTCGGCAACCCGGCGCTGCGCAACCTTTACCTGGGCGACACCGAGCCCTATTCGCCGCCGCTAGAGGAGCTCGAGATCCCCAACAACGAGCGCAAATACATTCAGACCTTGACCGAGATCTCCTGTCGCTGGCCGATCGGCGATCCCCAGCAGGCGGATTTCCACTTCTGCGGCAAGGCCAAAGTCACGGGCCTGCCCTACTGCGAATTTCATGCCCGGCGCGCCTTCCAGCCGCCGCAGCCACGGCGCCGCGATCGCGAGGTGGTGCCGATCACGGTGGTGGTGCCGGGCGGCGAACCGGCAGCCCCGCGCGAGGCGATCGAGCCCGTCCCTGGCAAACTCAAGGTTGCCGTCTAACGATTTGTTCCTTGGCCCCGGCGACGGGGTTTCGGCAAGCAGCGGGGAGAGAGCCGGGAGGCCCATAGGTGGCTCCCGGCTCATTTTTTATCGGCCTCCCGCGCGCCGCGGTCGGCGCCGGCGCCGGCATTGACAGCGCCTGCCGCGCGCCCCATAAGTGCGCCATGACCTATTTGATCCAGCGCAACCGACGTCCCGACGCCCGCGCGTTCGCGCGGCTGCGATGACGGATCTTCGCCGGATCGTCACCCAGCGCCGCGCTTGAAGCGCGGCTTTTTTCGTTTTCTGCCACCAGATAGGTCTTTGCCATGTCTGCCAGCAACATGTCCGCCCCGACCCCGTCCACGGCCACCTCCAAGCCAGCCCCCGGCGCGCCCTCGGCCGCCGTCATGTCGACCTACGCGCGCCAGAACCTGGTGTTCGAGGTCGGTGAAGGCGCCTGGCTCAGCACCAGCACGGGTGAGCGTTACCTCGATTTTGCCAGCGGCATTGCCGTTAACGCGCTTGGCCATGCGCATCCCAAACTGATCGCCGCCCTCACCCAGCAGGCGCACAAGCTGTGGCACTCCTCCAACCTCTACCGGGTCGCCGGCCAGGAGCGGCTCGCCGACCGGCTGTGCGCGGCCACCTTCGCCGATCAGGTGTTCTTCTGCAATTCCGGTGCCGAGGCCTGCGAGGGCGCCATCAAGCTCACCCGCCGCTATCATTTTGCCAACGGCCATCCGGAGCGCTGGCGGCTCATTACCTTCAAGGGCGCCTTCCACGGGCGCACGCTCGCCACCATTGCCGCCGCCGGCAACGAAAAGCACCTGGAGGGCTTCGGGCCGCCGGCCGACGGCTTCGACATCCTGGCGGCGGGCGACCTTGAGGAGGTTGCGGGGGCGATCGGGCCCCACACCGCCGGCATCATGATCGAGCCGGTGCAGGGCGAAGGCGGCGTGCGCGTCATTAGCCCCGAGTTCATGAAGGGACTGCGCGCGCTCGCCGACCAGCACGGCCTATTGCTGGTGGTCGATGAGGTGCAGAGCGGCATGGGCCGCACCGGCAAGCTGTTTGCCCACGAATGGGCCGGCGTCACGCCCGATGTGATGGCGATCGCCAAAGGCATCGGCGGCGGCTTCCCACTGGGTGCGTTTCTTGCCAGCAAAGAGGCCGCCAAGGGCATGGTACCCGGCACGCATGGCTCCACCTTCGGCGGCAACCCGCTGGCGGTGGCGGTCGGCAACGCGGTGCTCGACGCCGTCCTCGAGCCGGGCTTCCTCGACCACGTGGTCGCCGTCTCGTTGCGCTTCAAGCAGGAGCTCGCCCGCATCAAGGACGAGTTTGCCGATGTCGTCGAGGAGGTGCGTGGCTCGGGCCTGCTCACCGGCATTAAGGTGAAGCCGCCGGCCGGCGAGGTGGTCGCGGCCTGCACCGCCGAGAAGCTGTTGACGGTCGGGGCCGGCGACAATGTGGTGCGGCTGCTGCCGCCGCTCAACGTCACCGAGGCCGAGATCGTCGAGGCTACGCGCCGACTGGCGGCGGCCCTGCGCCGGGTCAGCAAGCCGGCAGCGTGAGCCAGCCAGCGGCCTTGCCACATGGCACCTCGGCACTTTCTCGATATCGATCGCATCGATGCCGGCACCTTGCGGCGGATCGTCGACATGGGGCACGCCATGAAGAAGGCGGGCAAGCGCGTGCCGGCGCACCTCAAACCCGCCGGCATCGCCGATGCCGTGCTGATGCTGATTTTCGAGAAACCCTCAACCCGGACCCGCGTCTCCTTCGACGTCGCCATGCGTCAGCTAGGCGGCCAGGCGATGGCGCTCAACCATACCGACTTGCAGGTCGGGCGCGGCGAACCCATATCCGATACCGCTAAGGTGATCTCGCGTTATGTCGACGCGATCATGATCCGCGCCAACAAGCACGAGACCCTGACCGAACTTGCCGAGCACGCGACGGTGCCGGTGATCAATGGCCTCACCGATCGCACGCATCCTTGTCAGATCATCGCCGATATCATGACGTTTGAAGAGGCACGCGGGCCGATCAAGGGTCGCAAGATCGCCTGGACCGGTGACGGCAACAATGTGGCTGCGTCCTGGATCCAGGCGGCGGCGCGGTTCGGCTTCAGTTTGGCGCTGGCCTGTCCGCCGCAGCTCAA
>DATFXD010000390.1:0-15005 GCA_035258605.1 Hyphomicrobiaceae bacterium | reverse complement strand
CGGGATCGTCTGACGCTCGATCACCGGGGGTGGCCCGCCCACCACCCGGCGCAGCCACGGGGAAACAGCAGATGCTCAGTCTCACGCACAAGGTTGCCCTTATCTCCGGCGCCGGCTCGGGCGGCGATGATCCCAATGCTCGGGTTTGGGGTAACGGCAAGGCGACCGCCGTGCTGCTGGCGCGGCAGGGCGCCAAAATCTACGGCGTCGACCTGCGCAAGGAGGCCGCCGACGTCACCAAGGCCATCATTGAACGGGAAGG
This sequence comes from Hyphomicrobiaceae bacterium, assembly GCA_035258605.1. GTDB lineage: Bacteria > Pseudomonadota > Alphaproteobacteria > Rhizobiales > Hyphomicrobiaceae > AWTP1-13. The sequence goes on along the minus strand of DATFXD010000390.1, from coordinate 14,743 downwards.
CGGCATTTGCGTCACGCGCGCCGTCGACATGACCAAGGCGCGCGAGGTCGAGGCGGCGGTGGCCGACTGCGCAACGCGGTTCGGGGCGATCGACATTCTCGTCAACAACGTTGGCGGCTCCGCCCCCGGCAGCGCCGTGACCATGAGTGAAGAGGTCTGGGACACACAGATCGATCACAACCTCAAGACGGCATTCCTGGCCTGCAAGTATGTGCTGCCGATCATGGAGCGGCAGGGCCGCGGCGCCATCGTCAATCTGGCCTCGGTCGCCGGCTTGCGGATGTCGCGTGAGCGCGCCCACGTCGCCTATTCCACGACCAAGCTCGGCATCCTTGCGTTTACCAAGTCGACGGCCATCGCCTACGCCGGTAAGGGCATCCGCTGCAACACCGTTATTCCAGGGTTGATGCATACCGCCCTCGTCGAGCACCGCCTGGCCAAGACCATCGGCGGCAATGACCTCAAGGCGCTGATCGACAGCCGCAACGCGCAATGCCCGACCGGAAAAATGGGAGATGCCTGGGACGTCGCGCACGCGGTGCTGTTTCTCGTCTCGGACGAGGCGCGCTACATCACCGCGACCGAAATTGTCGTTGACGGCGGATTGACGGCAACGAGCGGCCTCTGACCGCCTGCTCCTGGCCGTCAAGAGCCCCCGGAAAACCGGCCCGCCCGGCACCTTGCGAGCTGCCCTCGTGACCGCTCAAAGCGCCACCCGGCCAGGGTCAAGCGCCCGCATGGCGCGTGGGCGGACCAGCGCGGTGCGACAAAAGCGCTGTCGCCTCGGCAGCGGCGGATGGCGCGTGGCCCCTCATACTGTCTCATTTGGGCAACCCGCCGCCACGCTTCGCGGCCAGGCAAAGCCGCGTCCTTGTTGGTGATAGGGTGGGGGCAGGCGGCAGTCTCTTTTCCGCCTAATTGCGGCTTGATAGGCTCCAAGCTTCGAAAGCTTCCGAGGGCGCCGAGGACCAAGCCGTGACGCAGCCCCAGGCGGACTGCCGCATTTATCTCGTGGTCGAGGCCGACCCGGCAGCAAGCCAGCGCCTGATCGCCGCCAGCAAGGTTGCCGAGATCGCCTGCTGCCTGATTGTGCCGGCGGCCGCAACGGCGCTGGACGCCGGGGCGGCCAAACCCCTGGTCGCGGCGGCGCAGCAGTCCGGGATCGCCGCCTTGATCGCCGACGACCCCGACCTGGCCCGGGCGGTGGGTGCCGATGGCGTGCACCTTTCTGCCGCGCGCAAGCCCGACCTCAACTACGCGGCGGCGCGCACGACCTTGGGCAGCCGAGCCATTGTCGGCGCCGACGTCGGCGTGTCACGCCACGATGCCATGGCGCTGGCGGAAGCCGGCGCCGACTATATCGCCTTCGGCGCACCGTCCCATCTCAAGGACCGCGTGCGCGCGCGCGAACGACGCGACGATCTCATTGGCTGGTGGGGCGAAATATTCGAGGTGGCGTGCGTCGCCTTGGACGTCGATGAGCCGGCAGAGGCAGAACGGCTGGCGCGCGCCGGGGCCGACTTTGTCGGTGTATGTTTGCCGGCCGCGCAATCGGCCGCCGCCCAGTCAGATCTCCTGACCCAGATCGGCGCCGCCATCGACGCCGCCGTCGCCGCGAGCTGAAGGATTGCGCCATGGGCCGGATCCTCGCCTTGCTGCTGTTGATCGTGATGGTGCCCGGCGCGGCGCGTGCCGAGACCAGCTCGTGGACCTCCAAGAACGAGAGCGCAGACACGACGCGGCGAGCGCCCGTCGCCGGCAAGCCGCAAAAGCCCGTTTCGACGGCGAAGAGCCCGGCGGCTCAACCGCCGAGCGCGCCGCCACCGGCGCCGGGCAACGACGGCGCCAGCAACCACGCCAAGGGTGCGCCAGACATCGAGGATGCCGCCTACGAAGCCTTCGATCAGGGCCGCTATCTGACCGCCTTGGAACTCGCGGTCAAGGCCTCCGAGACCGGCGATCCGCAGGCCCACACCCTCGTTGGCCGCATCTATGGGGAGGGCTACGGGGTTGCCAAAAATTCGGCGCTGGCCGCCAAATGGTACGCGCGCGGAGCCGAACTCGGCGATCCGGAATCGATGTTCGCCTACGCCATGATGCTGGCGGACGGTCAAGGGGTCGACAAGGATCACGCCGCGGCCGCGGGCTATTTCGAAGCCGCCGCCATGCACAAGCATCCGATGGCCAACTACAATCTGGCGCTGCTGTTCTTGAAGGGCGATGGCAAGCCGGAAAACCCCTATCGCGGCTTCATGCATATGCAGTTCGCGGCCGAGGCCGGCGTTACCGCGGCGCAGTACGATCTCGGTACCCTCTATGCCACCGGCACCGGTGTCGCGCCCAATGCCTTCGAGGCCGCGAAATGGATCGGCAAGGCCGCCGCGGCGGGCCATCCCGAGGCGGCGCTGGATTTCGGCGTCCTGCTGTTCCGCGGACACGGCGTACCGGTCGACGAGAAGCGGGGCGCGGACATGTTTCGTCTGGCCGCCGAAAAGGGATTGGCCTCGGCTCAGGATCGGTTGGCGCGGTGCTACGTTTACGGAGCCGGCGTGGAGAGGAACCTGGTTGAGGGCATCAAGTGGTATCTGATCGCCAAGGCTGGCGGCATCGAGGATGACGGCCTGGAAAAGGTGCTGGCGGGCCTCTCAAGTGCCGATCGCAGCAAGGCGCAAAAGGCGGCGAGCGACTGGCGGGAGCGTGCGCAGGTCGGGATCGAATAGGGGACGGCGCTCGCCCGCAGCGCCGCGCCAAGTCAGCTTCGACAGCGATTCTCCCGACTTGGGTCCCGGCGCCGGGACCCTCAAGTTGCATCGGCTAGCGCGGCCGCATCCTCTTGGCGCTGGTAGGCCTTGAGGAAGGTCTTGACCGCCATCGCCACGACGTAATGGATGCGCGCATCCGCTGGCGGGCCGGCGGCGTTGAATAGCATCGGCTTGAAGGTGGTCGAGACACAGGCATCGATGAACTGCGTCGCCGCCACCTCGCAGTCGTGCGGCTCAAGCACGCCCGAGGCGACCTTGTCCATCAGATAGCGTTCAAGGCTGGCGATGCCACGCGCCGGGCCGGCGGCGTAGAAGCGGGTGCCGACCTCGGGCATGCGGTCGGCGATGGCCATGATGGTGCGCAGCGACGGCACGGTGTCGGGTCGGCACAGGAAGCGTGTGAGGCCCTCGCCAAGGCGCGTCAGCTCGCTGGCGATCGGCGCCTCACGGTCGAGGCTGAAGATCTGCTCGGCCTGGGCGCGGCTGCGATCCTCGACAATGGCCTCAAACAACTCTTCCTTGTTCTTGAAGTAGACATAAAGTGTGCCCTTCGACACGCCCGCCTCGCGCGCGATGGCCCCCATGCTGGCGGCATCGAAGCCCTGCGCCAGGAACACCCGTCGGGCACCCGTCACGATCTGTCGCCGCTTCGGCCCTTCGCTTGCCTCCGGGGCAAACGGGCTTTCCAGGTTCGGGGCGCGCTCCAGTTCCGTGGCCATGACGACAAACCTCCAGGTTCGCCCCCTCACAACGAGTTGACCGAACCGTTCGGTCATTGACATATGGCGGCCAAGGGGCTATGTCAATGTGCCTTGACCGAACCGTTCGGTCAATAAGGATTTGAGGGTAAACGATGCTTCAAGATCAAGAGTTGCGAGAAGATCAGCGCGACCGTGACGGTGACGCCGACCTCATTGAGCGGCGGCCGATAGCGCAGACGCGGCCGCCGGCGGCGCCGGCGGGTACCGGGGCCAAGCGGAAAATCGTGCGTTTGGCGGGAGTTATTGTGGCTCTGGCGGCGCTCGCGGGCGGCGCCATGTGGGGTCAGTACTGGTGGACCCAGGGCCGCTATCTCGTCAGCACCGATGACGCCTATGTGGGCGCCCGCAACGCCACGCTGTCGCCGAAGGTGTCGGGCTACATCACCGAGATCGCGGTCGAGGACAATGCCCAGGTCACGGCCGGCGATGTGATCGTCCGCATCGATGATGGCGACTATCGCTTGGCGGTGGCCAATGCGCGCGATCAGATCGCCGTGCAGCAAGCCACCGTCGACCGGCTCGGCCGCCAGACCGCGGCGCAAGTGGCCGCGGTCGAGCAGGCCAAGGCACAGCTCAGCTCCGCCAAAGCCGGCGAGACCCGTAGCCAGCTCGAGTTGCGCCGCCAGCAGGACCTCGCCACGCGGCAAATCAACAGTCGGCAAGCCCTCGAGCAGGCCCAGGCGAATTGGGAGCAAGCCGCCGCGGCCGTGCAGTCGGCCGAGGCCGCCATCACCGCCGCCACCGCCAATGTCGATGTCCTCAAGGCGCAGCAAGAGGAGGCGCGCCGCACCCTGCAGCAGTATCAAACGGCGCTGCAAAAGGCCGAGCGCGACCTCAGTTTCACCGTCATCAAGGCGCCGTTCGACGGCGTGATCGGCAATCGCGCCGTGCAGGTGGGCGACTACGTGCAACCGACCCAGCGGCTCGCCAGTCTGGTGCCGTTGGATGCCGTCTACATCGACGCCAATTTCAAGGAGACGCAGCTGGCCCGGCTCAAGCCAGGACAGCCCGTGAGCATCAAGGTCGACGCGCTTCCCGACCGTAGCTTGGAGGGACGTGTGGCGAGCGTGGCGCCGGCATCGGGCTCGGTGTTCTCGCTGCTGCCGCCCGACAACGCCACCGGCAACTTCACCAAGATCGTGCAACGGCTACCGGTGCGGATCCTGCTGCCGGCCGACGTCACCGAGCAGTCGCTGTTGCGGCCCGGTATGTCGGTGATCGTCAGCGTCAACACCAAACCGGACGCCCCGGTCCCGGCGCAGCGCATGGGCAGCGCCACGGTCCGCTCCAACAGCAACTAGCCGAAAGCCGGCTCCAGCCATGGCCCAAACCTCAGCCAGTCCAGCCCGATTTACGGGCGCCGCCGTGCCCCACCAGGACGATCGCCTCGAGCCGCGTCGGCTCGTGGCCTTCCTGGTGATGGTGTTCGGCATGTTCATGGCGATCCTCGACATCCAAATCGTCTCCGCCTCGTTGACCGAGATCCAAGCCGGGCTCTCCGCCTCCGCCAACGAGATCACCTGGGTGCAGACCGCCTACCTGATCGCCGAGGTGGTGATGATCCCGCTGTCGGGCTACCTCTCCCGCGCGCTCGGCACCCGCATCCTGTTTGCCGTCTCCGCCGGGGGCTTCACGGTCGCAAGCTTGATGTGCGGGCTGACGTCCAGCATCAACGAGATGATCTTCTGGCGCGCCGTGCAGGGCTTCATCGGCGGCGGCATGATCCCGACCGTGTTCGCCACCGCCTACCTGATCTTCCCGCGCTCCAAACTGAGCCTGGTGAACCCCATGATCGGCCTGGTGGCGACGCTCGCCCCCACCATCGGACCGACCGTGGGCGGCTACCTGACCGATGCCCTGTCCTGGCATTGGCTGTTCTTTATCAACATCATTCCGGGTTTGCTGGTTACGCTCGCGGCGCTGGCGCTGATCGACTTCGATAGCCCGGACTGGTCGCTGTTCGGCAACTTCGATTGGCTCGGCCTGTTGTCGATGGCAGGTTTCCTCGGCGCGCTTGAGTACGTGCTCGAGGAGGGCCCGCGCAACGACTGGTTCGGCGACGAAACCGTGGCGTTGATGGCCGTTGTCTCCGCAGTGTCGGCGGTGGTCTTCTTCGCGCGCGTCTTGATGGCCGCCCAGCCGATCGTCGATCTGCGCGCCTTCACCGATCGCAATTTTGGCTTGGGCAGCCTGTTCTCTTTCGTCTTGGGGATCGGGCTCTATGGCCTCACTTATCTCTATCCGCTGTATCTGGCGCAGGTGCGCGGCTACAACGCGCTGATGATCGGCGAAACCTTGTTTGTGTCCGGCGCGGCCATGTTCCTCACCGCGCCGATCGCCGGCCGCCTGTCGACCAAGCTCGATCCGCGCTTGATGCTGATTGCCGGCTTTGTCTCATTCGCCATCGGCACCTATTGGCTGACCTATCTCACCCAGGATTGGGATTTCTGGGAGCTGTTTTGGCCGCAGGTGCTGCGCGGCATTGGCCTGATGCTGGCCATCATTCCGATCAATAACGTGGCGCTGGGCACGTTGGCGCCGGCGCTCGTGAAGAATGCCTCCGGGCTTTATAATCTGATGCGCAACCTCGGCGGCGCCGTCGGGCTAGCGGCCCTGACCACGCTGCTCAACAATCGCACCGATCTGCATCTTGCTCGGCTGCACGAGGCCGTCACCTGGTCGCGGCGGCCAGCGCTCGAGGCGTTCACCAACCTCACGCAGCGCTTTGCCACGTTCGGCAGCGATGCGGAACTGATGGCCACTAAGCAACTCAATGCGCTCGTGCATCGGCAAGGCGTGGTGATGGCCTTTGCCGACGTGTTCTTGGCCTTGACCTTGCTGTTCCTGGCGCTCGCCCTACTGGCCCTGGTCATGAAGCGGCCCCCCGCCGCGGCCGCCGCCGGCGCCGGCCATTGAGGCGGCCACCGCCGAAATGAAAACGGCGGCGCCCACCCGGGGGGCGACACCGGCAGCGCTTGCGACCGCGGGTCGGATCCGGCGGCATGCGCCACCGGATCCGGTGCCTGTCGGGCGAAGACCCAGAGCCTTACGTGCGCTTGAAGCCTTCGAGCTCGCTCTCGGCCCACTCGAGCGTCTTTTCAATGGCCTCGCCCTTGGCGAAGCGCACGATCATCTTCGGCTGGATCGCCTGCGCCCAAATCTGCGCGGCGATCAGCGGCGGTGCCGGCGAACAGGTGACGGCGATGATCTGGTCGCCCTTGTTGGGATAGTGCGAGAGCGTGCCTTTCGGCGGGCCTTCCTCTTCCCAGGTCTTGAAGTCGTTAAACTTCACATAGGGTGGAATGTCGTAACCCTGTCCCGCCGCCACCAGCTTTTCGGCATTTTCCCGCGACGACAGGTGATAGAGCAGGCTCTTGGCTGCCGCCTTGTTCTTGGAAAAGTTCCAGGTGCCATAGAGGCGCGGCAGGATCGGGTTGAAGCGTCCCTTCGGTCCCTTGGGGAAGCCGTGCGTCCAGCATTTCTCGGCGATCTGTGGCGCATCGCGCTTGGCCACCGCCCACGCGCTCGGCGGGGTCATGATCAGCGCGCCGCGCCCGGAAATCAGCCACTTGTTATTGGAAGCATCATCCCAAGACGGCGCGTCCGGTGGCAGGAACGCGGCCAGGCGCTTGGCGTAATCGAGCACCTGGCGCACGGCGTCCGTCTTGACGGTGATGTCGCCGTTTTCGTTCATCAAGTCGGCGCCGTAGGCTTTGAACAGGGCGCCAACCCATTGCATGGTGTCGGTGGTGACGCCGAGCGGCAGTCCGAACGCATGATTGGCCTTGGCGCATTTCTCGGCCGCGATCAGGAAGTTGTCCCAGGTCCAGGCCTCCGCCGCCGGCGGCTTGCCGGCTGGATACATGGCCTGGATATCGATGCCGGCGTGCTCCTTGAGCAGATCGAAGCGGGTGCAGACGCCGAGCAGCAAGGTGCCACGGGTCATTGGCACCGAGACCCAGGTGCCCTTGAATTTGCCAAGATACTCGACCGCCGGCTCGATCGGTCCATTGCGGGCGATAACGTCGCGGACGAGATCATCGACGGGTTCCAGCGCAAAGGCGTGCTGCGCCGCCTCCCAGTTGGTGAACTCCATGATGTCGTGACCGGACTTGGCCTGCGCCTCGGCGGCGATGGTCAACAGCAGCTTGTTGCCCTGCGAGGTGATGAAGTCGACCTTGACGTCGACCTTCTCCTTCTCACCCCATTCCTGAATGATCTTGGCGGCGACGTCGTTGGCACCGGGGACCCAGTGGTCCCACAGGCCGATGGACAAGCTACCGGCCGCGTAGGCCCGACGCACATAGGGCGCGGGTAGCAGGCTCGCGGCCGCTGCGGCGGACGTCGCGAGCACCTGGCGGCGGGTCGGTCTCAGTCTTGGCATTGCCATTTCTCCCTTCGGGTGACGAGCAGCTACCACGCCCCAGGGACGGGTGCTGGCTTGATGCGCCGGCCGCCGAGGCGGCTGCCCTTGGCCCCAAGTCTGCCGCCGCGATAGGAGGTGAGCAAATCAATTCAGGCTTTTGCCGATTGCGACCCGCCCCGGACAAGGTGCGCTGCATGAAGGCCTAGCGCCCACCGTTTGCGACTTTCGATCGAGCCGCGACGGCTCGCCTCGCCGGGCCCGGCTTGCGCATTGCCGGCCGGCGCGCTAGCCCTCGCACACTTTTGGGGAGTTCGGGCCATGAAGCTGTCGCAGGAAAACGCGCGCCGCCTCTCGGCATTGGTATGGCGGGAGCGGATCCGGCGCCTGGTTCCGATCGTGCTTCTGGTGGTGATGGCGATCGGCCTGCTCACCCTGTTCCTGGTGCGCCAGGTGGAGCGGACCGACCGCACGGTCGATGTTGCAGTGCACAACGGCACCGTATTGACGGTCAAGAAGGGTGGTGGCGCGCGGGCGGCCATCGTTCACGTCCAGCTCGACGATGGTCGCGAGGTCGATGCCTTCAGCGCGCTGCGCCTGACGCCCTTTGCAGGCACCGCGGTGGTGATCAACGAGGCCCAGCACGCCTCGGGCCGGCATACCTTCGACGTGGTGCGGGTGGCGCAATAGGCTCGCCCGCTCCCAAGCCGTGCCGGCGCGCGGCCACCATGTACCCTCAAGGCGCCAACTCCGCCTCCACGGCAGCGACGAAGGACTGGGCCGACGGGCCCAGGCCGGCCACGGCCACGTACCCTTGATCGGGCTGCTTCAGGTGCGCCGCCCCAGTACTGAGGCCGATTAGGACCGTCTCCTCGCCGCGCAGCAGCAACAGCGGCGAACCGGAATCGCCCGGCCGCGCGTCGCAACGGTTCAACATCGTGCCGGGCTCGCCCAGCGCCGCCGCGCAGCCCCGGTGCACGGACAGCAGATAACGCCGGTCGGCACTATAGCCGGCGCGCGCAATCTCCCCGCTGGCGAGCTCCTCGGCGATGGCGCTGGCAGCGATTGCCTTGACCGGCACCGGCTTGATGTCGAGCGCCACCTCGAGCCGGATCAGCGCCCAGTCGTGGGCGAAGAGGTCGCGGCGCATACTGTGTCGAGCGCCATCGCTGCCGTCGGCCATGTCGAGTTGCGGCGGGATGATGAAGCTTTGCGCTTTGGCGTGACCGCTCGAGTTGTCGCGGGCCTGGCCGGCAACGAAATGCACATGCTCCGGATTGACCCAGCGCCCGAACCGATGATCGAACAGACAATGGCCCGCCGTCAGCACCAGGCGCGCGCCAACGAGGGTGCCGGTGCAGTGCCGCCGGGTGGTGCTGTCGGCGACGTTGACGCGTCCGACGGCAGACCAGGGCCAGGCCGAGGGCTCGATCGGCACCCGCTGATCGCGGCTGGAAAAGAAGGCCCCCCAGCGCGGATTTGGCACCACCAATGGCTCCTCGCCCCGCGCCGGCAGGCCGGCGCTTGCGATCAGGCCCACGAGCACGAGTGCCGTGCGCCACGGCCGGCGCCGACCGCGCCGGCCGGCGCCGGTCGCCATCGCAGCGCTGCGTCTCACCTCGGGCGGCTCCCCAACCATGGCCCTTGCCTTCGGCACACGCTTTCGGCGGGCCGGCTCAGCGGGCAGCAGGAGCTCTTCGGCAACGCCCGCGCTTGCCAACCCGGCGTCAAATACCCTGGTGTTGGCATCATCGCAGAGGCAGGCGCACGGTGAAAGCGGGGATCGATCCGATCGATCCCGACGGGCGTACCGGCGCATGGGGCGCGGCCGCGCGTGCGCGCGCCCTCAGGCGATCCATCGCACGCTAGCGGCGGCCGCCGGTGATTTGCGCGTTCATCCAACCCGCGGTCGCGGCCACCCCACCGAAGCTATAGAGATGGACGCCGACCACGTTGCTGGCGCTGCCGCTCAGCGCGTGCCGCGCCACAGCGGTCAGCTGCGCGGTCGGATCGACGTGGGTGAAAAGCCTGACCGCGCGCATGCCTTCGGCCTGCAGCGCCCTGAGCGAGGCGGAAACACCGCAGCGCTGCGCGAACTTGACGAGCCGCCGCGGCGTCGTCGGCCCGGCCAGTCCAACGTAGACCGGCACCGCCGGGGCCCGACGATTAAGATCGGCGCAGTATTCGACAATGCGGTTGGGGGCGAACGAGAACTGGGTGACAACATAGGCGGCGAGCCGTTGCTCGCCCAGCAGCGCCAACTTCTGCATCAGCGCGGCATTGAGGGCTGCCGGCGCGATCCGAGGATGCCCCTCGGGATAGCCAGGCAATCCCACCTGCTGCACGCCGGTATCGCACAGCACGCCATCGCCGATCAGCTGGGCGGCGTCGGCATAAGGTCCCAGCGGCCGGGCGACGTCGCCGGCGATCAACAGCACCTTGGCAACGCCCGCCAGCCGCACGGCCTGGTCCAGAAAGGTTGCAACCTGCTGACGCGAGGCGACGCGGCGCGCGGCAATGTGCGGCACCGGCTCGAGGCCGGCATCGCGCAGCGCCACCAGCGCCGCCAAGGTGTGCGGCAGCTCGTGGCGCGGCAAGTGATTGACGTAGACCGGCGTGCCCGCCGGGAGCAGCTCCGCGATCAAGCGGGCATCCTCGGGCGCTTCGGCGCCCATTTCGATCGAGCCGCAGGCCACCAGCTCGGCGGCGATCGCGGCAAGCGCGCCGCCATCGTCGCATCGACGCGGGGAATCGACAACCGATGCTGACATCGTCTCAGCCTCTCTTGCGCGAAATGACGTAGGATTCATCCAGGAACCAAAGCCGGCCATGCGTCTGCAGCACCTCGCGCGTGGCATCGAGATATCGGCGCGCACCCAACACGTCGGCGAGCCGCTCATCGTCGATCTGCGCCACGTAGACGGCGGCATTCCAGGCTGCAAACAAGGTCGAGGTGCCGATGCTGGCCGCAATCTCGGTCGGCAAGGTGTGCATGTCGTAGCGAAACACCGCCCGCTGATCGGCGTAGGCATTGAAGTTGTAGTGCCGCGCCTCGCGGCCGAGTTCGGCCCGCGTGGCGCGCAGGACGTCGTAGCGGCTGGTCTGGAATGGATCTTCGTTGGGCCACATCTTGCGCACGATCTCCAGACCCGGATCGCGGCCGCAGGAGTGGATGCCAATCAGCCGGCCGCCCGGTCGCAAGGCCCGCACCAGGGGTGCCACGACGCGCGAGGCCTTGAAGGCGACCGGGACGCGGGCGCGGTAAGGCTGCGAGGCGATGACGAGATCATAGTCGGCGCGCGCGCGACCCTGTTGCGGGATGATGCCGTCGAGCAGGAAACGGAAATCCTCGCGATAGATGACGATCGCCGCCGGGCGCTCGTAGACGGGGTTGCCGGTCTTGGGACTGTGCCGCGCCTGCCAGACGCGCCCCAGCAACGGTTCGAGCGCGGCGATCTGCTCGCTGAATTGCGCCGCCGTGCCGCCGACCAGCCCGACCTCGTGCCAGGCCAACGAGGTGGCGGCCGACACGGCGTTGGGCGCCAGCCAGGGCGCCTCGGTGTAGTACATGTTGCTGACGACGAGGACGGTGGCCGGGTGCTCGTAAAAGCGATCCGCCATTTTGTCGAGCGAGAGGCGGGTGTCCTCCAGGCTGATCTCTTTGCCGACAATGTAGAAGGGTAAGGTCGGGAAGCGGCGGTGCATGTCGCGCATCACCCGGGTAAGAAGCGTGCCGTCGCCCATGCCGGCATCGAACACGCGGATCGCCGGCGGCTCGGGATGCAGATGCGCGAGCTCCATGCCGACCCGCTGCGCAATCACCTCTTTTTCGCTGCAGGTATTGACGAACAACAGGTACTTTTGCCGGTTGTCGAAAAAGCGGAAGTTGCGCGAAGGGGCATCCTCGGTGGGCGCCGTGGCGGGCTCGAGCCCGCCGGCGGCCACGCGCAACAGCGGCCGCAGTTCCGGCGGGCTTTGCGGCGCGCGAATGCCCTGCGTGGTCAGAAAGGCGCTGACCCGCTCGAGCGTCTCGGGGGTGATGCGGGCACCGTCACGCAGGCGGGCGACAAACTTGCCGTCGTTGACGGCACGCCGGCCGAAGGTCGATTCGGCCATGCCGGCACGCCGACAAAATTCCGAGATGCTGTCCAACAGGCCGACCGCGGCATAGGCCATTTGGATCGGGCTCCCTCCTCACGGGCTCGCGCCTGCAAGGCTAGCGGCCCCGGCGGTGGGATCACAACCACAAATCTAGGCGACGGTAGAGTGGGATGCTTCCCACGCGCGCCCATGCCGGCGTTACCGCCTTTGCAGCCCGGCCAGCGGGCCGCCTTCCTGCGGCGCGGCCCGCCGCCGCCTTGTCACCCCCTGCAACCTGGGCTAGATCGGTCTCGCCTCTCACCCCTGACCTCTTGCGTCGAGCGCTGATGCCGGCCTCAGCCCTAATGAATGTCATGATCGGCGCCGCCCGCAAGGCCGGGCGCGGTCTGACGCGCGACTTTGGCGAGGTCGAGCAGCTCCAGGTCTCGGTCAAAGGCCCCGGCAACTTCGTGACCGCCGCCGATCACCGCGCCGAGGAGGTGCTGTTTCGGGAGCTGTCCAAGGCCCGGCCAGGCTACGGCTTCCTGATGGAGGAGCGCGGCGTCGTCGCCGGCTCCGACAAGAGCCACCGCTGGATCGTCGATCCGCTTGATGGCACGAGCAATTTTCTGCACGGCATCCCGCTGTTTGCGATCTCGATCGCGCTCGAGCGCGACGGCGAAATCGTGTGCGGCCTCATCTATAATCCGATCCTCGACGAGCTCTATACCGCCGAGCGCGGGCAGGGCGCCTTCGTCAACAGTCGGCGCCTGCGCGTGGCCAACCGCAAGGCCTTGGCCGACTGCTTGATCAGCGTCGGCATTCCGCACCGGGGCCGCCGGGGACACGACCACTTCCTGGCCGAATGCAAGGCCTTGATGGCGGCCACCAGCGGCCTGCGCCGCACCGGGGCCGCCGCCGTCGACCTCGCCTGGGTGGCGGCCGGCCGCTTCGACGGCTTCGTCGACCACGAGCTCAAGCCCTGGGACATCGCCGGCGGCATGCTAATGGTGCGCGAAGCGGGTGGCTACATCAGCGACAGCGCCGGCGGCCAGGACATGTTCGGCAAGGGCAGCATCGTCGCCGGCAACCAAGCCATCCATCGGGCGCTGCTGGCGACGCTCAATGGCGCCGGCACAGCTGCCGGCCAGAGGAATTCCGTGTCCGCCTAAAAGAAGGCACAAAGAGCATTGACAGACCGCGATCGGCACGAAGTTGCCGGTTTGTGATGCCATGGAGTTTGGCTAATGTCCCCTCAATCGAGGCTGGGAGAAGGACGCATGGCACGAGCGAGATCGGGAGAGCGGGCACCAGCCTCCCTGCACCGCACCCTGTCGACCCCGGGGCTCTATCTGTGGCGCATGTTCGTGTTCCTGGTGCTGGTCGGCATGCTGGTGGCGGTGCTGCACACCCAGCTGTGGCAGGCCATGCTCAACAACCCGGGCCTCAACCTCTTGATTTGCGTGGTGATGGTGGCGGGCATTCTCTACGCCTTCCAGCAGGTGGTCCGGCTCTACCCCGAAATCCGCTGGGTCAATGCCTTCCGAATCGCCGACCCCGGCCTTGCCATCTCGCATCGTCCCGTGCTGCTGGCGCCGATGGCGACCATGCTGCGCGACCGTACCGGCGCCTTGTCGCTGTCGGCCACGTCGATGCGCTCGATCATGGATTCGATCGGCTCGCGTCTCGACGAGGCCCGCGATACCGGACGCTACCTGGTCGGTCTGTTGGTGTTCCTTGGCTTGCTCGGCACCTTCTGGGGGTTGTTGGACACCATCCGATCGGTCGGGCAGACCATCGGCGCGCTCGATACCCGCGCCGCCGACAGCGTCACCGTATTCGATGAACTGAAAAATGGCCTGGCGGCCCCGCTGCGCGGCATGGGCACGGCGTTTTCCTCCTCGCTGCTCGGCCTCGGCGGCTCGCTGGTACTGGGCTTTCTCGAACTGCAGGCCGGGCACGCGCACGGCCGCTTCTACAATCAGCTCGAAGAGTGGCTCTCGGGCATTACCGATCTCGCCGCCGGCGGCTCGCAGGGCGGCGACTATGGCGCCCATCAGCTGCAGGTGGCGGTGCTCGACATGCACCGCGCCATCTCCGAACTCAACGACCGGCTGACCGGCATTCCGCGGCTCGACGGCGGAGCCCCGCCCGCCGAGGACGCGGTCAAGGAACTGGCCAAAGGGGTCGACCAGCTGGTGCGGCAGATGCGGGCGGAACAGAAAGTGGTGCGCGAGTGGGTCGACGAGCAGGCGGCGCAGCAGTCGGAAGTCGCCTCCGTGCTCAAGGATCTGGCCGCCAACGTGTCACGCAAGAAGTAGCCTGCCATGCCTTACGGACGCCAGCGCCGCACCGCCACCTATGGAGAGTTCTGGCCCGGCTACGTCGACGTGCTGTCGACCCTGCTGCTGGTGGTCACCTTCCTGTTGTCGGTGTTCATGGTCGCCCAGTTCTATGTCAGCCAAGAAGTCTCCGGCAAGGACACCGCACTCAAGCGCCTGACCCGGCAGATCGCCGAGATCACCAACCTGCTCAGCCTGGAAAAGGGCAAGGGCAGGTCGCTCGAGGATGAGCTTGCCAACCTGCAGGCCTCGCTCGCCACCTTGCGGGCCGACAACGAGCGGCTCGGCGGACTTGCCGCCGGCAATACCGAAAAGGACGCGCGCATTGCCGGTCTCAGCAAGGAGCTGAGCGAGCAGAAAGGCTTCTCGGCCGATGCCTTGGCGAGGGTCGATGTGCTCAACCAGCAGCTGATCGCGCTGCGCCGGCAACTGGCC
>DATFXD010000389.1:0-2743 GCA_035258605.1 Hyphomicrobiaceae bacterium | reverse complement strand
CAGCCGGTACCATCGCATTTGCGTCCGCCAGCGAGGCGCGCAGCCCCTACTACTATTGGGATTGGGGCTGGGAACTCCCCGTTGGCTACGCCTCCTATGTGATCCCGACCCGCCATGGCCATCGGATTTGCCGCGCGTTCGCCGAATACACCGACTGGGGTTTCTACGTCGGCAACAGCATCCACTGCACCCGCCGCTGAGCGATAGGTCAACGCCTTTCCATCCGATCGGGCCCGCCCGGATTAGTCCGGGCGGGTCTTTGCGTTACGTACAGGCAATACCTTCGACGAATTTTTCGGTCCTTTGAACCCGCCGGCGTCTCGCTGCGACCAACGACTATCGGGGCCGGAGAGCCTCGGCCTATTTCAGCAGGAGAGTGCCATGTCATCGAAGACCAAACTCGCCGCCGCCGCGCTCGCAGCCCTCACCCTCGGCGCCGTTGCGATCGCGCCCACCAGCCAAGCCCAGGCGCACGGCTGGGGCTGGGGCGGATTCGGTGTCGGCATTGCGGCCGGCGCGTTGCTCGGTGCGGCCGCTGCCTCCACCCCGACCTATGTGGTCAGCACCGGCTTCCGCCGCTGCCACTTGGTCCCGCGCTACAACGTCTACGGCTACTACGTCGGCGCAACGCGCGTGTGCTCCTACTACTAAGACTTCGCGCTTCGACTTCCGCCCTCGCGTCTGACCTGGTCTGACGCGCGGGCGACGGTTCGATCACCGAACGGGTCACGCCACCTGACGTGATCGGATCCAGCGTCAGGTCGGCGCCGAAGTCCCTACCCCCCACAGGCGCCGATTTGATCGGCCCGTCCGGTGCCCCACCCGGACGGGCCGCTGATTTTGCGTGAACACCCACTGGCTCTATATGATCCGCGCGACCGCCGCGTGGGGACATGTCGATGAAGAAGGGTTTGCGATCCCGCCTCGCTCAATATGGCGACGAAGAATTTGCCCTGTTTCTGCGGCGCGGATTCCTGAAGGGGGCCGGTTTTACCGACGACGCGCTCGAACGCCCGATCGTCGGCGTGCTGTCGACCGCGTCCGATTTCAACCCGTGTCACGCGACCGCGGCGCAGCTCGCCGAGGCGGTCGCGCACGGCGTGCGTATGGCCGGCGCCTTGCCGTTCGTGTTTCCTACCATTTCGCTTCACGAGGCTTTCACATTTCCAACGTCGATGCTCTTGCGCAACCTGATGGCCATGGACGTCGAGGAAATGCTGCGCGCACTCCCGCTGGACGCGGTGGTGCTGATCGGCGGTTGCGATAAGACAATTCCGGCGGAGCTCATGGGCGCGCTGAGCGCCAATGTGCCGGCGATCGTGCTGCCGGTTGGCGCCATGCTGGCGGGCCGGCACGAGGGCGCGCGGCTCGGCGCCTGCACTGACTGCAGGAGACTCTGGGCCGCCTATCGGGCTGGCAAGCTCGATGCGCAAAATCTCGACCGCGCCCACGATCAGCTAATGCCGACCGCCGGCACCTGCATGGTCATGGGCACGGCCTCGACTATGGCGTGTTTGACGGAAACGCTCGGCTTCACCCTGCCCGGCGCCGCCACTGCGCCCGCCGTCTCCTCCAATCGCATGCGCCTCGCGGAAGCGACCGGGAGGCGCGCCGCCCAAATGGCGGTCGCCGGCGGGCCGTGCCCCCGCGACATTCTCTCGAAGGCCGCGCTGGGCAATGCGTCGGTCGTCTTGCAGGCGATCAGTGGATCGACCAACGCGCTGGTGCATCTTGCCGCGATCGCGGGCCGTGCTGGCATCGCTTACGACCTCGCCGAGTTCGACAAGGTCGGCCGCGATGTGCCGGTGCTGGTCAACCTCAAACCGACGGGGCACTATTTCATCGAGGATTTTCACGCCGGCGGTGGCGTGCCGGCGCTGTGGCGACGGCTGCGCGACAAGCTTGCTCTCTCGGCGACAACCGTAAGTGGCGAGACGCTCACCGACATTGTGTCGCGCTGGCCGGCTTATACCGATGATGAAGTGATCCGGCCGCTCGACCGGCCGATCTTTCCAAGCCAAGCCATCGCGGTATTGACCGGCAACCTGGCGCCGAACGGCGCCGCCATCAAGCTTGCGTCCGCCACGCCCAAGCTCACCACGCATCAAGGCCCGGCGCTCGTGTTCGATTCGCTTCAGGATCTCGCCAACCGCATCGATGATCCAACGCTGGCGGTAACGCCCGACCATTGCCTGGTGTTGCGTAACGCCGGTCCGGTCGGCGCGCCCGGCATGCCGGAAGCCGGCGCGTTGCCGATCCCAAAGCAGCTCGGCTCCAAGGGCGTGACCGACATGGTGCGCATCTCCGATGCGCGCATGAGCGGAACTGCGTTCGGCACGGTGGTGCTGCACGTCGCACCCGAGGCGTCAGCGGGCGGCCCGCTGGCGCTGGTTCGCGACGGCGATCTGATCCGGCTTGATGCGCCAGCGCGCAAACTCGACCTTTTGGTCGACGATTCCGAGCTACAGCGCCGGCGCGCTGCATGGAAGGCACCGGAAAAGCCGGCCCGCGGCTACACGCGTCTCTATGTCGAGCACGTCACCCAAGCCGACGAAGGCTGCGACTTCGATTTTCTGATGGGGACGTAACTCCAGGACATGTGCTGCGTCCCGGACCGCTCATGGTGCGGGGTTGGCGGCCGCTTTTACGTCCTTGGCGACGCGCATGCTCAGCACCTGCGCGACATGCAGCGCCCGCCGACCGGTCCCGTCGTGGATCTGATGACGGCACGAGGTGCCATCCC
>DATFXD010000388.1:0-5079 GCA_035258605.1 Hyphomicrobiaceae bacterium | reverse complement strand
CGTGCGCCTCCGCCACTCGCGCCAGCGTACCGCTCAGTGAACGGCCGGAATGATCTTGAGGGGCAATGGCGGTGCGTCCTCGATCGCCACCCGCCGTTTCGGCAAGTTGGGCTTCGCCCGCGGCACGCGCTGATAGGGGATGTTGGCCAGGATATGTTCAATAATGTTGAGCCGGGCCCGGCGCTTGTCGTCGGACGGCACCACGAACCACGGCGCCCACGCCGTATCGGTGGCCATGAACATTTCATTACGCGCGCGTGTGTACTCACCCCAGCGCGCAAACGACTTGATGTCCATGTCGGACAGCTTCCAGGTCTTGCGCCCGTCATCGATCCGCTCGCGCAGCCGCTTCTCCTGTTCTTCTGGACTGACCTCGAGCCAGTACTTGAGCAGGATGATACCCGAATCGACCATCGACTTTTCAACGTGGGGCGCCAGGCTCAGGAAATGCCGACTATCCTGGTCCGTGCAGAATCCCATGACGCGTTCGACGCCGGCGCGATTGTACCAACTGCGATCAAAAATCACGACCTCACCCCCCGACGGCAGGTGCGGCAGGTAGCGCTGGACGTACATTTGTGATTTTTCGCGTTCGGTCGGAGCCGACAACGCCATAACGCGGAACACGCGCGGGCTCACCCTGGCAGTGATCGCCTTGATCGCCCCTCCCTTGCCGGCGCCATCGCGACCTTCAAACACAATGCAGACCTTGGCCGCCGCGTGCCGCACCCATTCCTGCAGGTCAACCAATTTGACGTGGAGCTGGCGCAGCAGTTTCTCGTAGTCCTTGCGCCGTAGGTCGCCTTCTGCACCACCGTCGTTCGTGCTTTTGGGGTGATGAGGCGGCGTCGCCTCGTTCGATGCCCGCGCTGAAAGCGAGCGCGGCGGTTCGCTGATACGTGACCCCATGCTGCTCCTCCCACCACGCCGCGGCAGTTTCCAGTCAACGGCAGCGCACGATGCGTAAAACGCCAACCCGGCGTCGACCGTTGCCGGCCGGCACGCCGCCCGATCGCCTGGGTGAGGCCAGGCCCGTCATTCTTTAAAGCATGCGCCGGCGTCTTATCCTCACCAATCCGGAGAACACCCGAGGCGAATGGCGATAGGCCTGCTTGCTCTGACCTCCATCGGCGCGTCCCATGTCCGCTGCCGGGCGCCGGCGGCAAAAGGCGGGCCAACTCACGCGCTCTCTCCCCCAGTTAACCGATCGAGGCAACCGGTCGCGGCAGCCAATGCGAGGTAACCAACGCGGCAAGCCAGATCATCGGGCCCGGCTCGGGATCAGTGTTATCTGCGGCAAGTATCGGGGTAAACGTCGATAGAACAAGCATTGTCGAAGCGCGCAGGGTGCCTGCCGCGCGGCGCCAGCGCATCTCCGGCAGGAGAAGCGCGCATCGGTGCCGCGCGCTGGGCCACAGGGAGGGGAACTCCATGACCGATCGATCGCTTTCGACGGACGCGGGCGCGGCCCTTGCGCGCTCGCCGAACCAGCTGCTGGCGGAGGCCTCGAGCTATTGGTTGGACGCCTGCCAGCGCGGCATCCTGTTTCTCGATGTGCTGCGGCAGCGCGGGGAAGGCTACCTGGAACAGATCGCCAAGGAGGCGCCGCACGCCCTTAAATTCCCGTGCGAGGTGATCATGGACGGACGCCAATTGCCGCGTCCGGTCAACTACCTCCTGGTCAAGATCACCCCTCCCGAACACGTCAGGATCGATGCGCGCAAGCGGCCATTTGTGATTATCGACCCACGCGCCGGCCATGGCCCGGGTATCGGTGGGTTCAAGGCGGTGAGCGAGGTCGGCGTAGCCCTCAATGCCGGTCATCCCTGCTACTTCGTGGGCTTCCTTCCCGAGCCGGTGCCCGGACAAACCATCGAGGATATCGCGCGCGCCGAGGCCAGCTTCCTCGAATGCGTGATTGCGCGCCATCCCGAGGCAGAGGGCAAACCGGCCGTGGTCGGCAATTGTCAGGCCGGCTGGGCGGTGATGCTGCTTGCGGCCATGCGACCCGAACTGTCCGGCCCCATTATTCTGGCGGGTTCACCCTTATCCTACTGGGCGGGGGTGCGCGGGGAAAACCCGATGCGCTACACCGGCGGGCTGTTGGGCGGCAGCTGGCTCACCGCACTGATGGGTGATCTCGGCAACGGCAAGTTCGACGGGGCGTGGCTGGTTGCCAACTTCGAGAACCTGAACCCGGCCAATACGCTTTGGACCAAGCACTATAACCTCTACGCCAAGATCGACACCGAGGCACCGCGCTATCTCGAGTTCGAGCGCTGGTGGGGCGGTCATGTGCTGCTCAATGCCGAGGAGATGCAGTACATCGCCGATGAGCTCTTCATCGGCAACAAGCTGGCGGCGCGCGAGATGGTCGCATCCGACGGCACCCGCCTCGATCTGCGCAACATTCGCTCGCCGATCGTGGTGTTCTGCTCCAAGGCAGACAACATCACGCCACCACAACAGGCCTTGGACTGGATCCTCGACCTTTACGACAGCGTCGAAGACATTCGTGCTCACGGCCAGACCATCGTCTATGCCGTTCACGAGTCGGTTGGCCATCTCGGTATCTTCGTCTCCGCCTCGGTGGCCAAGAAGGAGCACGACGAGTTCGCCAGCAATATCGACCTGATCGACGTGTTGCCGCCCGGGCTTTACGAGGCGGTGATGATCCCCAAGGCGACGGTCGGGGCGATGACCGACTTCATCGGCGGCGACTATCTGGTGCGCTTCGAGGCAAGGACGCTTGCCGATATCCGCGCGCTCGGCGGCAACAGCGACGACGATGAGCGCAAGTTTGCCGCAGTTGCCCGCCTGTCGCAGATCAATCTCGGTCTTTATCGCACCATGCTGCAACCCTGGGTGCGCAGCTGGAGCAATGATGGCTTTGCCAACTGGATGCGTCGCTGCCATCCGCTGCGCCTGCAATACGCAATGCTGTCGCATGCCAATCCATTCCTGGCACCCCTGATGCGGTCTTTAGCGGACGTTGAAGAGCACCGGCAGCCGGTCGCGAACGACAATGTCTTCTGGCAGGCGCAGGGCCGGTTCGCGAACTGGGTCGAGGCGTCACTGGACGCCTACCGTGACCTGCGCGACCACAGCTTCGAAATGTGGTTCGACGCAATTTATGGTTCGCCGCTGCTGCAGGCAATGGTCGGCCTCAAGGCCTCGGATGCCGCCCCGCGTCAGCGCCCGGGATCGGACCCCACGCATACGGCCTTGGTGCGCCAGCGCATCGACCAATTGAAGGCCGGTATTGCCGAGGGTGGGCCGCGCGAGGCGATGCTGCGCGCGCTGCTTTATGTGCGCATGCCGGAGGAACTGATTGACGAGCGCGGCTTCAATTTGCTTCGGCGCCTGCGCGAAGAAACCGGTAAGGGGTTAAATCTGGCCGCCTTCAAAAAAATGGTGCGCGACCAGTTCCTGATGCTGCTGGTCGATGAGCGGCGAGCGGTCGAGGCGATCCCTGCCATGCTGGCACGTGATCCCGACCTTGCGGCGCGCCTGGTCGAGAACGCGCGACAATTCATCGATGAAGTTGGGTTGCACAGCCGGCTGGCCAAGAGCCGCCTGGCCGAGGTCGACGTGGCGTTCGAAAAGTACCGCCAGCTCGAACCGGCGACCACGCCATTGCGCTCGGTTCGACCGGCACGCACGCAAACGACCAAGCAGGCGGGCTAGAGCGACCGCAGCACCAGCTAAACCGAGGCAAGCCAATGAGCGGACTGTTACTCCCCAACGACCTCAAGCAAATCGCATCCGACGCCGAAATGGCGAAGATGGATGAGGAGGAGCGTGCCAAGCAGAAGAAGGCGCAGCAGCAGATGGAGCTGCGCGAAGCGTTCCTGTCGCGCGAGATCCACCCCGAGGCAATCGACCGCATCAACAAGGCGGTTCGCATCGCCGCCGAGCGCGGTCTGCATCAAGTCGAAGTCATCGCCTTTCCGTGCAGCTTCTGCAGCGATGGCGGTAGGCGCATCAATATCGCCGATCCGGAATGGCCAACTACGCTCGAGGGCTTTGCCCAAAGAGCCTACGAGTTCTACGTCAAGGAGCTGCGTCCCCTCGGCTACAAGCTGCATGCCGAGATCATCAGCTATCCCGGTGGCATGCCGGGTGAGGTCGGCCTCTATCTCAAGTGGTGAAGCAGCAAGGGGTTCAGGCAGCAGCAAGGAGGCCCGTAGCATGAGCAAAAAAGCCGTCGTCACCGAACTGCGCCAACACGAAAAGTATGAGCGTCTGGTCGCCGCCACCAAGGGACTGGCGCCGCTGGCAACGGCGGTGGCCCATCCCTGCGACGAGAACTCCCTGCGCGGTGCCCTGGAGGCGGCCGAAGCCGGGATGATCACGCCCATTCTGGTCGGCTCACGCGAGCGGATCCTCAATATTGCAAAATCCCATGACCTTAACCTCGCCGGCATCGAGATCGTCGATGTGCCGCATAGCCACGCCGCCGCCGACAAGGCGGTGGAACTCGTTCGCGGCGGTCAAGCGCAGCTGGTGATGAAGGGCTCCCTGCATTCCGACGAGCTGCTCGGCGCCGTTGCCAAGCGCGACACCGGTTTGCGCACCGGCCGCCGCATCAGCCACGTGTTCGTCATGGATGTGCCGACGCACCCGACCACGCTGTTCATCACCGATGCGGCGGTGAACATCGCGCCCGATCTCATGGCCAAACGCGATATCGTGCAGAACGCCATCGACCTCTATGCGGGACTGGGATTTGGTACGCCCAAGGTCGCGATCCTGTCCGCGGTCGAGACGGTCAATCCCGCCATCCCCTCCACCATCGAGGCCGCCGCCCTGTGCAAGATGGCCGACCGCGGCCAGATCACCGGCGGCGAGCTCGACGGTCCGCTGGCGTTCGACAATGCCATCAGTCCCGAGGCCGCGCGCGTCAAAGGCATCAAGTCGGCGGTGGCAGGCTGGGCCCAAATCCTGGTCGTGCCCGACCTCGAAGCCGGCAACATGCTGGCCAAGAACCTGACGTTTCTGTCCCGAGCCGATGCCGCCGGTATCGTGCTCGGCGCACGCGTGCCGATCGTGCTGACCTCGCGCGCCGACAACCTGCGC
>DATFXD010000387.1:0-22998 GCA_035258605.1 Hyphomicrobiaceae bacterium | reverse complement strand
GTTGCATAGACCAACTTTGATTTTGTCCGGTTGAAAAGCCGGTTAGCGAGTTAGGATGCGCGCGCGAATCAGTTTTGGATCGTGCGCGCGTTTTTGTTTCATGGGCAGGGAGAGGTGTTCGCGTCCTGCAAGGGCCAGCGGAGTTACAGCAATGCCTCTCACCGCCGACGGGCACAGCGCCGGCATCACACTCTTGAGCGATCATCTCGATGCCGCCCTCGCCATGGGCGAGGATCTGTTGACCGAAAAGGTCGGCCTGGCCGCGGCCACCGAGCCGCTGACGGTGACGCGGCTGGCGCGCCAGAACCGCGACATCACCGAGTTCCTGAGGAACGTGCGGACCTTGGAACTGGCGATGACGGCCCGCCTGCTACAGGCGCGCAGGCGCGCCCAGGACATGAAGCGGGGCGAGAGCCGCCTGCGGCCCATGATCGCCCTGTTCGTGGCCGGCACGGCGCCGCTGATGGACGCGGCAGCCGAGCTCGGGGACACCAGCGCGCACGACTTCGAAACCGGCGACGTCGCCAGTGCCTTCCTGCGCAGCCGCGGGCTGATCGCACGCGACGCTGCGGGCCTCAACGGGCTGGGCGAGCTCACGGTCAGCGAGGACTATCAGGTTGCCGGGCGCATCCGGCTCGGGACCCTGCTCGACCTGGTGGCGACGTTCCTCGATTCGCTGGAGCTGTTGTTCGATCTTTATGTTGCCCCGGTCGCAGGCCCGAAGACCGGCCGCATCTTGGGGCCGCTGTCGGTTCGTCTGGGCGACCAGACCGTCTAGCGGTCTCGGCTCGCGGCCAATGCCCTTAACCCGTGATCGGCACCGCCCGGTCGATGCTGATTTCTTCGGTGCTGAGCCGGCAACGCAAGGCAATGGCTTCGACGCCAGCGGCCCTGGCAGCATCGAAGGCCACCCCATAGCTGGCATCGACATCGCGGGCGAGCGCCAGTTTCCTGGCATCGGCGCGCTGGATCAGGAAGACCATGATGGCCCGGTGACCGGCGCGCACCATTCTTGCCATCTCGACCAGGTGCTTGGTACCGCGGGCGGTGATCGAATCGGGAAATTCGGCAAGTCCGTGCCGACGCGACAGATGCACGTTCTTCACTTCCACGTAGCACAGGCCCTTGCGTGCGCACTGCAGCAGGATATCGATGCGGCTGTTTTCGCCGTACCGGACCTCGCGCCTGACGTCAGGATAGCCGACCAGGCGCCGGATGCGGCGCGCCGCCACGGCTTCCGCGACCAGCCGATTGGGGTGCTGGGTGTTGATGCCGACCAGGGTCGGGCCGTGCCCGAGATCGGCCTCGACCATCTCCCAGGTGAAGCGGTACTTACGGGTCGGGCTGTCGCTTTCGGAGAGCCAGACGGGGGAGCCCGGTGCCGTCAGCCCCAGCATCGACCCCGTGTTCGGACAGCTGGCGGTGATGATGCGGCCATCGTCGAGACGAACATCGGCGAGGAAGCGCTTGTAGCGCTGGATCAGGCTGCCGCGGATGACGGGCTGGGGAAAGCGCATGGTCGGCGCCGATAGCACGTTTGCGCACCGAGATGGATCGAAATCCGCAAGGCGCACGCCACCGACGCCACAAACCGGCCGGCGACGAGCAGCCGGTAAGTTTGCATTTTTCGCAAAAACGCCACCGGCGCTGAGCGCCCCCGGCGTGCCCAAAGGCTGGCCGTGTGCTGGTCCCCGCGCAGCCAAGGTTGTCTCGACTTTAGGCACCGCAAGCGAGCGGCGCGCGGCCGGCGCCCGCATCCCGGCCACCATTTTGCGCGCCGCACGCGGTTGGGCGCGCGCTGCCCCAAACCGCACATCAGCCTTGCCGGCAAACCATAGGCGGCGGCTGCGGCGGCATCGCTCGACGGTGTATGCTGCCATCATCACCGCCACCCCAGCGCTTGCGCCGTGGCACCAGCGACCCGATCGTGAACCCGCCGAGGGACCTTGCTCATGACCCAGCCATCGGCCGACAGCGCCCTTGTCAGCGCGGCACTCATCGTCATCGGCGATGAGATTTTGTCCGGACGCACCAAGGACAAGAACATCGGCCACATCGCCGACCATCTGACGGCGATCGGCATCCAGCTGAAAGAGGTGCGGATCGTTGCCGACGACGAGCCGGAGATCGTCGCGGCGGTGAATGCGCTGCGCCATCGCTACCAGTATGTGTTCACCACCGGCGGCATCGGCCCGACGCACGACGACATTACCGCCGACGCGGTGGCCAAGGCGTTCGGTGTCGGTATCGATGTCGACGAGCGGGCGCTGGCGCCGATGCGCGCCTACTTCGAGCGCCGCGGGGTGGAGTTGACCCCGGCGCGCATGCGCATGGCGCGCATTCCCTTCGGCGCCGAGCTGGTCGAGAACAGTGTCTCGATCGCGCCGGGCTTCATGCTCGGCAATGTCATCGTCATGGCCGGCATTCCCAACATCATGCACGTGATGCTGGATGCGGCCACCAAATTCCTCAAGACCGGCAAGAAGATGTTGTCGGCCGCCATGGACTTGCATCGGCCCGAGGGCGAGATCGCCGATCTGTTTGGCGCGCTGCAAAAGCGCTATCCGGACGTGCCGATGGGATCCTACCCCTTTCAGCGCGACGGCAAGCCCGGCACCCAGCTGGTGCTGCGCTCGACCGATCCGCAGCGGCTGGCGGAGGCCGAGAGCGAACTTAAAATTCAGTTGGCCATGCGCGGTTGGATCTAGCGCCAGGCGCGCCCGAGCCCGACCATGTGCCGCGCTGATCGAATGCCAATATCAAACGCGGCCGTTCAGCCGGCTTGAGCGCGGTGATGGCGAGGCGCACGCCGCCGCGGCCATGACCCACCCCGCGCGCATACCGCGTGTGATCGCCAACGTGCATTGATAACGGTTGTGCGCCCTGCGGGCGTATCAAGCGGCGTCGCCCCGCATCACCCTGTCGGCGCGATTGGGATAGATGACGGCTTCGGCATGCTTGTGCATCAGCGTCACCTCCGCCTCGCTGCGGTAGAGCGGCTGCGTGCCCTTGATGGCGGCCAGATGCTCTGCCTCGATGTTGCGGCGAACCTCGGCCGTCAGCGAATTGAGCCGGTGATAGGCCTCCGAGATGGTGCGGCCCAGGGCGGTGACGCCATGGCCCAACAGCACCACGACATTGGTGTCGGCAATGAAATCCTTGACCGGTCCGACGTCGGCCTCCACGTCCACATGGGCCGGAACGTAGTAGGGCGGCTTGCCCAAAATGAATGGCATGTCCAGCGACAACACCTTGACCTCGCGAAAGGCGCCCGATCCGAAGAAGGCAATGGTGGCATCGTCGTGCACGTGAATGACGGCCCCGATGTCGGGGCGCAGGCGCAAGATCTCGCGGTTGAGGTTGTGGCCAACGCTGGTCATGCGCGAGCCGTAGAGGAGGCGGCTCGAGGGAATGTCGGTGATGACGATGTTTTCCATGCCCATCTCTTCCAACGAGATCTCGGCATGCTTGGTGTAGGCCACGCCATGGGCATAGTCGGGATAGGATGCCCGGATCGCCATGTTGCCCAAGGTGTTGTGGATGTAGCCGCGCCCGGCCACCAATCGGGCGTAGCGCAGAAATTGTTCACCGATGCCGGCATCGAAATGGACCGGATGTGCCATGGCGCCCTCCTCGGCTGGGACCGGCGGCCTTGCGCGTGCCACATCTCACGGCCGCCGACCGCTGAACCTTGAGGCTGGCAGGCCCGGCGGGGCAACGCAAGCGTCAGCGCTGGCGCAAGGCGCGGGCCTCAGTCCTCGCGCTCGGCATCGAAGCGCTCGGCATCGAGGCCGAGCAGGTCCCAGGTGCGGCGCATGTGCGCTGGCAACGGCGCGGTGACGTCGATCCTGGGCTCACCGGCGACGGGGTGGGGGATGACCAGGCGTCGCGCATGCAGGTGCAGCTTGGCTTCGATGCCGCTGTCGGGGAGCACCTCATCGCCCCTGTATTTGCCGTCGCCAACGATCGGATGCCCGATCAGGGCCATGTGCGCGCGCAACTGATGCTGGCGGCCGGTGACGGGCTTCAAGGACATCCAGGCAACCTTGTGGGCGACGCGATCGATGACCGCATAGTGCGTGGTGGCGTGCATGGCCGCATCCTGCTCGCCGGGTTCGGCCTTGCGCACACGGTCGCCGCCGGGGCCGGCGGCTTTGACGAGCGCCGCCTCGACCTTGCCCTGCGGGGGGCGCGGGACGCCCTTGACCAGCGCCCAGTAGGTCTTGGCCGCCGAGCGGGTCTGGAAGATGCGGCCCAGCTTGGCCGCAGCCTGGCGATGCTTGGCGACCAGCAGCACCCCGGTGGTGTCGCGGTCGAGGCGATGCACCAGCCGGGGGCGGTCGCCGAACCGATCGGCCATGCCGGCCAGCAGACCGTCGAGGTGACGCTTGGTGCCGGTGCCGCCCTGCACGGCAATGCCAAACGGCTTGTCGAGCACCAGCACGTGCTCATCCTCGAACAGGATCATGGCCTCGACGAATTGCCGATCGGCCTTCGACAGCCCCAGCGGCGGAATTGGCGAGGCGCGCGGGCGAGGCGCCGTGCGCACCACCTGCGGCACCCGCACCTGCTGGCCGGCCTCCAGGCGCCAATTGGCCTGCGCCCGGCGGCTGTCGACGCGGACCTGCCCGGAGCGCAGCAGTTTCTGCAGATAGCTGTAGCCGACCTCGGGAAACTTGAGCCGGAACCAGCGGTCGAGGCGCAAGCCGGCCTCGTCGCCGGTGACCAGGATGGTCTCCAAGGGAGCCTTCACGTCAACAGCCCCCGCATCAGCCACAAGCCCAACTCGAAAGGCAGGGTCGACAGCGGCGACCCGAGCCCAGGCGATCATGCCGATCGCCGCCAACCGCTGCTGGCGCCGTCGCGCTTGCCCGGTGAGCCCACGCGGTCGGCGCAGCGACTATAGGCGATGGCGGCGGCGGCTGCCAATGCAACGGCGCCAGCGGCAGCGCCGGCCTAGGAGCGCTCGGCGCGCCGTTTCTGCCACTGGGCCAGGCGCTGCCGCAGCTCGGCCTCGAAGCCGCGGCCGGCCGGCGCATAGAAGTGCTGGCGCGGCATGCCGTCGGGAAAATAGTTCTGACCCGAGAAGGCGTCCGGTTGGTCGTGGTCGTACTGATAGCCGGCGCCATAGCCCTCTTGCCGCATCAACCGCGTCGGTGCGTTCAGGATGTGCTTGGGCGGCGCCAGGCTGCCGTGCTCGGCGGCGGCCCGCATCGCCGCGCCGAAGGCGACATAGCTGGCATTGGATTTGGGCGCGGTGGCGAGGTAGAGCACGGTCTGAGCCAATGCCAGCTCGCCTTCGGGCGTGCCCAGAAACTCAAACACATCTTTTGCGGCCAGCGCCTGCACCACCGCCTGCGGGTCGGCAAGGCCGATATCCTCAATGGCCATGCGCACCAGTCGCCGGGCAAGGTAGAGGCGGTCCTCGCCTGCATCCAGCATGCGCGCCAGCCAGTAGAGCGACGCATCGGGGTCTGAGCCGCGCACCGCCTTGTGCAGGGCGCTGATCAGATTGAAGTGGCCGTCGCGGGACTTGTCGTAGAGCGGGGCGCGGCGCTGCAGCATGCGACTGAGGCCGTCGCGATCGAGCGGCGGCGATGCCGGCGGCAAGGCGCCGAACAGCTCTTCGGCCATGTTTACCACGGTGCGGCCGTCGCCATCGGCCAGCGCCTTCACCGTCTCGCGCGCGGCTACATCGAGCGGCAGTGGTCGGCCCTCTTCGCTCTCGGCCCGGCGCAACAGCTCCTCCAGCGCGGCGTCATCGAGACGATGAAAGACGAGCACCACGGCGCGCGACAGCAAGGCGGCATTGAGCTCGAAGGAGGGGTTCTCGGTGGTCGCGCCAATGAGCGTGATGGTGCCATCCTCCATGATCGGCAGGAAGCTGTCTTGCTGGGCGCGGTTGAAGCGATGGATTTCGTCGATGAAGAGCAAGGTGCCCTGCCCCGCCTGCCGCCGGCTGCGGGCGCGATCGAACGCCTTGCGCAGGTCCTGCACCCCGGAAAAAATGGCCGACAGCTGCTCGAAGGCGAGATTGGTCTCGGCCGCGAGCAGGCGCGCCACGGTGGTCTTGCCGGAGCCCGGAGGGCCCCACAGGATCAGGCTCTGCAGGCGGCCGCTCATCAGCATGCGCCGCAGGCTGCCGTCGGCGCCCAATAGGTGTTCCTGGCCGATGACCGCGCTCAGCCGCTGCGGCCGCAGGCGATCGGCGAGCGGTCGCGGCGCGCCCTTCTCCAGGCCGGCAGCTTCAAACAGATTGGCCACACCAGGTCAGCCCGAGAGCTGGAGTTGAAGCAACTGATTGCCACGCTTGACCACAACTTGCCACACGCGCGGCCGTTCCTTGAGCTGGGTTTCGAGGTCGCGAATGGTATCGATCTTCTCGCGCCCGATCTGCACGATGATGTCGCCGGTGCGGAAGCCTAGCCGCGCCGAGCGCGAGGCCGGCTGCACCGACAGGATGACGACGCCCTCCTCGTCCTCGACGCCGAGTTCGGCCGCGGTCCCGGGCAGGATGTTGGCGACCCGGGCACCGTCGAAGGGATGCGCGCCGGACAGGTTGCGCACGTCGTCGCGGCCGGCCTTGGGTGGGCCGCGCACCGCGAGTGCCACCAGCATTTTGCGGCCCTTGCGCACCACATCGAGGTTCGAGGTTTTGCCGACGCCGCGCGTGGTCAATCGGTAGCTGACGGCGCGCGGATCGGGAACCTCATAGCCGTCGACCGCGACGATCACGTCGCCGGCTTCGAGGCCGGCCTCGGCCGCCGCGCTGTGGTCGTAGACCTTGACCACCAGCGCGCCGGCGACGCGCTCGAGCGCCAAGGCCTCGCCCAATTCGCGCGTCACCGCGTCGAGCTTGGCGCCCAACCAAGGTCGCTCGAGCCGGCGGCCGGAAATGGCACTGTCGACGATCACCTTGACGAGGTTGGAGGGAATGGCAAAGCCGATGCCGTGCGATCCGCCGGAGCGCGAGAAGATGGCCGTGTTAATGCCGACCACGCGGCCGGCCATGTCCACCAGGGCGCCGCCGGAGTTGCCGGGATTGATGGCCGCATCGGTCTGGATGAACACCTGAGCTTCCGTTTCCGTCACCTCCGTGCGCCCGAGCGCGGAGATGATGCCGCTGGTGACGGTTTGGCCGACGCCGAACGGATTGCCGATCGCGAGCACCAGGTCGCCGACCTCGGCGCGGTCGGAATCCTCAAACTCAAGGTAGGGGAAACGGCCCTCGCCGCCCTCGATCTTGAGCACGGCCAGGTCCGATTTCTCGTCCTGCAGCACGACCTTGGCATCGAATTCGCGCCGGTCCGCCAGCGCCACCTTGATTTCGGCCGCGCCGCCGACCTTGATCACGTGGGTGTTGGTGACGATGATGCCATCGGGGTGCACGATCACGCCGGAACCGAGCGAGTTCTGGATCCGCTCCTGCGGCAGACCGAAGCGCTCACCCAACAGCCGCCCGAACAGCGGATCCTGGGCAAAGGGAGAGACAAAGGTCTGCACCCGCGCCCGCACGTAGACGTTGACCACCGCCGGGGCGGCCTTCTTGACGATCGGGGCAAAGGAATACTGCGCCGCATCGCGCGACGGTGGCGGCTCACGGCGCTGCGCGTTCGCCGCAGGTGCAGCGAGCAACCCAAGCATGATGACGCCCAAGACGACGGCCCGATGGGCGCCCGCCAAACCGCGCATGTCGCTGCCCTTATGCATGAGCTTTTGTATGCGTTGAGCCGGCAATATAGAGCACGACCAACGGCCTTTGAAGATCGCTCAACCGGTGGGGCCGGCGTCCGCCGACGTCGAGGTATAGCGCGATTCTTGAGGGGGCAGGTGCGGGCGGCCGGCGTCGGCTAGTTGTGCTGACAAGCGATATAACCGCAGCGGCCGCGCAGCTGGCAGTCGCGGGCCAGCCCGCGAGGCGGCGAGCGCCTGGCTGCTCGGGGATGTGGGGCCCCGGATCGGGACGCGCCGGCGCCGAATCAGGCGTTTGCCCGCTCGTCCTTCATGGCCTCGGCCCGCGCCTTGTCCTCGCGGCCCTTCACCTGCTCGTCGCGATCGACCAGTTCGATGACGGCCACCGCCGCCGAGTCGCCGTGGCGATAGCCGGCCTTGAGCACCCGCGTATAGCCGCCGGCCCGATCCTTGTAGCGAGGCCCCAAGGTATCGAACAGCTTCTTGACCATGGCCTCATCACGCATGCGCGACGCGGCCAGGCGGCGCGAGTTGAGGTCGCCGCGCTTGGCCAAGGTGATGTACTTGTCCATGACCCGCTTCAGGTCTTTGGCCTTGGCCAAGGTGGTGACGATCTGTTCGTGACGGATCAAGGCCGCGGCCATGTTGGAGAACATGGCCTGGCGGTGGCCGCTATCACGGCTGAACCGCCGCCCCAGCTTGCGGTGTCGCATGTCGGTTCCCTTTCGTTGTTGCCAGCGAGGTTCTGTGGCCCCGCGTTCAGGAAGTCCTGGGTCCGCGCGCGCTTAAGGTGGCGCCGCGCTGGCCCCTCAATACTGGTCCTCGAAGCGCTTGGCCAGGTCCTCGATATTGTCGGGCGGCCAATTCGGCACCTCCATGCCGAGATGTAGCCCCATGCTGGCCAGCACCTCCTTGATTTCGTTCAGCGACTTGCGTCCGAAGTTCGGCGTGCGCAGCATTTCCGCTTCGGTCTTCTGGATCAGGTCGCCGATGTAGACGATGTTGTCGTTCTTCAGGCAATTGGCCGAGCGCACGGAGAGCTCGAGCTCGTCCACCTTTTTGAGCAGCGCCGCGTTGAAGGCGAGTTCGGGATGCTTGGCTGCATCTTCGATCGCCTTCTTGGGCTCCTCGAAGTTGATGAACACCGCCAGCTGGTCCTGCAGGATGCGCGCCGCCAAGGCCACCGCGTCCTCGGCCGTGACCGAACCGTCGGTTTCGACCGTCATCGTCAGTTTGTCGTAGTCGAGGATTTGGCCCTCGCGGGTGTTCTCGACCCGATAGGACACCTTCTTGACCGGGCTATAGAGACTGTCGACCGGGATCAGGCCGATCGGTGCATCGTCGGGCCGGTTGCGCTCGGCGGGCACGTAGCCCTTGCCCATGCTGGCCGTGAACTCCATGCGGATCGCGGCCCCCTGGTCGAGGGTGCAGATCACGTGCTCGGGGTTCAGGATCTCGATCTCGGAGCTCGCCTCGATGTCGGAGGCCTTGACCTGCCCCGGCCCCTCCTTCTTCAGCACCATGCGCTTGATGCCCTCCGAATGCTGGCGAAGGGCGATCTCCTTGATGTTGAGGATGATGTTGGTGACGTCCTCGCGCACGCCAGGGATCGAGGAGAATTCGTGCAGCACGCCGTCGATGTGCACGGTCGTGATGGCCGCGCCCTGCAGCGAGGACAACAGCACGCGTCTCAGCGCATTGCCGAGCGTCATGCCGAACCCGCGCTCGAGCGGTTCGGCGACGATGGTCGCCACCTTGTCGCGCTGCCGCCCGGACGCCACTTCGAGCTTGGTCGGCTTGATCAGATCCTGCCAGTTCTTTTGCAACACGTTTGCCACGGGGAGGCCTCACACGTTTTTTGAATGGGCGAGCCGCGAGCCGAGGCTCGCTTCCAGGCTCATGGTTCCAGTTCTAATGCTCTGTCGCCGCAACCGCGGCGGTTCTCCTAGACGCGCCGGCGCTTGCGCGGGCGGCAGCCGTTGTGGGGGATCGAGGTCACATCGCGAATCGAGGTGATCTGGAAGCCGACCGCCTGCAGCGCGCGTAGCGCCGATTCGCGGCCAGAGCCGGGGCCCATCACCTCGACCTCGAGGATCTTCATGCCGTGCTCCATCGCCTTCTTGCCGGCATCCTCGGCCGCCATCTGCGCGGCATAGGGCGTCGACTTGCGCGACCCCTTGAAGCCCATGGTGCCGGCCGACGACCAGGCGATGGTGTTGCCCTGAGCGTCGGTGATGGTGATCATGGTATTGTTGAAGGTGGCGCTGACGTGCGCGATGCCAGAGCTGATGTTCTTGCGCTCGCGGCGCCGGGGTTTGGCGCGGGTCGCCGATTGCGTCTCTTTGGCCATGGGTCGAGGGGCTCCAGGGATCGGGATCGTGTCTTGGGGCTGCCGGCGGCGGCGCCCTTAAGCCGTCGTCTTCTTCTTGCCGGCAATCGGCCGCGCCTTGCCCTTGCGGGTGCGTGCATTGGTATGGGTCCGCTGGCCGCGCACGGGCAGGCTGCGGCGGTGGCGCAGGCCGCGGTAACAACCGAGATCCATCAGGCGCTTGATGTTCATGGCCACATCGCGGCGCAGGTCGCCCTCCACCACGTAGTCGCGATCGATCGCCTCGCGGATCTGCAGCACTTCGGCGTCGGTCAGGTCATTGACGCGGCGCTGATCGGGGATGCCGACCTTCTTGCAGATCTCCTGCGCAAACCTCGGGCCGATGCCGTGAATATATTGCAGCGCGATGACGACGCGCTTCTGCGTTGGAATGTTCACCCCAGCAATACGAGCCACGCGTGTCTCCTGAAGGATGGCACCATTGACATTGCCGCAGCGGCAGCCGCCACCTGCCGCGGGCACTCCCGATCTGAACAACGCTCAGAAAAACGCACACCAATCGGCTCCGACGCCGCTGCGCCGGACCCGACTGCTGCGGTCGTCCCGAAAGGTGGCGTCCTTCTAGCCGAGCCCTTCAGTATCGTCAACATCTTATGCCGCCGGCAGTTGGCGCTCGATGGCGGCTGCGACCTCGGCGATGGTGCCCATGCCATCGACGCTGCGCAACCGGCCCTGGCAGTAGTAGTAGCCGATCAGCGGCGAGGTCTCCCGGTAATAGACCATCAGCCGCCGGCGCACCGTCTCGGCGCTGTCGTCGGGCCGGCGCAGGAAGGCGGTGCTCCCGCACGCATCGCACACGCCGGCGGTCCTGGGTTGGCGGAAGTGGTCATGGTAGGCGGCGCCACAGCTGCTGCAGGTGAAGCGCCCGGCAATCCGCTCGACCAGCTGATCATCGTTCACTTTCAGCTCGATGACCGCGTCAAGCTTGCGCTTTTTGCGTTTCAGCACAGCATCGAGCGCGGAGGCCTGCGGCAAGGTGCGAGGAAAGCCGTCGAAGATCACGCCTGCCCGGCAATCGCGCTCATCGAGCCGCGCGGCGACGATCTCGACCACGATCTCGTCGGACACCAGGTCGCCCCGGTCCATGATGGCCTTGGCCCTGCGGCCCACCGGGCTGCCGGCCTCGACCGCGGCGCGCAGCATGTCTCCGGTGGAGAGCTGGATGAGGTCGTGCTTGGCGGCGATGGTCTTGGCCTGAGTGCCCTTACCCGCCCCCGGCGGGCCAAGCAGAATCAGGTTCATCATCGCCGGGTTGCGCCTCTGAGCTTCGCCTTCTTGATCAGGCCTTCGTACTGATGCGCGAGCAGGTGGCTTTGCACCTGCGCCACCGTATCCATCGTCACGCTGACCGCGATCAACAGCGAGGTGCCGCCGAAATAGAACGGCACCGCGGCGTAGGAGATCAACAGTTCAGGCAGGACGCAGACCGCCGCCAGGTAGATGGCCCCCACCACCGTGATGCGGGTCAGCACATAGTCGATGTACTCGGCCGTCTTGGCCCCCGGCCGGATGCCCGGCAGGAAGCCGCCGTACTTGCGCAGGTTGTCGGCGGTATCCTGGGGATTGAACACGATTGCCGTGTAGAAGAAGGCGAAGAACACGATCAGCCCGACATAAATCGCAAGATAGAGCGGTTGGCCGCGGCCCAAGGAGGCGACGATGGCGTTGAGCCAGTCGGGCCCGGCGCCTTGGCTGAACTGCGCCACGGTGATCGGCAACAACAGCAAGGAGGAGGCAAAGATCGGCGGAATCACGCCCGAGGAGTTGAGCTTGAGCGGCAGGTGGGAGGCATCGCCTTGGAACATGCGATTGCCCATCTGGCGCTTGGGATACTGGATCAGCAACCGGCGCTGCGCCCGCTCGATGAAGACGATGGCGGCAACCACGCCGAGCATCAGCGCCAACAGCGCGATCAACAGCGGCCAGGAGATGGCGCCCTGGCGCGACAGCTCGAGCAGGCCGGCCAGCGCGTTCGGCAGGCCGGCGACAATCCCCGACATGATGATGAGCGAGGTGCCGTTGCCGACGCCGCGGGCCGTGATCTGCTCGCCAAGCCACATCAGGAACATGGTGCCCCCGACCAGGGTGACCACGGTCGAGATGCGGAAGAACCAGCCCGGATCGATGACCACGGGGCCGGCCGAGCCGCGCGAGCCCTCCAGGCCAAAGGCGATGCCGTAGGCCTGAAAGGCGGCCAGCGCCACCGTCAGGTAGCGCGTGTATTGATTGATCTGCTTGCGCCCCTGCTCGCCCTCCTTTTTCAGCTGCTCGAGGTTCGGCACCACGCTGGTCATCAGCTGCATGATGATCGAGGCCGAAATGTAGGGCATGATATTGAGCGCGAAGATCGCCATGCGCTCCACCGCGCCGCCGGCAAACATGTTGAACATGCCGAGAATGCCGGAGGACTGCGCCCGGAACGATTCGGCGAACGCCGCCGGGTTGATGCCGGGGATCGGGATGTAGGTGCCGAGCCGGTACACCACCAGCGCCGCCAGCGTGAACCAGATGCGCTTCTTGAGATCCTCAGCCTTTGCGAACGCCCCGAAGTTCAGATTGGACGCAAGTTGCTCGGCAGCGGATACCATGTGATCTCTCCCTGCCCTGCCGCCGGCGGTCCGGCCCGGCATGGGCTCGCAACTCAAAAACATGGGGGCCGGGACGGATCAGCGCAAGCAGGATCCCCGGCCCCGCCTGCCCGGCCTCCAGCTGCCAGCGCGGGCCCACCCCAAGCCCTAGTCCTCGCTGGCGGCCGCCCTCGGTTTGGCGGTCTTGGCCTTCTTGGCCGCCGATTTCTTGCGTTTGGCCTCATCGGCGGCCAGCACCTTGGGCACGATCAGCGTAATGGAGCCACCGGCCCGTTCGATCGCCGCTTTGGCGCTTGCCGTGGCATGATTGACGGTCAAGGCGAGCTTGGCTTTGAGCTCGCCTTCACCCAACACGCGCACCCCGTCGTGGGGGCGCCGCACCAGACCGGCGGCAATCAATGCGGCAACGTCGACCGGCTTGCCGGCGTCCAGGCGGCCGTTGTCCACCGCCGCCTGCAGGCGCCCGACGTTGACCTCGTTGTAGCGCTTCTGGTTGAGCTTGTTGAAGCCGCGCTTGGGCAGGCGCCGGTGCAGCGGCATCTGGCCGCCTTCGAAGCCGCCGAGCCGCACGCCGGCGCGCGCGGTCTGGCCCTTGCCGCCGCGGCCGCCCATTTTGCCCATGCCTGAGCCGATACCCCGACCGATGCGCAAGCGCAGCTTGCGCGCGCCGGGATTGTCCTTGATGTCATTGAGACGCATCGAACGTCTGGCTCCTCAGGTGTTCAAGCCTTGTCGTCGACGACCCGGACAAGGTGGGGAATGCTGGCGATCATGCCGCGCACGGCCGGCGTATCCTCAAGCGTGCGGCGGCGGCCGATCTTGTTGAGACCAAGCCCGATCAGGGTTTGCTGCTGGACCTTGGGGCGGCGCTGCGGGCTGGCGATCTGCTCAACCGTCAGCCGTTTCTTGCCGCTCGTGGTGTTTGCTGCCATCCTTGTTACCTCCGGCGCCGTTACGCCGCCTCACCGGCGGTGTCGGTTTCACCGGCCGACCCGTCACGCCGGCGCGCCACGATCTCGCTCACCTTCTTGCCCCGCCGGGCGGCCACGGCGCGCGGGTTCTCCTGCTCCTTCAAAGCATCGAAGGTCGCCCGCACCATGTTGTAGGGATTGGTGCTGCCCAGCGACTTGGCGACCACATCCTGCACGCCCAGCATCTCGAACACGGCCCGCGTCGGACCGCCGGCGATGATGCCGGTCCCGGGCGGCGCCGAGCGCAGCACCACCTTGCCGGCGCCGTGGCGGCCTTCCGAATCGTGATGCAGGGTGCGTCCCTCGCGCAGCGGCACCCGCAACAGGCCGCGCCGCGCCGCCTCCGTCGCCTTGCGGATCGCCTCCGGCACCTCGCGTGCCTTGCCGTGGCCGAAGCCGACACGACCCTTCTGATCGCCGACCACCACCAGCGCCGCAAAGCCGAAGCGCTTGCCGCCCTTCACCACCTTGGCCACACGATTGATGTGCACCAGCTTGTCTTTGAACTCGCTGTCGCGCTCTTCGCGATTGCGGTCTCTGTCTCGGTATGGACGAGCCACCTGCCTGCCTTTCCCTGCTAGAAGCTGAGGCCGCCGTCGCGGGCACCATCGGCCAGTGCCTTGACGCGCCCGTGATATTTGTAGCCACCGCGATCGAACACCACGCTCTTGATGCCGACCTCAAGCGCCCGCTCCGCCAGGAGCTTGCCGACCGCCGTCGCCGCCGCCTTGTCGGCGCCGGTTTTGAGCGTGGTCTTGAGGCCCTTTTCGAGACTGCAGGCGGCGACCAAAGTGGCGGAGCGCGCATCATCGATGAGCTGGGCGTAGATGTGCTTGGAGGAGCGGAACACTGACAGGCGCGGACGTTGTCCGCGCGCCAGCGAGCGGCGCACGCGCACCTTGCGCTTGTCGAACTGGTTGAGCTTGCGGAGCATGGCGGCCTACTTCTTCTTGCCTTCCTTGCGAAGGATGAACTCGCCCTGATAGCGAATACCCTTGCCCTGGTAGGGCTCGGGCGGGCGCGCGGCACGGATTTCGGCCGCCATCTGCCCAACCTTCTGCTTGTCGATACCCGACACGGTGATGATTTCCTGCTTGGCGCCGCCGACCTTAATTTCAACCCCGGCCGGGATCTTGTGCACCACGTCGTGGCTGAAGCCGACCTGCACCTGCAGATGATCCTTGCCCTTCATGGCGGCGCGGAAGCCGACGCCGTGGATCTCCAAGGTCTGGTTATAGCCCTTGGTGACGCCCTCGATCAGATTGACGATCTGGGTGCGCGACATACCCCATAGCGAGCGCGCCGTCTTGCTGTCCTCGCGCATGCTGACGGCGACGCCGTCCGCCGACTTCTCGACCGCGATCAGGTCGGGACAGGTGAACGAAAGCTCGCCCTTGGGACCCTTCACGGTCACCGTCTGCCCGCTCACCGTTGCGCTAACCCCGTTTGGGACCGGAACCGGTTTCTTGCCTATGCGCGACATCGTCTGTCCTCAAACTTGCCTATCGGTTGCGTCAACGACCGCCTAGAAAACGTTGCACAAGATCTCGCCACCCACGTTCTCCTCGCGGGCGCGCGTATCCGACATGACGCCCTTGGGCGTCGATAGAATGGCGACGCCCAGACCATTGGCCACCGTCGTCAGCTCGCGCACGGCGGTATAGACGCGACGACCGGGTTTGGAGATGCGCTTGATCTCACGGATCGCCGGCTGGCCATTGGAGTATTTGAGCTCGATCTCGAACTCCGCCGGGCCATTCTTGTGGTCGATGCGGGCATAACCGCGGATATAGCCTTCCGATTGCAGAACCTCGAGCACGCGCTCGCGCAGCTTGGAGGCCGGCGACGACACCTTCGGACGGCGGCGCTGTTGGGCATTGCGGATGCGGGTCAGCATATCGCCGAGCGGATCATTCATGGGTCTTCGTCTCCTACCAGCTCGACTTTACCATCCCGGGGATCATGCCCTGGCTGGCCAGCTCGCGCAGCATGTTGCGGCACACCTTGAGCTTGCGGTAGTAGCCGCGCGAGCGACCGGTGAGCTCGCAGCGATTGCGCACCCGCGTCGCCGACGAGTTGCGCGGCATCTGCGCCAGCTTCAGGCGGGCGGCGAACCGCTCCTCGGGCTGCTTGGACAGGTCGGCGGCGAGCTCCTTCAGCTTCTTGCGCTTGCTGGCGTACTGCGCCACCAGCTTGCGCCGATGGTTGTTCTTGTTGACCGAACTCGTCTTAGCCATCTCGTCCTCCAGCGACCGTGCCAGGTCGCTCCTTAACCGCGAAACGGGAAATTGAAGCCGCGCAGCAGCGCCCGGGCCTCATCGTCGGACTGTGCCGAGGTGCAGACGATGACGTCCATGCCCCAGATCTCATCGACCTCATCGTAGTTGATCTCTGGAAACACGATGTGCTCCCGGAGCCCGAGCGCGAAGTTGCCGCGACCATCGAAGCTCTTGGGGTTGAGCCCCCTGAAATCCTTGACCCGCGGCAGCGCAATGGTCACCAGCCGATCCAGGAACTCATACATGCGATCGCCGCGCAGGGTGACCTTGGCTCCAATCGGCATGCCGTCGCGCAGCTTATAGGTGGCAATCGACTTGCGCGCGCGCGTGACCACGGGTCGCTGCCCGGAAATCATCGCCAGATCCTTGGCCGCGGCGTCGACCTTCTTGCGGTCGTTGACGGCCTCACCAATGCCCATGTTGAGCACGACCTTTTCGACGCGCGGGATCTGCATCGGGTTCAGGTAGCCGAACTGCTTGCTCATGTCCTGGCGTACGACTTTCTCGTAGTGGACTTTGAGGCGCGGCCGGTAGTCCTTGGGCCGCGGCGCGCGCGCCACCTTCTCGGGCTTGGGCGCCTTGGCGCCCTGATCGCCCTTGCCCTTGGGCGCACCCTTCTCGGCCTTGGCGCCCTGCGCGCCCTTGCCGCCGGCTTTGGCGGCCTTCGGCTGCTTGCCGCCATCGGGGCTCGCCCGATCGGCCTTTGCCGGCTTGGCGGGCTTGTCGTCTTCGGCCATGGCTATCTCTTCTCCGCAATTTCTTCGCCGGAGCGTTTGGCAAAGCGCACCTTGCGGCCGTCGTTGAGGATCCTGAAGCCAACCTTGGTCGGCTTGCCGTCCTTGGGGTCCTCGAGCGCAAGGTTCGACAGATGGATCGGCGCCTCCTTGGCGATGATGCCGCCCTCCTGGGACGGCGTCTGGCGCTGATGCCGGCGTACCATATTGACGCCGCGCACCAGGGCGCGACCTTGGCGCGGCATCACTTGATAGACCTCGCCCTTCTTGCCCTTGTCGCGGCCGGCGAGCACGATCACCTGGTCGCCCTTTTTGATCTTAGCGGCCGACATCGCTACAGCACCTCCGGCGCCAAACTGACGATCTTCATGTGGTTCTTGGCCCTGAGCTCGCGCGTCACCGGTCCGAAAATGCGCGTGCCGACCGGCTCGCCCTGCGGGTTGATCAGCACCGCGGCGTTGCGATCAAAGCGGATCAGCGAGCCGTCGGGCCGCCGTACCCCCTTGGCCGTGCGCACCACCACCGCCTTCATCACCTGGCCCTTTTTCACCCGCCCGCGCGGGATCGCTTCCTTGACGGTGACCACGATGGTGTCGCCAATGGTGGCGTAGCGGCGCTTCGACCCGCCCAGCACCTTGATGCACTGCAAGCGTCGCGCGCCGGAGTTGTCGGCGACATCGAGGTTGGTTTCCATCTGGATCATTGGTCCAGTCCCCTATTTCATCCTGTGCCGCGGCCTTACAGCTTGCGGTCCTTCAACACGATCCAGCGCTTGTTCTTGGAGATCGGCCGGCTCTCCTCGATAAAGACAATGTCACCCACCTTGAAGGTGTCCTCCTCATCGTGGGCGTGAAACTTCTTCGACCGGCGCACGGTCTTCTTGAACAACGGGTGCATGTAGCGGCGCTCGACCTCGACCACCACGGTCTTGCTGTTCTTGTCGGAGACCACCACACCCTGCAGTACGCGCTTCGGCATGCCCTAATCCTCAAGCCTTGTTTGCTGCGCCGGTCTTCTTCTCGACCTGCACCGTCTTGATGCGGGCGATATCACGGCGCACCTCGCGCACCCGCGAGGTGTTTTCCAGCTGCCCGGAAGCGCGCTGGAAACGCAGATTGAACTGTTCCTTCTTCAGCTTGACGAGCTGATCGTCGAGCTGGTCCACCGTCATGTGCCTGAACTCTTCGGCTTTCATTACCATCCCGCACCCGGGGCCGGGTGCCTCCTCATGCTGTTGGTCAGGCCTGGCGTTTGACGAAGCGGGTCTTGATCGGCAGCTTGGCGGCGCCGAGGTCGAGCGCCTCGCGCGCGGTCACCTCGTTGACGCCATCGAGCTCGAACATGATGCGGCCCGGCTTGACCCGGGCCACCCACAGCTCCGGCGCGCCCTTGCCCGAGCCCATGCGCACCTCGGCCGGCTTTTTGGTCACCGGCACATCCGGGAAGATGCGGATCCACACCCGCCCGGCGCGCTTCATGGCGCGGGTAATGGCGCGCCGCGCCGCCTCGATCTGGCGCGCCGTCAGCCGCTCCGGCTCGACCGCCTTGAGGCCGTAGGAGCCGAAATTGAGCGTGGTTCCGCCCTTGGCGTTGCCGTGAATGCGGCCCTTGTGCGCCTTGCGGAACTTGGTACGGGTCGGTTGCAGCATAATCGTTGTTCCCTTTGGGCGAGGCTATTCGGCCTGCCGTTCGGCCCAGCTGGCAGCATCGCCGCCACCACCCCGGCGCCGGCCGCCGCCGCCCGCCTCCTGCGCCTCGATGGCGCGCTTCTCGGCCGCCATCGGATCGTGATCCATGATTTCACCCTTGAAGATCCACACCTTGACGCCAATGACGCCGTAGGCGGTCTGCGCCACGCCATAGCCGAAGTCGATGTCGGCGCGCAGCGTGTGCAGGGGCACGCGGCCCTCGCGATACCATTCGACGCGGGCGATTTCGGCGCCGCCGAGCCGGCCGGAGCAGTTGATGCGGATCCCGAGCGCACCCAAGCGCAGCGCCGATTGCACGGCGCGCTTCATGGCCCGGCGGAAGGCAACGCGGCGCTCCAGCTGCTGGGCAATGGTCTCGGCCACCAGGGTGGCGTCGATCTCAGGCTTTCTGACTTCGACGATATTGAGGTGCACTTCCGACGGCGTCAGTTTTGCCAGCTCGCCGCGCAGCTTCTCGATGTCGGCACCCTTCTTGCCGATCAGGACGCCGGGGCGGGCGGTGTGGACGGTGACACGACATTTCTTGTGCGGGCGCTCGATCACCACCCGCGCGATGCCGGCCTGGCGCCGCTGCTTGAGGATGTGATCGCGAATGTGCATGTCCTCGTGCAGCAGCTTGCCGTACTCGCCGCGACTGGCGAACCAGCGGCTGTCCCAGGTGCGGTTGATGCCGACCCGCAGTCCGACCGGATTGACCTTGTGACCCATTACTCGGTCTCCTTCGCCGCAGCCTCTTCAGCCCGTTCCTTCACGATCACCGTGAGCTGGGAAAAGGGCTTCTGGATCGCACTCATGCGGCCGCGGCCGCGGGCATGAAAGCGCCTGATCACCAAATTCTTGCCGACGTAGGCCTCGCTGACCACCAGGTCATTGACGTCGAGCCCATGATTGTTTTCCGCGTTCGCCACCGCCGACATCACGCACTTGCGCACGTCTTTGGCGATGCGCTTGCGCGAGAATTCGAGGTCCGCCAGGGCGATCTCGACCTTCTTGCCGCGGATCAGCTGCGCCAACAGGTTGAGCTTTTGCGGCGACACGCGCAGATTGCGCGCCACCGCTTTCGCCTCGCTCTCAGAGAGCACTCGCTCCCGCTTCGCCTTGCCCATCGTCTTGTCGCCTTCGCCTTGGCCCGCCTCAGGCCGCCGGTTTCGCCCTGACCGCCCTCTTGTCGCCGCTGTGCCCGTGGAACGTGCGCGTCGGGGCGAACTCGCCGAACTTGTGCCCGATCATGTCCTCGGTCACGTTGACGGGAATGTGCTTTAACCCATTGTGCACGCCGAACGTCAGGCCGACGAACTGCGGCAGAATGGTCGAGCGCCTCGACCAGATGCGGATGATCTCGTTGCGGCCGGAGGCGCGCACCGTCTCCGCCTTCTTCAAGAGATAACCGTCGACGAAGGGACCCTTCGAGACCGAGCGTGACACGTGGCGTGCTCCTTACTTACCGGTATGGCGCGGCCGGACAATGAACCGGTCGGTGGCCTTGTTCTTGCGCGTCTTGGCACCCTTGGTGCTCTTGCCCCAGGGCGTCGCCCAGTGCTTGCCACCCTTGGTGCGGCCGCCGTTGGGATGGTCGACCGGGTTCATGGCGATCGAACGCACCGTGGGCCGGGTGCCCTTCCAGCGCGTGCGGCCCGCCTTGCCGCTCGATTCGTTCATATGATCGGGGTTGGACACGGCGCCGACCGTGGCCATGCAGTCGGCGCGCACGCGCCGGGTCTCGCCGGAGTTGAGGCGCAGAATGGCCCAGCCCGAATCGCGGCCGACCAGCTGACCGTAGGCACCCGCCGAGCGCGCGATCTTGCCGCCACCCCCGGCCTTGAGTTCGATATTGTGCACGATGGTGCCGATCGGCATCGAGGCAAGCTGCATGGCATTGCCGGGCTTGACGTCGGCCTTGATGCCCGACACCACCATGTCGCCGACCCCCAGCCGCTGCGGAGCCAGGATATAGGACAGGGTGGCATCCTGATATTTCAAGAGCGCGATGAAAGCGGTGCGGTTGGGATCGTATTCCAGCCGCTCGACCATCGCCGGCATGTCGTGCTTCACGCGCCGGAAATCGACGCGCCGGTAGGCCTGCTTGTGGCCGCCGCCGATGTGGCGGGTGGTGATGCGGCCGTGGTTGTTGCGACCACCGCTCTTGAGCTTGCCCTCGGTCAGCATCTTGACCGGCGCGCCCTTCCACAGGCTCTTGCGATCGACCAGCACCAGCTGGCGCAGGCTCGGGGTGATCGGACGATATGTTTTAAGTGCCATCGCTCTTCCTCACAGCCCGGTCGTGACGTCGATCGAATGGCCCTCTTCCAGGGTGATGATCGCACGCTTGGTATCGCTGAGCCGGGCACGGATGTTCTTGAACACCTTCAGCTTGCCCTTGCGCACCTGGGTGTTGACGGCCTTGACCTTGACGCGAAACAGCTTCTCGACCGCGTCCTTGATCTCCGACTTGGTGGCGTCGCGCGCCACCTTGAACATCACCTGATTAAATTCCGACACCAAGGTCGACTTCTCGGTAATGACCGGAGCGCGAATGACGTCGTGGGCATCTCTCTTCTTCATTTGAAGCGCGCCTCCAGCGCCGTCACGGCCGCCTTGGTCAGCACCAGGCGCTTGCGCCGCAGGATGT
This sequence comes from Hyphomicrobiaceae bacterium, assembly GCA_035258605.1. GTDB lineage: Bacteria > Pseudomonadota > Alphaproteobacteria > Rhizobiales > Hyphomicrobiaceae > AWTP1-13. Next base: position 2,007 of record DATFXD010000387.1, on the reverse strand, counting down.
CATAGACGTTGATGCCCTCGACCGGCAGCACGTCGATGTTGGGAATGTTGCGCGCGGCGCGGGCAAAGCCCGGCTCGATGGTGCTGCCGTCGATGATCAAGGCGTTGGTGAGCTCGAGCTTACCGAACCGCTCCTTCAATCCCTTGGTCTTGCCGTCGCTGGAGGAGACCTTGTCCAACACTACGATCTCGCCGGCCCTCGCCTTGGCCGACAGCGCGTGCCGCAGCGCCAGCGCCCGCACCTTCTTTGGCAGACCGATCGCATGGCTGCGCGGCTTGGGCCCGAACACCTTGCCGCCACCGCGCCATTGCGGCACCGACTTGTCACCATGCCGGGCGCCGCCGGTGCCCTTCTGTTTGTACATTTTCTTGCCCGTGACCGTCACCTCGGAGCGATCCTGGGCGTGATGCGTGCCCGCCATGCGCTTCAACAGCTGATAGCGCACCATGCGGTGGATCAGGTCGCCGCGCGGCTCGAGCCCGAAAATGGCGTCGTTGAGCTCGACCTCGCCGGCTGCATCCGCATCCAATGTCGTGACCGCGGCCTTCATCACTGCTGCTCCGCCTGTTGTGCGCCGGCCGGCGCGGCAGCCTCGGCCTCGGCACCGGATTTGCGGAAGGCGCCCGGATGCGGCGCCTCCTTGGGCAGCGGCCGCTTGACGGCATCGCGCACCAGCACCCAGCCGCCTTTGCTGCCCGGAACCGCGCCGCGCACCAGCACCAGGCCCTTGTCCTTGTCGGTCTTGACCACCTCAAGGTTCAAGGTGGTGACGCGCTCGCTGCCAAGGTGGCCGGCCATCTTCTTGCCCTTGAACACCTTGCCGGGATCTTGCCGCTGCCCGGTCGAACCGTGACTGCGGTGCACCACCGACACGCCGTGCGTGGCGCGCAGGCCGTGGAAGTTCCAGCGCTTCATGGGGCCCTGGAAACCCTTGCCTTGGCTGGTGCCGACGACGTCGACCATCTGCCCCTTGACGAAATGGTCGGCGGTGATTTCCGCCCCCACCTCGATCAGGTTTTCGGGACTGACGCGAAACTCGGCGAGCGTGCGCTTGGGCTCGACCTTGGCCACGGCAAAGCCCTGCCGCTCCGAGCGGGTGAGGCGGTTCGCCTTGCGGCGGCCGGCCCCCAGCTGCAGGGCGGTATAGCCATGCTTCTCGTCGGTCCGGTGCGCCAGCACCTGCACATTCTCCAGCTTCAGCACGGTCACCGGGATATGCTCCCCGGCTTCGGTGAAGACGCGGGTCATCCCGACCTTCTGCGCTATGACTCCGGAACGCATGTCGTTCGCATTCCTTCCTTATTGCTTTGCCGCGGGCCGGCAGCAGCCACCAAGCCCGATCTTGTCCCTATAGCTTGATCTCGACGTCGACGCCGGCCGCCAGGTCGAGCTTCATCAGCGCATCGACGGTTTGCGGCGTCGGGTCGACGATATCGAGCAAGCGCTTATGCGTGCGCATCTCGAACTGCTCGCGGCTCTTCTTGTCGATGTGCGGCGAGCGATTGACCGTGAAGCGCTCGATGCGGGTGGGCAGCGGAATCGGCCCCCGCACCTCGGCCCCCGTGCGCTTGGCCGTGTTGACGATCTCGCGCGTCGAAGCGTCGAGCACGCGATGATCAAAGGCCTTGAGCCGAATGCGGATGTTCTGACTTTGCATCTGACGTCCACTTGCCCCAAAAACTGTGAAGCGCCCGGTTTTTGCTCGAGCGCTTCGCCTAAAGCCCCTACTCGATAATTGAGGTCACGACGCCGGCACCGACGGTGCGGCCGCCCTCGCGGATGGCGAAGCGAAGCTTCTCCTCCATCGCGATCGGCGTGATCAGCTCGATCGTCACCGCAACGTTGTCGCCCGGCATCACCATCTCCGTCCCCTCCGGCAGCGACACCACACCCGTCACGTCCGTCGTCCGGAAGTAAAACTGCGGCCGGTAGTTGGTGAAGAACGGCGTATGACGGCCACCCTCCTCCTTGGTCAGAATGTAGGCCTCCGCCTTGAACTTCTTGTGC
>DATFXD010000386.1:0-13633 GCA_035258605.1 Hyphomicrobiaceae bacterium | reverse complement strand
CTAGCTGCGGGGCGGCGTCATGACGCCAGCTTCTGCGGCGGTGCGGTGGTGGAAAGCTCGGCAAGTCGCGCTTTGAGGCTGGCTGGCCCGCGCTGCCTGACGCCTGGGGTGACCGAGTTGGCCCAGCCGTAGGCCAGCATCGTCATGATGGTGGAAGCGGCAAAGAAGTAGATGCCGGGCAGCACCGAAGCTTCGGTATAGCCCGAAGCGTTGATGTAGAAGATCATCAAAGCCAGCACCATCACGTCGGTCATCGAATAGCGTCCCAGCCATTCCATGGCCGAGATCGACTTGTCGCGAAACTCGGCCGGCATGTCGGGTGAGGTGACGAGGGTGAGCAGATAAAACAGCTTCAGAAACGGGAAGAAGATCGAGAACATGAAAATCACGAAGCAGAGAAAGAATTCCTCGTTCTTGTACAGCGCCCAGATGATGGTGGCGATCGAGTGCTGATTGGTCCACACGAACACCGTGGTGAAGCGGATGGCGGGCAGCATCACACCCAGTGCGAAGAATACCGTGGCCAGAATGATCACGAAGCTGAAGGCAAAGGTGCGCAAGGTCGAGGGTTGCGGCGCCCGCAGCGGCACCACCCGCTCGCCCGAGGCTTCGCCGGCGGCAAGATCGTTCCTGAGCCAGGCATAGGCCAGGATCATGAACATTACGGCGGCGGTGAAGAAGTAGACGCCGTTGAGGCTCTTGGCGTCGTACACACCCTGGCTCTTGATGAAGAAAATTGACAGCGACAGCACCAGCACATCGTGCATCGACCACTTGCCGATCCACTCCAACGCCCGCAGCTGCCGTGATAGGCGCTGCAACTCGCGTTTGGGCAAGGTCGACAGCAGCAGCAGATAAAGCAGCTTCAGGATCGGCAGTGCGATCGAGAAGATCAACACCGTGATGCCGAGGAAGATCTGCCCGGAGCGGATCAGCGCATTCACCGTCGAGATCAGTGAATGTTCATAGGTGAAGAACAGGAATTTGGTGAGCTTAATGATGGGCAAGCTCACGCCTAGCGCCAGACAGACGCTGGCGCCGACGATGGCCAGGGTCAATAGAAAACGGCGGCCACCCAGCGTCATGCCTACGCGTGTCCATGACCCAAACAAAACGCCGCCTCATCCTAGCGGTTGAGGCGGCGGGATTATGTCGAAGCCCGGCCAGCGGCCGGTAAGCGAGCCGGATCAGACGATCGCCTTGGCAGAGGCTACGCCCTTGTTGTCCAGCAGTTGCTGCAACTCACCGTCCTGGAACATCTCACGCACGATGTCGCAGCCGCCGACGAACTCGCCCTTGACGTAGAGCTGGGGGATGGTCGGCCAGTTGGAGAACGCCTTGATCCCTTCCCGAATACCCAAATCCTCAAGCACGTTCACGTCGCGGTAGGCGACGCCGAGGTGGCCAAGGATCTGGGCCACCTGGGAGGAGAAGCCGCATTGTGGGAAATCCTTGGTCCCCTTCATGAACAGGACCACGTCATTGTTGGCGACCGTCTTGCGGATCCAGTCGTGCACGGCTTGCTCGCTCATGCCCAGTCCTCTCTTGCCCAGTCCTCGCTTGCCCGTTGCCGGGGCGGCCAGCTCGGCGCCCCGAAGTCTCGCTAGATGTGGGCAATGGCCCGCTAAAGTCAATCTCGCGGTGGTGCCGTGGTCAGGGCCAAGGCGTGCAATACCCCGCCCATGCGGCCCTCCAGGGCTTCATACACCATCTTGTGCTGCTCAACCCGGGTCTTGCCCTTAAATTCCTTGCTGACGACGTGGGCGGCATAGTGATCGCCGTCACCGGCGAGGTCGCGGATCGTCACCTCGGCGTCGGGGAAGCGGGCCTTGATGAGCCGGGCGATGTCTTGCGAATCCATGGGCATCAGGCAAGTCTCCGGGCCGGGGCGGTTGCCCCCATGATAGGCTGGCGGCTGGCCGGAACACCACCATGATCTCAAGGCTCGACCGGCAGCGATGCCGCCTAGCCGCCAGGTGCCGGCACGGCCGCCGCCATGTAGCCCGGCAGCCAGGCCTCGTGCGCTGCCCTGAGATCGGCGAGCGGCAGCGTGGCTTCCGCCATGAGGCTGATGCCAGTGCCGCCGATGCGACCAACGAGGCGCGCCGGCAGGGCCAGCAGGCGCGCCCGCTCGATGATCTCCTCGGCCAAGGCCGGTTCGGCCTCGAGCAGATAGCGGCCCTGGTCCTCGCCGAACCAGGCGGCGTGGCTCGGCAGCCGGCCCTCATAGGGAAAGAGCTGCACACCAAGGTTGCCGGCCAGCGCCATTTCCGCCACGGCGATGATGAGGCCGCCATCGCTCACGTCGTGCACCGCGCGCACCTTGGCCTCGCGGATCAAGGCGCGAACCAGGTTGCCGGCCTTGATCTCGTCGGCCAGATCGACCGGCGGCGGCGAGCCTTCGAGCTTGCCGGTGACGATGAGCTGGTAAAGCGACTGGCCGAGGTGGCCGGCTTCGCGCCCCACCGCGATCAAGACGTCGCCGGCCGCCTTGAGGTCGATCGTTGCCATTTTGCCGAGATCGGGCACCAGGCCGACGCCGCCGATCGCCGGCGTCGGCGGGATGGCGAAGCCATTGGTCTCGTTGTAGAGCGAGACGTTGCCGGAGACGACCGGGTATTTGAGTGCCTCGCATGCCTCTTTCATGCCCTTGATGGCGCCGACCAGCTGGCCCATCACCTCCGGCCGCTCGGGGTTGCCGAAGTTCAAGTTGTCGGTGATGGCCAGCGGATCGGCGCCGACCGCGATCAAATTGCGCCAGCTCTCGGCCACCGCCTGCTTGGCCCCCATGCGTGGATCCGCCGCCACGTAGCGCGGCGTGACATCGCAGGTCAGGGCCAGGCCCTTGCCGGTGCCGTGCACGCGCACGACGGCGGCATCCCCACCCGGTCGCTGGATGGTATCAGCCATCACCATGTGGTCGTACTGCTCCCAGATCCAGCGGCGCGAGGCCAGATGCGGTGAGCCCAGCATGGTCTTCAAGGTGCCAAGAATGCTGTTGGGGGCGGCCACCCACTCCGGCAGGATGGCCCGCGGCGGCACGCTTTCGACATAGGCGCGCGCGTAGAGCGGGGCCGAGTTGGCGAGTTTGTCGACCGGCAGGTCGGCTTCGATCGTGCCCTTGTGCTTGACAATCAGGCGGCCACTGTCGGTGGTGTGGCCGATCACGGCGAAGTCGAGGCCCCACTTCTTGAAGATGGCTTCCGCCTCGGCTTCGCGATTGGGCCGCAGCACCATCAGCATACGCTCTTGCGACTCCGACAGCATCATCTCGTAGGCGGTCATGCCTTGTTCGCGTTGCGGCACGCGATCGAGATCGAGCTCGATGCCGACGCCGCCCTTGTCGGCCATTTCCGCGGTCGAGGAGGTGAGGCCGGCAGCGCCCATGTCCTGAATGGCGACGATGGCATCGCTCGCCATCAGCTCCAGGCAGGCCTCGATCAACAGCTTTTCGGTGAAGGGGTCGCCGACCTGCACGGTTGGACGTTTCTCCTCCGACCGGTCATCGAATTCGGCCGAGGCCATGGTGGCACCGTGGATGCCATCGCGTCCGGTCTTGGATCCGACGTAGACCACCGGCAGGCCCACGCCCTTGGCTGCCGAGTAGAAAATCTTGTCCCGCTTGGCGAGGCCAACACACATGGCGTTGACCAGGATGTTGCCGTTGTAGCCGGCATCGAAATTGGTCTCGCCGCCGACCGTCGGCACGCCCGTGCAGTTGCCGTAACCGCCGATGCCGGCGACCACGCCGGACACCAGATGCCGGGTCCTAGGGTGGCCCGGGTCGCCAAAGCGCAGCGCGTTGAGATTGGCGACAGGGCGGGCGCCCATGGTGAACACGTCGCGCATGATGCCGCCGACGCCCGTGGCCGCGCCCTGGTAGGGCTCGATGTAGGAGGGGTGGTTGTGGCTCTCCATCTTGAATACGGCGCAATCGCCGTCGCCGAGGTCGATCACTCCGGCATTCTCCCCCGGCCCTTGGATCACCTGCGGACCCTTGGTTGGCAGCTCTTTCAACCACAGCCGGGAGGATTTGTAGGAGCAGTGCTCGCTCCACATCACCGAGAAGATGCCGAGCTCCGTCAACGACGGCTCGCGGCCGAGGATGCTGAGCAGGCGCTGGTACTCATCGCCCTTGAAGCCATGCTCGGCGATGAGCTCAGGATCGAGACCGGTTTTGTTTTTGGCGTCCATGGCGTTGGCAGCGAGTGTTGCGCGTTGCCGGGCTTATAGCCGGCCGGCGCCGCCTTGTCGCGGCCGGGTCAAAAGCTTAGGTGCGATTCTCAACCAGGTGCTGCAGGCCGCGGTCGACGACGGCCGCGGTTGCCTCCCAGCCGGGCAGGGTACGGCGGCGGGCGATGGCCTCTCGGCGCAGGCTGGCATAGAGCGTCCGGTTGGCAATGACCTGGCGCAGCGCGGCGCGCAACGGTGCCACGCGCCCGCCCGGCACGATCCTGGCGCCACGCCGGCCGATCCAGGCGCCGGCGGCGCCAGCGTAGGTGGATACCACCGGCAGGCCGTGCGCCAAAGCCTCTGCGATTGCCATGCCATAGCCTTCGTGGCGGGAGGCGGCGACATAGAGGTCGGCGCCCGACCACAGCCGCGCCAGCTCCGCGTCGCTGACCTCACCCAGGAGCTTGATTCGGGGCGCCAGACCGCGGGCCCGGATCATGCCGCGCACGCGGCCCGCGTGCGCGGCCGCGCGCGTCAGGTTGCCGACGATGGTGAGCCGCCAGGGCAGACGTTCGAGGTCGGCAAGCGCCCGGATCAGCAGGATGTGGTCTTTGCGCGGAACCACCGCACCCACGCACACGAGCTGGACCCGCGCGCCGCTGCCGCGCGCCAGCGGCCGCCGGTCGACGCCGGGGACGGCGACGATGATCTTTTCGCTGGGCACCGCATAGTCGGTGGTGAGCAGTCGGGCGGTGCTCGGCGACGTGGCGATCACCGCCCGCACGTGGCTCAGCGCGTCCGCTTCCGAGCGCGCAAGCCGGTCACGGTCGTGCGCCCGGTGCGCCCGGTTCGCGGCCTCCAGCGCCAGGGGGTGGTGCACGATCATTGCCAGCCGCAGACGCCGCGCCTCGGCGCGCGCCACCTCCGGCAGCACGCCGAGGCACAGCTGATCGGCGAGCACCAGGCTGTCGTCGGCCACCGCGCGCAAGCTGGCGGCTGCCTGCGCCCGGGCCGCCGCCGACGGTTCCGGAAAACCGCCCGGTAACGTCAGCCGCTCGATGCGCCAGCCAACCCCGGTTAAGCCTGCGAGCAGGCGCTCGTCATAGATCCAGCCGCCGGTCGCCCGCGCATAGTCGGCAGAGATGACAAAGGTGAGGTCGCCTGGCATGTCTCAAGCGCTAGCGGGCGGGATGCGATCGTTGCCCCGGGTCACCCGCCAGGCCAGGGCGGCGGCGCCTACCAGCAGCACCGCGGCCAACAGGAAGGCAAAGCCCGGCAGACGCGCGGCCGGCCCGTTGGCGATCGACCAGGCGAAGGAGAGACTGAAGAGACCGGGCCCGATCAAGCCGGCAACCGCCATGATGCTCGAGTTGGCACCCTGCAATTGGCCCTGTTCGGAGGGCGTGACCAGCTGGCTCATCATCGCCTGCGTGGCGGCCCCGGCAATGCCCCAGAGCGCCATCACCGGTATCCCCGCCCAGAAGCCGGCGGTGGTGGTGGCGATGCCATAGATGGCGAACCCCACCGCCCCGCACAGCAGGCCCACCAGCAACGTCCGGCGCTCGCCGATGCGGGCGACGATCGGCTTGATCAAGGTGCCCTGCACCAGCCCCGACATGACACCGATGGCGGCCAAGGATAGGCCCATCATCTGGCTGCTCCAGCCGTATCGATAGGACGTATACAGCACAGCAATGGCGGGAAGCGAGGCATGCGCCAGCTGGTGCAGAAAGTTGACCCCGGCCAACCCCAGCAGTTCCGGACGCCGACGCAGCAACTTGAGTGAACCCACCGGATTGGCACGCGCCAGGCTGAACGCCATGCGCCGCTCCGGGGGCAGCGATTCGGGCACCAACAGGTAGCCATAGGCGGCGTTGGCCAAACTGAACGCCGCCGCCACCCAGAACGGCAGCCGCGGATCGACCGCTCCGAGCAGGCCGCCGAGCGCCGGTCCCAGCACGAAGCCGACACCGAACGCGGCGCCGACCAAGCCAAAACCCTGCGCGCGCTTCTCCGGTCCGGTGACGTCGGCGATGTAGGCATAGGCGGTGCCGAAGCTCGCCGCCGTGATGCCGGAAATGACGCGGCCGATGAACAGCCAGATCAAGTTGGGCGCCAGCGCCATCAACACATAGTCGAGACCGTGTCCGGCCATCGAGATCAGCAGCACCGGCCGGCGCCCAAACTGGTCGGAGAGGGCGCCGAGCACGGGCGAGCACAGAAACTGCATGAGTGCCCAGGCGGTGCCGAATAGGCCGAAGATCTCCGCCCCGCGCGGGGTATCGCCGACCATGCCTTCCACCAGTTTCGGCAGCACCGGGATGACGATGCCGAGCGCAATCACATCCAACAGCACGATGGCAAAGATAAAGGCGATGGCGGACTTGCGCGGTTCCGGTCCGGGTGCAGGCTTCTGCATGCGCAACCTTTCAAGTTGGCAGCACCATCATCGATGGCTCGATCAAGCCGCGGCCGACCCAGGCTGTCGTCGCTCGGCACGACGGCGTCCAGCACGAGGGTTACCGCGAGGAGCCGCGAATATAGCCGCAAACGCCGAACGGATCACGACACCGTTGGCGGCGGCCGTGCGCAGCTCGATCGCTGGCGAACTCAAACCGCGCCGGATTGTCGAGGGCTGCCAGCCAATTGCCAAGCGCCGCCAGACCTAAGGTCGGGCTGGCGCTGGGCCCGGAAAAAATTTGCAAGAACGAGGCCCCGGCGCGGCCGATGGACCCGTCTCGCCTCAATTGAGGCTTGCAAGCAGGCTTTCAAATAGCCGGCGCCCGTCACAGCCGCCGAGCAGTGGCTCGAACAGACGCTCAGGATGCGGCATCATGCCGACAATGCGCCGGTTGTGATCACAGATGCCGGCAATATTGCGTTGCGCGCCATTGGGATTGGACTGGGCGCTGGCCTCGCCGTCGGCATCGACGTAGCGAAACACGACCCGGCCCTCGGCCTCGAGCTCATCGAGGGTGGCGGGGTCGGCAAAATAATTGCCGTCGCCGTGCGCTACCGGAATGCGGATCACCTCGCGCTCACGATAGCGACAGGTGAACGGTGTCGCCGTTTGCTCGACCCGCAAGTAGACGTCCTTGCACACGAACTTGAGGGAGGCGTTGCGCATCAGCACGCCGGGCAAGAGACCGGCTTCGCACAGCACCTGGAAGCCGTTGCAGATGCCGAGCACCGGGGTGCCGGCCTTGGCCTTGGCCACCACGTCGCGCATGATCGGGGAGTGCGCAGCCATCGCTCCGGTGCGCAGGTAGTCACCATAGGCAAAGCCGCCAGGCAGCACGATCAGATCGCTGTCGGGGACCTTAGCCTCGCCGTGCCACACCATCGCGGCCGGCCTGCCGGTCACGGCTTCCAGTGCCACCTTGACGTCGCGATCGCAATTGGAGCCAGGAAAGACGATGACGGCGGCGTTCATGATGTTCCCCTTCAGCCGGCGGGCAACACGCGGAAACTGGCAAGGAACCCGTCGATCAAAGCCTTGTGCTGGTCGTACTCGCCATTGGGTGCCCGCGCCAGCAAGCGGTAACGCACGCCAGGGGTCAGCAGAAATTTGACGGCCGCGCGCCGCTCGCCCAGTCCGAGGAACTTTACTTCCGGGCATAGGACGTCGGCGGTATAGGCGACGAGCCCCTCTTCCAGCGCCTGTTTGACGTTCTCGATCTTCACCCGCGTGCGGTCGCTTTCCCCACACACGGCCTCTGGCAGCTCGCTTTTGAAGGCGTCCTCGCCGTAGCCGGCCGCCAGCGCCGACGTCGCCTTGCCGGTGTCGTCGGCCACATCCTCGGCGCCGACCTCGAACACCAGCGAGGCCACGGCGCTCGCCTCGGCGCTCTTTTCGGCGTCGAATTCAGCCGAGCAGATGGCATCGAGGGTGCCCGGCCCCGTCTCTTGCCGGCAACCCGCTGGCAGCGCCACGGCATAGCGGTGTGGCGCCGGGCTCTCGACCGTCTGCATCGAGGCCGGCGTCTGGGCGCCGCCAAGCGGCGACCACAGCAACAGGCCAAGCGCCCCCAGCAAGATCAAGCTCACCAGTGCGCGGCGGGCGCGTAGTGGCGGCGCGGGCTTCAGCGGCGGTGGGCTCGGGACGCGCGTCATGGCACCAGTTCGTAAGCGTAGTTTTCGATCACGGTATTGGCGAGCAGCTCCTTACAGATCCGCTCCACCAGATGGCGCGCCCGGCCGGCGTCGGCCTCGGCCAGGTCGACCTCGATATACTTGCCCTGCCGCACCTCATTCACCCCCGTGAAGCCGAGCCCGGCAAGCGCGTTGGCGATCGCCTTGCCCTGCGGGTCGAGCACGCCGCCTTTGAGTGTAATCTTGATGCGCGCCTTCATGGCCTATGCCCGGTTCATTCGGAAGATCGGCACCAGTCAACCCCTGGCCATCGCGCCGACGGCGACAGCGACGATCAGTGCGGCTTGGAGCTCACCAGCACCGGGCCCGATCCCTTGGGGCGCGGGTTCTCGGTCAGCACGCCAAGCCGGCGCGCTACTTCCTGATAGGCTTCGAGCACGCCACCCAAATCGCGACGGAAGCGATCCTTGTCAAGCTTGTCCGATGTGGTGGCGTCCCACAGCCGGCAGCAATCCGGACTGATCTCATCGGCCAGGACGACGCGCATCTGCTCGTTTTCCCACAGCCGGCCGAACTCGACCTTGAAGTCGATGAGACGAATGCCGATGCCCGAGAACAGGCCGACCAGGAAATCATTGACCCGGATCGCCAGCGCCATGATTTCATCGATCTCCGGCGGCGTCGCCCAGCCGAAGGCCGTGACGTGCTCCTCCGACACCATCGGATCGCCGAGCCCGTCGTTCTTGTAGTAGAATTCGATGATCGACCGGGGCAGCGCCTTGCCCTCCTCCAGGCCCAAGCGCTGCGCCAGGGAGCCGGCCGCCACGTTGCGCACCACCACCTCGAGTGGGATGATTTCGACCTCGCGGATCAGCTGCTCGCGCATGTTGAGCCGGCGCATGAAGTGGGTCGGCACGCCGATGTCGTTGAGCTTCAGAAAAATGTACTCAGAGATGCGGTTATTGAGGACGCCTTTGCCCTCGATCAAGGCGTGCTTCTTATTGTTGAACGCCGTCGCGTCGTCCTTGAAATGCTGGATAAGCGTGCCCGGCTCGGGGCCCTCGTAGAGCACCTTCGCCTTGCCCTCGTAGACACGACGCCGCCTGTTCATGCTGGGGGTCCTCGAAATGGCGTTGCATGGGACGAGCTTTTGATCCGAACCGAACCCGCCGCGTCTGGGGCGATGATTGTTGCACCGCAGCAAACGGGCGAGGCGGTTCCCGGGCGCCCGCGGCGGACACTAGCGGAAGGGGAGGGGAGAAACAATCTGATCGCCTGGGGCGTCGCGGTGCTAAATTGGCGCCCCGGACGGCTGGGGACGCCTCCTGCTTGCATAGGCCGCAATGGAGGCGGGATTGCGTCCCAAGCTCAAGGTTAACAAGGCCGGCCGGCGCCGGCCAGATGGAGGTAGTGGATGACCACTTTTGACGATCGCGAGCGCTCCTTCGAAAAAAAATTCGCGATGGATCAGGAGCTTAAGTTCAAGGCCGAGGCGCGGCGCAATCGCTTGCTTGGGCAGTGGGCGGCGGCCAAGCTGGGGCTCAGCGGCGCGGAGGTCGATGATTACGTCAAGGCCGTGCGCAAGGCCGATCTGGCGGAAAAGGGCGATCAGGACGTTATCCGCAAGCTGCGCCAGGACTTTACCGACAAAGGTGTCAATGTCTCCGATCAGGAGCTGACACGGGTGATGGCCGAGTTCCTGGCGACCGCCGTCGCCGCCATCGAGGCCGAGGGCCGCAAGCCCTGACCCCCGTGGCCGCCGCGCCCAGGCGCGCGCCCCAAGCCCACGCCGGTGCTGATACGGCCTGTGGAGGTGGAGACGGGGCGCGCGCGCGCTGGCAACGGGCCCTGATCCGGCCCTGCCCCGTGCGCGTAAGGGACGCCCGCGTCAACTGAAGTGGGACCGCGGCTCCGCCCGCCGGGCGGTAGCGTGCCAAGCGCTCGATTGACTTGGCTGTGGCGCCCCATTACCTCGTCTTGCGAAAGGTCGAACCGTCGAGCCGCGGCCCAAGGAGAGATCACCATGGCTGCCAATTCGCTGAGCACCCGGCGCGCCAATGTCACCTCCGTCGACCCGATTTGGGCGGCGCTTCGGCGCGAAGCGGACGAGGTGGCCGACAGCGAGCCGGCGCTGGGCGGCTTCATCTTTGCCACCATTTTGAGTCAATCGAGCCTGGAAGAGGCGGTGTGCCATCGCTTGGCGCAACGGCTCAATCATTCCGACGTCGATGCCGGTCTCATTGGCCAGACCTTTGCCCATGTGCTGAGCGAGGAACCTCAGCTTGGCCGCGCCTTTCGCGCCGACCTCGCCGCCGTGTTCGATCGCGATCCGGCCTGCAAGCGCTATCTGGAGCCGCTGCTCTACTTCAAGGGTTTCCACGCCCTGGTAACGTATCGGTTCGCGCACCAGCTCTTGAAGCGCGGTCGCCGCGATTTCGCCCTCTATTTGCAGAGCCAGAGCTCGCGCATTTTTGCCGTCGACATCAACCCGGCGGCCAAAATCGGGATCGGCATCATGTTCGACCACGGCACCGGCATCGTGGTCGGGGAAACCGCCAGCATCGGCGACAATTGCTCGTTGCTGCAGGGCGTGACCTTGGGTGGCACCGGCAAAGAGACCGGCGATCGTCACCCCAAGATCGGTGACAACGTGATGATCGGTGCCGGCGCCAAGGTGTTGGGCAACATCAAGGTCGGCAACTGCTCGCGCGTCGCCTCCGGCAGCGTGGTGCTGAAGGACGTGCCGCCGGAGACCACCGTGGCGGGCGTGCCGGCCAAGGTGGTGGGCCCGGCGGGTTGTCCGGAACCGGCACGCACCATGGATCAACGGCTGCTACCGGACGACTGCGGGTGCGGCTAGGGAGAGTGCTGCCGTGAATCCTCAAGAAATGGTGCGTATTCAGAACTACCTGCGCAAGGTGTTCGGGACTAAGACGCTGTCGGTCAGGGCCCGTCCGAAGATCAAGGATTCGGCGGAGGTCTATGTCGGCGAGGATTTCGTCGGCACACTGACTGTCGACGACGAGGACGGCGAACTGTGTTATCAGTTCCAAATGGCCATTCTCGAGCTCGACCTCGAAGACGCCTGACGGTACCGAGGCCTTTTGGCGATGGGGCTCTACCAACTCGAGGGCATCGGCGTCGAGGTGCCCGCGCACGGGCGCTACTGGGTGGCTGCCAACGCCACCGTGCTCGGCCGTGTGCGGATCGAGGATGAAGCCAGCATCTGGTTCAACGCGGTGCTGCGCGGCGACACCGAACCAATTGTGATCGGTGCCCGCGCCAATGTGCAGGATGGCTGCGTGCTGCACACCGATCTGGGCTTTCCGCTCCAGGTCGGCGCCGAGGCCACCATCGGCCACGGCGCTATTCTGCACGGTTGCACGATCGGTCGCGGCAGCTTGATCGGCATCGGCGCGATCGTGCTCAACGGCGCCATCGTCGGTGAACACTGCCTGGTAGGCTCGCACGCACTGATCCCCGAGGGCAAGGTGATCCCGGCGCGCTCGGTGGTGATGGGCTCGCCTGGCAAGGTGGTGCGCGCCGTGACCGAGGCCGACTTGGCGCGAATGCGCGAGAGCTTCGAATCCTACCTCAGCCGCTGGCCGCTCTACGCGCTTGGCTTCCAGCCGCAGTGCCCCTGAAAAACAGCACCGCGTGCGGTCTGGCTGCGCGGCGCGGGCGAGGCTCGCGACCGTTTGGGTTGAATGGCGGCTGAGCGCAATAGGGGCGGCGCATTCGCCGCCATCACGGGCTGTTAGCGTTGGCGCGGAACACCCGCCAGCGGCATGGTCGAATTGGCCGCCTTCGGGTCGAGCGACATCCAAACCTTGGTGTTGAGGTAGGACTGGCGCATGACGTACTCGTAGGGCGTACGGTGCCAGAGCTTCACCTCATCGACCTTGTTATCGAGGATGAAATCGCCCTGCATGGTGCGTACCGTGAGCACGGCATGGCCCTCGCCCTTCTCATCGCGCACGACGGTCATCAGAACGGCGCTGGCCGGCCAGCCGCGGGCCATCAGCCGCTTGCGCTTCAGCAGCGCAAAGTCCTCGCAGTCACCCCTGGTGGTCGGTATCGTCCAGTATTCGGTTTGGCCATAGACCTCAAGATCAGTGGCGGGGGTGATCTCATGGTTGACGCCTTGGTTAATGGCGTGCAGTTCGTTCAATCGCTCGGGGCTCGCCGAAAAGCGCTGTTCCTCCTGCGGCCCCTGTTTGCACTCCTCCGGCATGCGCTGGCAAAATTCCACGAAGCCGTAGGGTGGCTGGGTGACGCCAAAAACCCGCATGTAGGGTGAGGTGCGATCTTGCCCGCGCGGCAGCGCGGCCGGATCAGCAAGCGCCGTGTAAGGCAGGGTTGCGGCGCTCGCCGCAATCGACAAAATGATAACGCCAACGCGTGTCATGCTCATCCCCGACAACCAACGCCATCGTAGCCAAAGGGTCCTGATTTTTGCTGAGCGGCGGCCATACATTTCTACTCAACTTGTCCGCGGGTTTGCGGCGAATTGCTCCGCACCCAAACACCCCTACTTAACGATCGATCGCCTTTCCGGTTCCGGCCACCACGGCGCGCTGTGTCCACCTTTCAGCCAAAATGACGCCACAGCGCCGCCGGATTCTCGATGTCGGTGCGTCGCCCGCCGCAACCTTGCGCGCGATGGTGCATGAGACGCGAGTAGTTTGCCAATCACCACCTCGGTACCGATCCTGCGCCGCGCCGGGGTTTCTATTGAGGCACCTCATCGGTTCGGCAACGACGAGTTCAGTCGCCAGATCGCTTGGCGCCGCGCGCTCGTGACGGCGCTCGGCGGCATCGGCCAAGAGCCTGATGCCGCGGCGCGGGTGGCACCGCTGGTCCGGCGCAATCCGCGACAGGTCGCCCAGCGACCGGCGGGCGAATGGCGTCTGGCTGCCTGACATCGGAACCCGTGGTGTTGCGCTCGGAGCTTCCGCGCAGTGCGGTCTTCATCCGCGCACTGAGGTGGAGCCCGGTTCGTGGGCCTCGTGCTCACTATCAAGGCTTTGATTTAAAGAACGACTAACGCCCGGGCCGATTGGTGACATGGGCCCCTTGAGCGCGGGCCGCCCCGTTGTCGCCGCCGACGCGGAGCCCTAGCGTGGTCCCGGTTTCCAATTGCTGCGACCACCATCGAGGACGCGCAACTGCGGACGGGGACCTCGGGCCGAGGACTGCGCGTGCGTGGCCTCTGAGTGAGCCCTGGTCGCCGCGCGCTCGAGCACGCCATCGGGGCGGCTATCGGGCCAGATCACCTCGTGCCTGCGCAACCGGCGCTGCAGCGGACGGCCGCCATCGAGCATGGGCGTCGGCGACAGCAGGCTCATGGCGCCGATGACGCGGGTTA
>DATFXD010000385.1:0-13180 GCA_035258605.1 Hyphomicrobiaceae bacterium | reverse complement strand
TGTCCGGCCCGACAAGGTGGCTGTCATTCCGGCGGCCGTCCACGTTGACGGGACCGGGCGCTTCCAAACTGTCGACCGGCAATCGAACCCGCGCTACTACGGCGTTATTGAAGAATTCATGAAGTTAACCGGCGTACCAGTTATTCTTAATACCAGCTTCAACAAACATGAACCCATCGTCGCCAGGCCGGACGAAGCCGTTTCCTGTTTTCTCAGGACTGAGATGGACACATTGGTGCTCGGCAGCTTCTACACGCGTGACCGTCCGCCCGCGGCCGTTGCGCGCGCCCGCGACGCCTTCACTGTCTCCAAGGCGAACATGAGCGGTGGGGAGTAAGCCTGTGACTTCGCACTACGCTCTCCCCTTGGGAGTCGACCCACCAATACTCTCACTTCATGGGCGCCCGCCAACAACGAGGGTCTATCAACCGAGAGGCATCGCGGCCAAGCGGCTCTCAGTTCCAGTCAAGTTTGACAGTGAGCGCACTGACGACTGGCGTCCAAAGGCGTAACCTTGCGACACCAGCACCGTGAACACGGGCCGCGACCCCATAGATGGCAACCGTTCCTTCGAGCAGCGGGCGGCACGCGCTGGTCGTTGCCGGCGGCACCGGAAGCTTGGAACTTGGGCATCCGCTTATCCTCTGGCGGGACCGCTTGCGCTCTGTTTATTTCCCCTTGATGCCCGCAGCCCGTACCGCTTCGGTAATGCGCCGAGTCTCGGCCTGCAGCGCGCCTGCAAATTCTTCTGGCCCGGCGCCCGCGGGCTCGACGCCGACGACCGCCAGCTGTTGAATCACAGCGGGATCGCTCACGGCCGCAAGGGCCTCGGTGGCGATCTTCTGAACCACGCCCGGTGGCGTGTCGGAGCGCCCGAAAATGCCGATCACCGGCGCGCAGTCGAAACCTGGTATGAACTCGGCCAGCGACGGCAGGTTGGGCGCCTGCGCTGAGCGCTGGGCGCCGTTGGTCGCGAGCAGCCTGACCTGGTTGACGTCTGCGGCGCCGCTGAGCGATGGGTAGGCTGAGAATAGCACGTCGATGTGTCCGCCCAGCAGCGCCGGCACCGATTCACCGGTTCCCTTGAACGGGACGTGGGTCATTGTGAGCTTGAGCGCGGCATTCATCGCCTCCATGGTGAGATGGTGCGTGCTGCCGACACCGGACGAGCCGTAGTTGATCTGGCCAGGCCGCTCACGCGCATAGGCGATGAACTCACCCATGGTCGCCGCCGGCACCTTGGGGTGGATGGCGAGGAAGAGCGGCGCGCGCGCCAGAATCGTGATCGGCAGCAGATCCTTGGGATCGTAGGTGAGGTTGGAAAACAGCAGCGGGTTGATGGAGATGATCGCGCCGTCGGTGACGAGGAGTGTGTATCCGTCAGCCGCTGCGTTCAGGAGCGCGGCGACCGCGACCCGGCCGTTGGCCCCGGGTCGGTTCTCGACCACCACCGATTGCTCCAGCCGCTCCTGCAGCCGCCGGCCGACGATCCGCGACACGGTGTCTGGCAAACCGCCCGCGGGATTTGGGACGATCAGCTTGATTGTTTGGGTCGGATAGGCGACCTGGCCCTCAGCGGGCCATGGTGCTAGCGCGCCAACGAGCGCGCTTACCAATGTGATCAACGCTGCAGCTGAGGACAGGTATGTCATCCGCTTTCCCTCGCCAGGCGATCGGTGCTTCCTCTGCCGACGTCCCATGGATGACCCCTCGTTGGCGCCACACGCGAGAACCGTCGCTGCCACCAGTCGAAAATTTGTGAGGAGACTTGGCCAATCTCTAGTTTGCGATCATCCCGACCCCGTTGCCGACCTTAACATGGCTGGCCACACAAAGGGCAGGCGCGGGTCATCGGGCGTCGAGCTCGCCTTAGTTTGGACCGGTTCAGGGCCGAGCCAGGATTGCCATTAAGGCGCCACGCAGCGTCGCGGCGGGATCCCTCGTCAGGGAGGGGCTGCGCCAGCCCACGTAGCCATCGGGCCGAACGAGCACGGCGCCATCCTCATCCACGCCATAGACCGCATGCCACTGCCCGTCGGCGTTCTCGATGTCGCCGTCACCGATGGTGTGCGCGCCGAGCGTCAATCCCATGTCGGAGGCCAGCTGCCGCGCGGCCCCTACCCAGGCCGTACCCCTGCGGCCGGCCAGAATCACGAAACCGCCGAGATCGACGGTGGAGATGCGCGCTCCGTCGCACTCGAGCCAGACATGTGGCGCGCGGGCGCCGGGGCGAGCCGAGGGAAAATAGTCGGTGACAGGATTGGCAAGCGCCGATTGAGGGGTGCCGTCGGGCACCACCGCGCTCGACGTGTAGGTAGCGCCGAAGATCATGCCCTGCTCGTTCAAATATTCCGGCCGAGCGATGGCGGTGCCCGAGCCGCGTCCGCCAATCCGTCCCATGGACTGGGAGTTGTTGAGGCTCTGCTCGGTGATGGCCCGGCCGACGGGCTGGCGCTCGTCATGATAGGTGCTGAGCAGAGCGGGTCCGGCCGCACCTCGCAACACCGCCGACAGCTTCCAGGCGAGATTGTGAACGTCCTGGACCCCGGTGTTGAGGCCGAAGCCACCAGTCGGCGGCATCTCGTGGGCGGCATCGCCGGCGAGGAAAATGCGGCCGTGGTCGTAACGCTCCGCCACGTGGGCCGAGGCGGTCCAAGGGGCGATGCCCAGGATCTTTACCGCTAGGTCGGGCACGCCCGCCGCCAGGCGGACGAGCTCGAGTGAGCGCTGCGGCGTGAAGCTGGAGGCCGTGTAGCCATAGTCGGAGAGGCTGTTGACCAGGAAGCCCCAGCGGTCGCGGGCATTGATGGTAAGGAAGGTCGCCTTGATCTGCGGATGCTCGACGAAATAGAGCGCCGCCGGGCGGTGTTCGGTCCATGGCCGCAGGTCAGCATTGAGGAGGATATTGACGCTCTCGTACACGCGTTCGCGCCCGATCATGTCAACGCCGAGCCGGCCGCGGATCCCGCTCTGGGCACCGTCGGCGGCGATCACGTACTGGGCGCGGACGCGGCTCTCGCCGCCGTGCACGCGATCCGTTAGGGTCGCGACGACGCCACCGTCATCCTCGAGGAAGGCGCCAACCTCGGTGCTGAAGCGCAGCTCGCCAGGCCCCTGTTGCTCGGCGAAGGCGCGCAGCACGGGCTCGAGGTCGTCCTGCGCGCATAGGCAGTTGCGCACTGGGCTGACGGCCAAGCTCTCCGGCCCAGCGCGCCAGGGAACGCGGCGCTCGATCTCCTCGCCGGCCAGCGATCGCGTCCAGACGACGAGGCCCGTGTGCTCGGGCCCCAGGCCGGCCTTGCGGATGGCGGCCTCGACGCCCAACTGGCGGTACATCTCCATGCTGCGCGCGTTGATCGCACGTGCCTTGGGATGGACGGCGGTGCCAGGGTGGCGCTCGGCGAGCAGGGAGCGCACGCCGTGCCGTGACAGGAGGATCGAGGCGGTCAGGCCAACCGGGCCGCCACCGACGATGAGCACGGGAATATTCTGTGGGATTTCAACTCGCCCGCGCGGCATGATGATCCAGCCTTCCCGACAATCGCCCAGCAGTAGCACCGAGAGTGCCAGGATGACCAGTCCGTCAGGGTGGGCTCGGATCGTCAGTTGGTTGACGCTGGGGCAGCGCCAATCCATAGTCGAGCGACCGCTCCCGTTGCGATGCCTTCCGCTCGGAGGGTCCTATGACCTCATTGCAAATCCTGCGCTTGCTTCGCATCTTTGGCCGCAGGCTTCTCGGCGCCGCTGTCGCCCTACTCGCGACCGCTGTCGCGACCACCGTCGTCGCGGCACCGTCGGGCCGCGCGGTCATGGCTTTTCACGTGACGATTTCGCCGAGCTGGTTTGATCCGTCCGCCGCGCCGCCACAGATAACGCCGTTCGGTGTACTCTATGCGATCCACGACGCGCTGGTGCGTCCCTATCCCGGCCACAAGATGGGCCCCAGCCTCGCCGAATCGTGGACGGAGAGCCCGGACGGCAAAACCTATGAGTTCAAGCTGCGCCCCGGCCTCCGGTTCCACAACGGCGATCCGGTGACGACGGAGGACGTGAAGTTCAGCTTCGAGCGCTACAAGGGTGCCTCCGCCAGTGCGCTGCACGAGCGCGTTGCCGCGATCGAGATCGTTGATAGCCAAGTGGTGCGTTTCCATCTCAAGGCGCCGTGGCCCGACTTCATGACGATTTACGGCAGCACCGCCAGCGCAGCCGGCATAATCGTGCCGAAACAATACCTCACGCGCGTCGGCGATGACGAATTCAGGAAAGCGCCGATCGGCGCCGGGCCCTACCGATTCGTCAGTCAGAAGTCGGGCCTGGAGGTGGAGCTCGAAGCCTTCCCCGACTACTGGCGTCGCGTGCCGAGCGTGAAAACTCTGGTGCTAAAAAGCGTGCCGGAGGCGACCACGCGTGCGGTGACACTCAAGACCGGTGAGGTCGACATAGCCTATGTCCTTGACGGTCCCGACGCCGAGGCCATCCAGAAGGATCCGCGCCTCCAAATCGTCGCCTCCAAGCATGCCTCCATCTTCTGGATCGAGTTCACCGAGCAGTGGGACACCAAGTCACCGTGGCACGACCCGCGCCTGCGGCTCGCGGTGAACCTGGCCCTCGACCGTCAGCGCATCAACGAGGCGGCGTGCCTGGGCTTTTGCCCACCGGCAGGCGTCATCGTTCCCCGCGTCATGGACTATGCTCTGCAGGTCGAGCCGCCGCCTTACGACCCGCAGAAGGCGAAGCAACTTCTGGCCGAAGCCGGCTACCCCAACGGCATCGATGGCGGCGAGTTTGCGGCCATCCCGGGTTTTCCGACTGTGGCCGAGGCCGTGGTCAATGACCTCAAGGCGGTCGGCATTAATCTCAGGATGCGGCCGATGGAGCGCGCCTCGTTCCTTGCCGAGTGGAAGGAAAAGAAACTGCGCGGCCTGGTCATGGTCGCGGTCGGCAATTCGGGCAACGCCGCGAGCCGGGTGGAGGGTTTCATCCAGTCCAACAGTGCCTATGCTTATGGCGGCTATCCGGACATCGACGAGCTCTTCAAGCGGCAAGCGGACGAGCGCGATCCCAAGACGCGCGAGGCGCTGCTGTACAAGATCCAGCAGCTGACGATCGATCGCGTGATGTACGCGCCGGTAATGGACCTGCGCGCGTTGATGGGCATCGGCCCGCGCATTGCCAAGCACACCATCACCGACGTCTGGATGAGCCCATTCCCCTCCTACGAAGACATCGAGCTCAAGAATTAGGGTCTGGGGCAAGCTCAATTGGCAGCTGAGCAGGCATCGCGCCTTTGATGATCTTGTCAGCGAGGATGGCAGCGCGTGGAAAGTAAAGTTCACCCTTGGGTCGAGCTCATGCGTGTGTCAGCGTTGGCCTGGGGCTTGTAGAACGCGATCGGCTCGTGTTGCTTGCAGCTATTCTGTGGATAAGCGCGGTGACATGGCTGGCGATTGAGCGCGCATCCAGCCTAATCAGCAACGGGGGGTCTGACAGTCTTGGCCGGCCCATCTAGCCTCGCGGCCGCCCCCTAACGCAAGTGATTAAAGGTCAGACTTCGGTGCTAATGAACGCCGTTTCAATGCGACATCAGTATAAGCACTAAACCACTTACAGATCGCCGTTGTTTTTCGCCCGAGCCAATCCACCAACGCCCGGCCCAAACACCGCCTCGTTCTACGAGCTCCTGTTCCGAATAGCGCTCGCGCAGATAGCGCGTTCAAGTGGTACCGGCCTTCGTCAATACACCACTGTTACCAAGCAAATTCGCCGCACAATAGAAAATGAAGGTGAAAGTTTTTTCTCTTGCGGAGGTACTAGACCATGCAGGTTCATTGCAGAGTCGTCGATTTGAGTCATCACGATGGTGGCACCTATGATTTCGCGGCGGCCAAACGTTCCGGCGTTTGGGGCGTCATCTACAAAGCAACCGAGGACACCGATTACGCCGATCCAACCTATGGCGCCGCGAGGCAGCAGGCGCAAAACGCCGGTATGCTGTGGGGTGCCTATCACTTCTTTCGGCCGGGCAACGTCATGGCCCAGGTTGATCATTTCTTGCGCCATGCCAATCCAGACCAGGCAACACTGCTGGTCCTCGATCACGAAGATGAAGGATGCAGCCTGGATGACGTGAAGCAATGGCTTCGCGCCGTGGAAGAACGCACGAGGCAGAGGCCAAGTCTTTACTCAGGCAGTGTTTTGAAAGAGCAAATCGGCAATCGAAAGGATGACTATCTGGCCGAGTGCCGCTTGTGGTTGGCGCAGTACGACAACGATCCGGAGTGGCCTCCAAACTGGGAGAGCATATGGCTTTGGCAGTATACGGACGGTGAAGTCGGCCCGATGCCGCATAGTGTGCCTGGGATTGGAAATTGCGACTGTAGTTCCTACACCGGCAGCGAACAGGATCTAAAAGACAGTTGGGCCGCGGGTACTAGGCCAGTGCCACCGGTGGCAGCGCTTGGCTGAGATGTAGAAGTTTGGATTGGCTCTGACGTACCTCGTCAATCGGGGGTAGCCGGATTGCGTCCATGCGGGGACCGTGCACAGCGTACCCGGCGGCCCTCGCCGCCGTTCATTTCGGATGCCAGCGAGGAGGCTCGGGGCTGCACTTCAGCGGACCCCATGCCGTACCTTCGCACAGCAATTATGCCGAGGATTTATGCTGGCATCGCAACCGCAAGCTTAACGTGAGACGCGTCATTGGCGATTTCTGCATCGCAATGGCGATTGTGGTGCCACTCTTTAGTCGTATGCGGACCGATTGGCGCCGTGGCAGTATTGCTTTATGGTTGCCGGTGGTACCAGGCCACAATGGGGAGGTCATCACATGAAGGGAAAGTTTGTTCTCCTGTTGCTCGCCGCAGGCTTGGTCGTAAGCCTGACGTCGGGTTCCGGATTTGCTCAGACCGATCCAAGAGTCGCCAAGTCAATGGATACGTTGAAGGCGATGACCGCAAAATTGGGAGCTCCAAAGGTTGAGGGCAAGGAGGCCGTCGGAGGCAAGGATGCTCCCGCCCTCTACTTCGGCACAACCAAGATCAACAACAACTTCGACATCGTCGATGCTGTCGGAAAAGAGGATGGCCAGGGCATGACGGCCACGCTCTTCGTCAAGGGGGGCGACGAATTTATCCGTGTATCGACAAACGTTCCGAAGCCCGACGGTAGCGGACGAGCTATCGGTACTGTTTTGGCCGGACCTGCGCTCGAGTCCATCAAGGCGGGCAAGGCACACTACGGTGAGGTGCCGATCCTTGGGACGCCTTATATGACAGGCTATGAGCCCATCAAGGACAGTTCGGGCGCAATCATCGGTGTGTACTATGTCGGTTACAAGAAGTAGGTAAGCCGGTTGCACCACCGGCAGTGCTCGCAAAGTGGCGCTTTCTCGGCCGCATCCGGCTAGGTCGACGTATTGATCGCCCTGCCGCCAACCAAGGTGCCTGGCACGGCATAGCGTTTGACGTCATCGGACGATGGGAGGGGTCGCGATAGATCCCCCCGTCGAAACGTCTGTAATGCCGACCGCACCGATCGGGCACCAGCGCTGTGGTTCGGGGGCGGTCGGTTGACGAGACCCTCCAGCACCCGGTGTTGCCACACCACAACGACGGCAGGCCCTGTCAGCGCCAGGGCAACGTTTGGCCAAGGCGGCTCGCTCTTCTGGCAACGATCTATGCCCGGTCAGTGACTTGGCGATCACGAACCAAGCAGTGGCAATGTGAAGCGAACGACCGCCCCGCCATGTTCGCGATTTTCCGCCCAGATCTTGCCGCCGTAGGTTTCGATGATGGTGCGTGCGATCGATAATCCAAGGCCTGTGCCATGGTCCTTGGTCGTATAAAAGGTGTCGAAGATCTCGCTCAGCTTATTGTCGGGGATGCCGGTTCCCGCATCGGTTACCGACACCTCAACGCGAGAACTGGCAACCGCGGCGGTGTCAATGACAAGCAGGCGGTTCCCCGATGCAACGTCGGCCATGGCATCCATACCATTGCTGGCGAGGTTCAAGATCACTTGCTGGAGGTGAATCGGATCGGCTCGCACCGGCAAGGCCCGCTGGTTGCCAGTGCGGCGCAGCGCAATGTTTCGCTTCCTCGCTTCGGGTGCAAGGATGTGCGCGGCATTGGCAATGACCTTGTTGAGGTCGAACTCTTGCAGTTCGAGGTCGTTCCTGCGCTTGACCAATTGGCGTAGGTGCCGAACGATGTCGACGGCGTGCTGGTCGGCGTTGCGAATATCGGCAAGGATTTCCTGTACCTTCTCGACTTGCGGTGAACTCGCCTGCAGCAGCCGCTGCGCATTGGCCGCACCAAGCAAGATGGCTTCCAACGGTTGGCTCAACTCGTGGGCAAACGAAGCCGACAGCGCCCCCGCTTCGGCGGATCGGTTGAGATGAATGACCTCCGCCAAGCGGTTGCGGGCGTCAATTTCGGCAGTGCGACGTCCGTGACGTTCAATCAATAGCCAGGTGATCATGATGCCTTGCAGGGCGAGCGCGACGAACATGGCCGCCAGCTGCCAGCGATATCGCTGCCACGTGGTCGGCTCGCGGAAATAGACGACGCTGCCGGGCGGCAGACGAGCCTCGTCAATGTTCCAACGTTGCAGCTCGCGCCAATCATACATTGGTGCCTTGAGTCCCAGCGGTGGCGTGCTGATGCTGGCCGGTGCCTCGCCGCTGAGGATGCGGATGGCGACGGTGGCGGTCTCACGACCGATATCCTGGGTTGAGACATGCGGGCCGCCGACGATGCCATGGCCGAAATTGATGTCGGCATAACTAAAGATCGGCGCATTGGCGGCCGCACGCAGCATCGCAAACACGCGATCCTCCTCATGCGGGACACCCTGCGCATCGGCGCGGACACCTGCGTAAAAGATGGTTGAGTGCGCCGGCCGGGTCGCAGCCCGGTTCACCATCTCATCGAGTGACGCCTCGTGCAACCACTCGAAGGTCACGCGGCTTGCAAATGCCTGCGAGGCTTGACGCAGCTCCTCAACCCAGAGTCGCTCCAAGGGAGAGGCGCCAATTGCAAAGGCGATGTTGGTCGTATCGGGCAGCACCTCAAGCATGTTTTCGATCAGTCTCGCCAAATCTATTGTGCTGGCGACTGCGGTGTCATTCTTCGTCATGATGGTAGCGTCGAAGAATCGTGCGTCGGTGCCAGTGATGAGCAATGGCGTCGAGGCGAAGACTTGCTCGCGATAACGCTGAACAAAACGGGCCGCGGGTGCACCCATGGCGACGACGAGACTTAGGTCGCGTCCAGAGAAAAGCGAGCGCAAATATTCGACAAAGGGTATCTCGTCGGGAGCTTGTGCCAGGCGTGCGGTCTCGAGGGAAGCTTCATAGAGATCGATGGCGTTTGGCGATCGCTTGATGAGCTCTTCACGGAAGCGTCCGGATACGACGCTCCAGGGTGCAAAATGCGGCCCATAAGAGTGCAGCAAGAGAACGCGCTGTGGTTGACTGTGGGCCACCTGCGGCAGCGCGGACACAATGAGCGCGCTCGCTGCCATCGCAATTCTGCAAAACCAGATCATCCCCAACACCCCCCGCACGCAGGCCGATGGCCTCGGATGCCTGCGTAACATCTGCCATCCGGCGAAGAAAATACGGGAAAACCCTGTAAAATTTACCAATGCCAAAGGTATTTGCGGGGATAGGTCGGCCCCTGACGATCTTGGGACGATAGATCGTTGGCAGCGGTAGGGGTCTGGCTTCATAGCCGCCGCCGTTAACCGAGCGCTTGCGCGTGGGCGGGCAGCTGCACGCTAGGCCTGTTGCTCCGCCACGATCGGGCACGCCGGGCGGCGCCGGCAATGTTCGGGCGCGGTCTGACGCTCTGGCTCGGCGGTTGGCTTCGGCAGTGAGCTTGGTTCAGACTCTGACCGGTGCGCGGCATCGTGCTTATGCGCAGCATCGTGCCAGCGCGGGTTCAGATCGCGGGGGCCGATGCTTATGCGGCGCGCGTGCCAGCGTCGGCGGCGGGCAGCATTGGCGCGCGATCGTGTTAAACCCGTTCACCCAACAATGGCGCAATGCAGATCCGCAGGCCCGTCATTGCTTACAACGCTCGGCTGTGGTCGCGCTTTTGCCAGGCAATGGCAGTTCGCCCGCGAAATCCATCCTCGCCACGGCTCGATTGCGCCCGCCGCCCCTTCCTCTGCAACGCTAGGCTGCGGCGGCGCTATTGCAAGGCAGTGGCAAATGGCGACCCTGGTGCGCAGGCCCGTTCAGCGGCATTGCGCTCACCCGCGATCGCTACTATCTGACGCACACCGCCTATCTGCGGCATGGGCCGACCAACGCCGCCGACCGCTCACTGATGTGGAGCCACTGATGCAACGGGGCCAAGACGGGAATCCAGCGAGTGACGCCGCCGTTGCGGTGACGCCGGCCGGTCAGCAGTCAGCGGCGCCGCAGGCCGCGGCCACCGGCAGCAGCTCCGGGCCAATCCGCATTGCCGTCATCGACCCCTACCCGATCTTTCGCACGGGCGTCGTCCAGACCATCGCCCGACATGACGGGCTGTGGCTTGTTGGCGAGGGCGCAACGGTGGCCGACGCGCAACGAATTGCGCATGAGTTCGCGCCGGATATTCTGCTGATCGACATCAGCATGCCCACGGATGGTAAGTTGTTATCGACGCTCGCCATCACCAACGGCAGGCTTGGGGGCAAGCTGGTGGTGCTCACCGCCCTCGATGATGTGGTGAGCGTGTCCGAGGCATTGGCAACCGGGGTTAAGGGTTACATCCTCAAGGGCGTTTCCGGAATTGAGCTGGTTGCGGCCATCAAGACCATTCACGCAGGGTTGCCCTACGTCACGCCCGACCTCGCATCTCGATTGCTAACGCAGACCAGGGGCGGTGCCCTGCTGCCGAAGCGTGAGGCAAAGCTTCAGGACGCACTCAGCTACCGCGAGAAGCAAATGCTCGATCACGTGTGCAAGGGGCTTACCAACAAGGAGATCGCCGCTCGGCTCGGTCTCACGGTTGGTACCGTCAAGCACTACGTCGGACATCTCTACAAGAAGATGCGGGTGCGCAATCGCGTCGAGGCGGTCGAGCGGCTGGCGCGAGAGGCCCAGCAGCCGGGCCGAGCGTAAAGCTAAGGCTGCGCTCAAGATGACCTTTGGGTGTGCGCCGGCCGCGGTCGTTGCGGCGTCGGCTTGCCGAATGCTTTTTGCCGCTAGATGACGAGCACCATCGCCAAGGCAACGGCAAGCCCGGTGCCGAGGATCGATAGGGCACCGATCACCGATGCCAGCCATACGATCTCGCGCAACTCACTTTGCGCAGACGTCCACATTGTTCTCTTCCCACAGATTGTCGGCCAGCCCGCGGTCTCAATCCAAACCGCGCGCAAACCATAGTCGGGGAGGGGTGCTGCCATCGCCCATCCGTGTAATCCCGCAATTGTGCGCGCGGACTTCACCGAGCAGGGGGGCCGGCATGGTTAAAGCCGGCCGTCGCGGGCACCGTGGCCTAAGCTTGACGGGGGAGGGCGAGGTTCGGGAGTTGCCGCATCGACCCTAATAGGATCGCGGCAGCCCCAAGACGTGTTGGGCAACGTAGGCAAGGATCATGTTGGTCGAGATCGGCGCGGTTTGGTAGAGACGGCTCTCGCGCCATTTGCGTTCAATGCCGTACTCGCGCGCAAAGCCGAAGCCGCCGAACGTCTGCAGACAGGTGTCGGCGGCTTTAAAGGCGGCATCGGCGGCGAGCATCTTGCCCATATTGGCCTCCGCACCGCAGTCGCGCTGGGCCTCAAACAGCGCTGCAGCCTTTCGCACCACGAGTTCGGCTGCCACCAGTTCGGCGTGGGCGCGGGCGATCGGAAACTGCACGCCCTGGTTTTGCCCGATCGGCCGTCCGAATACGATGCGCTCCTTGGCGTAATCGCAGGCGCGCTTGATGCAATATTTGGCGTCGCCCAGGCTCTCCGAGGCGATCAGAATGCGCTCGGCATTCATGCTGTCGACGATATACTTGAAGCCCTTGCCTTCCTCGCCGATCAAATTCTCGGCGGGCACCTCGAGGTTGTCGATGAAGACCTCGCAGGTGTTGTGATTGATCATGGCGTCGATCTTGCGAATTTCGACGCCCTTGTCCTTGGCCTGGCGCAAATCCACCAGGAACACCGACAGACCATCGCTGCGCTTGCGGACCTTGTCGGGCGCCGTCGTGCGTGCCAGCAGCAGCATCAGATCGGAATGCAGCACGCGGCTGGTCCAGACCTTTTGCCCGTTGATCACGTAGCGATCGTTGCCCTTCTTCTCGGCCCGGGTCTTGAGCTGGGTGGTGTCGGAACCGGTGGTCGGCTCGGTGACGCCAAATGCCTGCAGCCGCAGCGAGCCGGCGGCGATGCCGGGCAGATATTTGCGCTTCTGCTCTTCGCTGCCATGCCTGAGCACGGTGCCCATGGTGTACATCTGGGCATGGCAGGCGGCGGCGTTGCAGCCCGATTCGTGAATGGTTTCGAGGATGGCGCAGGCGCCGGACAGCGGCAGGCCAGCGCCGCCGTAAGCTTCCGGGATCAGCGCGCCGAGGTAGCCGGTTTCGGTCAGTGCCGCGACGAACTCCGTGGGATAAGCCTCCTCATGGTCGAGCCGCACCCAATACTCGTTGGGGAAACGCGCACATACCCGGCGGACGCCCTCGCGGATCTCCGCCCAGCCGGGATCGAGAGAGATCGATACAGGATCACTGGTCTTGCTCATGCTATTGCCCGCCGATCGGTTGGCGCAACGCGCCGCCGCAACGCGACAGCGGCGCGCGCCATCGAACCCTTGAGGGGGTGGGTGAGGGCCATGGCTGGCCTCGAGACGGCCGCAAGCGGCGCGGTGGCGCCCTCATCGGCCCTGGTAACGCGGTTTGCGCTTGTCGTTGAACGCATTGATGCCCTCTTGCCGGTCTTCGGTCCCGACCGTGCGGTTGTAGGCCTCAATTTCGAAGGCATAGCCAGTGGCTCGGTCGAGTTCGGTCGCCTTGTCGAGCGACTTCTTGGCCTGCCGCACCGAGATCGGCGCATTGTCGGCGATGCGTCTGGCGACCGCCATCACCTCGGCCAGCAGCCGATCGTCGGCGCACAGCTTGTTGACCATGCCCCAGGCATGGGCGTCCTCGGCGCTAAACGGCGTTGCCGTCAGCACCAGCTCCTTGGCGCGGCGCAC
>DATFXD010000384.1:0-5397 GCA_035258605.1 Hyphomicrobiaceae bacterium | reverse complement strand
CTATCTCATCTTCTTCGCCTTCGCCTACCTGCGGCTCGAAGCCGGTTCCGGCGCGCTGATCCTGATCGGCGCCGTGCAATTGAGCATGTTCAGCGTTGCCTTCTGGGAAGGCGAGCGCTTCGCGCCCTGGCAATGGGCCGGGCTCGGCCTGGCGTTGTTCGGCTTTGTCTATCTGGTGTTACCCGGGGTCAGCGCTCCCGACCCGGCGGGTGCGGTGTTGATGACCGTCTCCGGGGTGGCATGGGGATGGTTTTCGTTGCTTGCCCGGCATGCCGGTGACCCGGTCGCGGGCAATGCCCGCAACTTTCTCCTTTGCCTCGTGCCGGCCATGATCGTGAACCTGTTGGGCGCGCCTCAGCTCGAGGTGACGGCGCTCGGATTGGCGCTGGCCGCCGCGTCGGGCGCGCTTGCCACGGGCTTCGGCTACATCCTCTGGTATCTGGCGCTACGCGGCTTGCCGGCGACCCATGCGGCAACGGTACAACTGTCGATGCCGGCGCTGGTCGCCCTGGGCGGCGCGGCGTTCCTGTCGGAACCACTGACCGGCCGCCTGCTGATCGCCGCTGTCACCATGCTGGGCGGCATTGCCCTGGTGTTGGGCCAACGTGGCGCGGGCTGGCGCTGAACTGCCGCATCAGCGCGTTCTTTCCTGCAGGTTCTTATGCGGTCCCGCATAGCACGCCCCGGCAAACTCGCGGGCCAGAGGTGCGGTTCGCTTCGCCGCCAAACCGCCGTGACGGCGGCGGCCCCTTAGAACCGGTAGCGCAAGCCGACGGAAACGAGGTCGGCGGAGTTATCGGCACTGCCGCGCAGCAAGACCGCCTGCGCAGGCGTGGCGGCGTTGCAATGCGAGGACCCACCATTGCCCGCTTGACTGGCGATGCAGAATGGAGCGTCCTCGAAGAAGATGTGGGAGTAGGCGAGGTCAATGCTGATTTGTTCTGAATACTTGTAGGAGCCGCCGACATTGAGGAAAAAGCGGTTGCTGTCGGGAATCAGGATGTCACGGTTCCGATCCTCGATCGGGGAAATCTCGTAGCCAACACCGGCGCGCAACAGGATGGCGGGACTGTAGGCGTATTCGGCGCCAACAGAGAAAAACCAGCCGTCACGATAGTTGAGATTGAGCACCTCGCACACGCCGCCGGCACCGCATCCCGAACTGACGGCAGCGACGTTGCCCAGCCGGCTCCAGTTCTGCCATTCGACTGTGCCCAGTACCGCCCAGCGTGGAGCCACCACCTGGCGCGCGCTCAATGTCACCTCATCGGGAAGCGTAAGGCTTCCGGTGGCGTTGGTGGACACGGCACCGGGCGGGGATCGCACAAACGAGCCGTCGGCGTCGATCCCGACCGCGGAGCGATAGCCCAGACCCACCGAGGTTGCGGGGCTCGGTTGCCACAGCACGCCAGCGGTGGCGCCGACGCCCCAATCATCGGCCTCGAAGCTGCGTGACCCGGAGATCGGGCCGAACAGGGAGTTGAAGGGACCGTGCGTGAGACGGAGCTTGAAGTATTCGATCTGCACGCCCACGCCGATCGTCCATTCGGGGCTCAGCTTGTAGGCAATGGTCGGATTGATATCGACCGAAAACACCCTTGAGGTGATGGCAATGGGAGATCCCGCCCAGGTCGTGTTGTCGGGTTTGGTGAGCAGCCCAAACGGCGCGTTCAAGCCGAGACCCGCGTAGACCCGGTCTGAAAGCTGACAGGTCACGAACGACGACGGCACTATGCCGTCTCTGCCGATATCGGTGGAGGTGGGGGTGAGGCCAGGCGCAATTGGCGGCACGCCGCTGACGAAGGTCCCCGACCGCGCCGTCTCGTCGGAGCTTGCGAATATCCCGGTATAGTTGGATGACGAGTTGCACCCTGGCAGAGCCGCGGTTGCCGCGGAATTCCAGAACACCGAGCTGATTTCGCCGCCCGCCGCGGCTCCCGCGAAGGCGGTGCCCATATAGTAGGTGGACTGCTCGCGGAGGCCAAAGCCACCGGCGTGCGCCGCGGTCGCTGCTAGGAGCGCGCTGGCTCCGGCGCCGATGAGGCCGCTCAACCAATTAATCGACACCGGCGTGAGTTTGCGCACGCGATCCTCCCCAAGGGATTGTCCGCAGACAGAACTTCGCGACCGAAGAAAATCGAGCCTGTGGGACGCCAATCAGCTGTACAGAAATCAGCTACACATGGGCCTAGCTACACACGCGCCCAGCGACACATGGGCCCAGCGACACATGGGCCCAGCTACACGTGGGCCCCGAGCACATCGGCGCTGCCAGCGCCAGAAACAGCAGTTGACAACACCGCAGTGTAGACCACGGCAAACGCCAACCGACATTATAGCGATTCGGTGGCGGTCGAATCGAGATTCTCATGCTGCGCCCGATGCCCGCCGCGCACGATGTCCGCCGCGCATCAGGCAGCGCCGAAATGTCCGCCCGCCCACCGGTTGCATTGGCATCGGGTCGCAAAGCCCGCGCCGTTGCTGGCAGTTGCCCGTGATGCCGCTATCAATACGGCGGCGCGCGCGTGTCGCCGGTGCTTCACCGGCAGACCGCGAACGACGGTTCAACTGATACGTGTGCTGTTTCTCCAGAGGTTGTGACGTCTGCGCCTCGATCCCGCATCCCAGGCGACCCGGCGTTCGATCGGCCCCTTTGGGCCCCGGGCTCCTGGCATCAATCGCCCGCCGAGGCCTCGCATTGGCGCCCTATCCCTCGATCGCCGGCGCATGGCTCGCGGCGTGCCGCACACGGGCTGGAACCGCGGTAGGGCAGCGCCGCAACCGGCTCGCAAGCCGCCGGGCGCGTGAGGTCGCAGCACGGAAGGCCGGTTGCCTTACCGTCGCTCGCAATGCGACAGTCCTCTACTGACAAGGCCAATGGGCGGCGTCGGCACGTGCCGGCGTCCCTGATATCGGAGGTGGATGATGAAAGCCATCATCATGGATCGCCATGGCGGTCTCGATGTTCTGCGCTATGGCGATCTGCCGGACCCGGTAGCGGAAGCGGGCCAGGTGGTGGTCGATATCCACGCCGCCAGTGTCAACGGCGCCGACACCAAGGTGCGCGAGGGCGGCGCCTATACCACCATCTCCAAGTTTCCTTACGTGCTCGGTCGCGACTTCTCCGGCGTGGTCGCGGCGCTCGGGGCCGGCGTTACCGAGTTCACGGTTGGCGACCCGGTATTCGGGGTGCTGGCGGCCGGCCGCGACGGAACCTACGCGGAGAAGGTTGCGGAAAAAGCCAGCATTCTCTGTCGCAAGCCGGCCGATCTCTCCCACCTCGAGGCTGCCGCCCTCGCCCTCGTCGGCCTCACCGCGCTGGTCTCCATTGAGGACACCCTCAAGCTCAAGCGTGACGAGACGATTCTGATCCAAGGTGGCGCCGGCGGGGTTGCCGGTTATGCCATCCAGCTCGCCAAGCACATCGGTGCCCGCGTCATCACCACCACCAGTGCGGCCAATCGTGCCTACGTGCAAGGCCTCGGCGCCGACCAGATCATCGACTACAACAAAGAGGACTTCACCAAGCTGGTGAAAGACGTTGACGCTGTGTTCGAGACCGTCGGTGGCGAGGTCGCAACGCGCTCGTTCGAAGTCGTCAAATCCGGCGGGCGTGCCGCTTTCATCGCCTCGGGCGCAACCGCGCCCGTCTCACCGCGTTCCGACGTTAAGTCGCTGCGCCCCGCCGTCGGCCGCGACCGCGCACATCTTGAACGCATCCTGGAGCTGCGGGCGATCGAGGCCATCCGTGTACCGGAGATGCGCGTGTTCCCATTGCGCGAGGCCGCCGAGGCGCAACGCGTCAGCGAGGGCCGGCACTTCCGTGGCAAGTTGCTGCTGCAGGTAAGATAGCGCTCAGCGATGCGGCGTGGACGCGAAAAAGCCGCCCGGTGAGGGCGGCTTTCTCGCGCGTAGCGGACCATCCGCGTTAGCGGATTACGATCCAGTTGCCACCGCGCCAGTAGCCATGACCGTGACCCGGCTCGCGCCAACGATAGTGCTCGTGGCGACCCCACTGCCAGTTGTCGGGATGGATTCTGAGCCGCAGATCGGGACCATAGGCCGGCCGGCCACGCACGCGCCAGCAATCACCTTCGTCGTTACAAACGACTGCAGCGGACGCCGCCGAGGCCGTCAAAGTCAAGGCCGTCGCACCGATGAGAAGCGCTTTGCTGATCGAATTCATGCTCGACTCCACGATTCTTTCACCTGTCCTGAAAACGCCCCAGCTGCCACATGGTTTCGTGCCGACGTTCGGCGTTGCCCGATTGCAATCGCCTATGGCCGATACGCCTCAAGTTCGCGACTGCTTTGCTAACAGCCTGTTTCTACTCGAGGTTCGCGCTCCTTGTGCGGATCAGAACCTGCGGCTCATCAACCGCACGTCGAAACGACGTCGCAGGTGGCGAACCCCGCGGCCTGTTGTTGATTTGGGCTCGCCCCCAGACAGGCCCCGATTAGCTTTGCCCATTTCGCCCTCTCGCTCTCAATCGGTGCCGCACATTCTGGCCGCGCGCTTGTCACCACATCGACGCCGATGGCCGCTGCCGACGCGACGCGCATCGCGGACCGGAAGTTGGATCGCAGCCCCAACTCATCGGCTGCGATTGCCGCACGTGCCACCGGCTAGGTCTTTCACGGGGTATACGGCATTTCGGGGTCGCGCTCGGATCAGGATGTGAGCTGATATCGACCATCGTGAGTGGCCGCGCGGCGGCCCGCCGCGCGCACCATCGCCAGCCTCAGATAGAAGGGCGAGCCGTTGCTCGCCTATGGCTTGGCCGATCGGTTCGTTGCTCGCAATCAACTGAGGCCGAGCGGCATCGAGGCGATGGCCATCGGGTGGAGACCTGAGGCACCAGCCTTGAGCTCGGCCTTGCGGTTTACCGCCGCGTTGCCGGCGTTGGCCGCAAGTCAAGCTTTGCAACAAGGCGCGCGCGACGCAGTAGGCCGATTTCAGGGTTAGACCCTATTGGCACTCGACCCGCGCCCGCCAAATGATGCCGGCGCTGAACCCGCTCGAGGCGAAGACGCGCAGCGTTTGGGCGCTAACGCGACAGGGCAGACCGCGTGGCCCTTTCGCCATCGATCGACACTCTAGCTCGACAACCGAGGAGGTGCGCAATGAGCGATCTCGTAGTTCTAGACTTCGACGGCGTCGGTACGGCCGACGAGGTCTTGACGAAGCTGCGTGGCATGCAGAAGGAGCATCTCATCGATCTCGAAGATGCCTGCGTCGTCGTTCACACCGAGAACGGCAAAGTGCAAATCAAGCAGGCGCTGAATATGACGGCGTTCGGCGCGGCGCGCGGCGCCAGTGCCGGCATGCTGGTGGGCGCCCTGGCGGGGCTGTTGCTGTTGAACCCGCTGGCGGGAATGGCGGTCGGCGGACTGACC
>DATFXD010000383.1:0-15823 GCA_035258605.1 Hyphomicrobiaceae bacterium | reverse complement strand
GACGGCGATGGCGACCGGCCGCGTGGCCCACGCCCGCCCCGCGAGGAAACCGAAACCGCGACCAGTGAGGAATGAGCCATGAGCGAAGTCAGCACCATTCCCGCCCGTCGCCCCTTCCACCGGCGGCGCAAGACCTGTCCGTTCTCGGGCGATAACGCGCCGAAGATCGACTACAAGGACATGCGCCTGCTCGGCCGCTACGTATCGGAGCGCGGCAAGATCGTGCCGAGCCGCATCACGGCGGTGTCGGCCAAAAAGCAGCGCGAGCTGGCGCGGGCGATCAAGCGCGCCCGTTTCATCGGCTTATTGCCCTACCTGATCAAATAGCTTTGGCGCCGGGTGGTAGCCGGCGCCCGATACGAGGCCTTGGTTGAGACGACTTTAAGCGTCTCTAACCGCTGCGGCGGGACAGCTTCTGATGCCGATAAGTTTGCTGACAGGCGTTGGCTCGGGCCTCGCGTCGGCGTTGCTGTTCTACTCGGCGACGCGCGGGTCACCGCTGTTGAGCTCGGTTCTGTTGCTGTTGACGCCGCTGCCCTCGCTGATCGCCAGTCTGGGCTGGGGCTGGCTGCCGGCGCTGCTGGGCGGCGTGGCCGGCGCCGCGGTCATGATCGGCATCGCCAGTGTGCCGTTCGCGGTGGGCTACTTCCTGGCGCTCGGCGCGCCGTCGGCGCTGGCGGGCTATCTCGCCTACTTGAGCCGGCGCCAGCCCGCCCAACCGGAGACGCTCGAGTGGTATCCGCCCGGTCGTCTGATCACCGCCCTGGCGCTCTATGGCGGCACCTTGCCGGTGCTGGCTGTGCCCTTGAGCGGCGGCTACGACCAGCTGCACGAACCGATGCACGCTTATTTCCGGCGCTTCTCGGCGCGCACCGCCAGCGAACTCAATGTGCCGGCCTTGACCGATGCCCAGCTCGATGCCCTGACCGAGTTCCTGCTCGGCGTGCTGCCGGCCGCGCTCTCGGCCTATTGGCTGATGATCTTCAGCCTCAATCTCTATCTCGCCGGCCGCATCGCCCGCGCCTCGGGCCGGCTCGGGCGGGACTGGCCCGACCTCGCCGCGCTCACCTATCCGCCCGCATTGCCGATCGTGGCGGTGTGTGCCTTTGCCGCCGCCTTCGCCTCGGGCTGGCTCGGCCTCATTGGTACGAGCTTCAGTGGCGCCCTGTTGGTCGCCTACCTGCTTGCCGGCCTGGCGCTGATGCACTTTCTCGCCCGCGGACGTCAGCCCTGGGTGCTGTGGCTGGTCTATGCCGGCCTGTTCCTGCTCGGCCCCTACGCCGCCCTGGCGCTGATCATCGCCGGCCTGATCGAGCCCGTCGTTAACCTCAAGCGCCGGCTTGGCGCGCCGCCTCCCTCAACCTGAACCCACACCGGATTGGAGATACCCTATGCAGATCATTCTTCTTGAGCGCATCGGCCGCCTCGGCCAGATGGGCGACGTCGTCAACGTCAAGGATGGCTACGCCCGCAACTTCCTGCTGCCGCAGAAGAAGGCCTTGCGCGCCACCGCCGAGAACCTGGCCCGGTTCGAGAAGGAGCGCACGCAGCTCGAGGCCCGCGACCTTGAGCTCAAGAAGGACGCCGAGGCGGTGGCCGCCAAACTGACGGGGCAGACGTTCCTGGCCATTCGCCAGGCCGGCGACACCGGCCAGCTCTATGGCTCGGTCACCACCCGCGACATCGCCGAGGTGGTGACGGCCGGCGGCTTTAGCATCGAGCGGCGCCAGATCGTGCTCGACCGGCCAATCAAGAGCCTCGGCCTGCACCCGACCCGGGTCGCCCTCCACCCCGAGGTGATCGTTCAGATCACGCTCAATGTCGCCCGTTCCGAGGACGAGGCGGAACGGCAGGCGCGCGGCGAAGACGTCACCGTCATCAAGGACGAGGGCGTCGAGCTCGAGACCTTCAACGCCGATGCGCTGTTTGAGGAGGAGGCGCTGGCGCGTCAGCGCGACGAGGAACCGAAAGCGCCGGACGCGGTTGAATGAGCACGCAGTGACCGCCGTGGCCCTCGCCCGGTGGCCGGGTGGCGGCCTTAAGTTGTGGTGCGAACTCGAGCCGGCAAACCGAGCAAGCTTGGCGGTGACATTGCGCACCACATTCGTATAATGCCAGCAAAAGACGGAGACCGAAGGGAGGAACGGTCGAGGACCGCATCCGCGGCAGCGTTGCATCATGTTGATCTTGCTCGATGTCATGTTGCGCCGCATCGTCAAGTGCGGCGACCTGACCGTGATCGATGCTCGCGGTTTCCCCTCTCGCTACGGCGATGGCACCGGCCGGCCGGTAACGGCGCGGATCAACCAGCGCCGGGTCGAGTGGCGGCTACTCGTTGATCCGCAACTCACCCTCGGGGAAAGCTATATGACGGGCGCGCTCAGCATGGAGCGCGGCCGCATCTACGAATTGTTGGAACTGTTGCTGATGAACGCCCAGGAGCATCCGCTGCCGACCTGGGCCCGGGCGCTCGATGGCCTGCGCTACCTGTTGCGGCGGGCGGCCCAGTTCAACCCGGTCGGCCGGGCGCGCCGCAACGCGGCGCACCACTACGACATCGACGGCGCCATCTATGAGCTGTTCCTCGACAGCGACCGGCAATACTCCTGCGCCTACTTCACTCCGGGCGCCGACCTGGAGCAGGCGCAGCTCGCCAAAAAGCGGCACCTGGCGGCCAAGCTTGCCATCGATCCCGGCCAGCGCCTGCTCGACATCGGCTCGGGCTGGGGTGGCCTCGGGCTCTATTTGGCCAAGGCCGCGGGCTGCGACGTGACCGGCGTCACGCTCTCTGCCGAACAGCACAAGGTCTCCAACGAGCGCGCCGCCCGCGAAGGCCTCGGCCGCTCGGTGCACTTCGATTTCAAGGACTATCGCAACATCGTCGGGTGCTTCGAGCGCATCGTTTCGGTCGGCATGTTCGAACACGTCGGGGTGTCGCATTACCGCACCTACTTCAAGAAGGTGTGCGAGCTGTTGAGCGACAACGGCGTGGCGCTGATCCACAGCATCGGCCGGTCCGACCCGCCGACCGTCACCAATCCCTTCATTGCCAAGTACATCTTCCCCGGCGGCTATATTCCCGCGCTGTCCGAAATCGTCGCCGCGGTCGAGCGCTCGGCCTTGATCATCACCGACATCGAGATCCTCCGCCTGCACTATGCCGCCACCTTGCGCGCCTGGCGCGAGCGCTTCCTGGCCAACTGGGACAAGGCGGCGGCGATCCGCGACGAGACCTTTTGCCGGATGTGGGAATTCTACCTGGCGGGCTCCGAGACCGCGTTTCGCTACCAGGGCCTGGTCGTGTTCCAACTGCAACTGAGCAAGCGGGCCGGCAGCCTGCCGCTCACCCGCGACTATATCTACGAGGACGAACAGCGGCTGTTGGCGCAGGAGACCATCAAACGCCGACCGCGGCTGGCGGGCGAGTAGGCCGCGGCGATTCGCGCACATAACGCGATTCTCCTCAGCATGTGCAAAACAGGGATGGCGGCGCCGGCCCCGACCAGGAACGCACACGACCGGCGGCGGAATCGGCTATTGCCTGCGGCATGACCCGATCCCCTCAGCGCGCCTCCCCCGCGCCGTTGCTGCCGGCTGCCGTCGCGGACGCGCCGCCATTCCGCACCGCGCCCCACAACCTCGAGGCCGAGCAGGCACTGCTCGGCGCCATCCTGATCAACAACGACGCCCACGACCGGGTGTCGGACTTTCTCGAGCCGCACCACTTCTACGATCCCCTGCACCAGCAGATCTTCGAGACCGCGGCCAAGCTGATCGCCTTGGGCAAGCAGGCGACGCCGATCACCTTGAAGACGTTCTTCGAGAGCGCCGAGCGGATCGATCCCACCTTGACGGTGCCGCAGTATTTGGGCCGCCTCGCCGCCAATGCCGCCACCATCATCAACGCCCGCGACTACGGGCAGACCATCTATGACCTCGCCATTCGCCGGCACCTGATCCTGATCGGGGAGGACATGGTCAATGCGGCCTACGATGCCCCGGTCGACTTCCCGCCCAGCGAGCAGATCGAGGAAGCCGAGACCCGGCTGTTCTCGCTGGCCGAGGCGGGCAAGTATGGCCAGGGCTTCCTCACCTTCAATACCGCCCTCGTCAGCGCCATCGACATGGCCAATAGCGCCTTCCAGCGCGAGGGCGGTCTGTCGGGGATCGCCACCCGCCTGCGCGATCTCGACGGCAAGCTCGGGGGCCTGCAGCCCTCCGACCTGATCATCCTGGCCGGACGGCCGTCGATGGGCAAAACCGCGCTCGCCACCAACATCGCCTTCAACGTGGCGCGCAGCCGCGCCCGTTCGCTGGCGGATCGCTCAGATGCTAATGCCGCGGACGTCAATCCCGATGGGGACCACGACGGGGCGGTGGTTGGCTTTTTCTCGCTGGAGATGTCGGCCGAGCAGCTGGCGACGCGAATTCTGTCCGAACAGGCCGGCATTCCCTCCGAGAAGATCCGCCGCGGCTTGATCGACGAGCGCGATTTCAAGCGGCTGGTCGAGGCCAGCCGCGAAATGTCGACGGTCCCGCTCTATATCGACCAGACCGGCGGCATTTCCATCGCCCAGCTTGCGGCCCGGGCGCGCAAGCTCAAGCGTCAGCACGGCCTCGGCATGATCGTGGTCGACTACCTGCAGCTGCTCACCGGTTCCAGCCGGCGGGCATCGGAGGGGCGGGTGCAGGAGGTGTCGGAGATCACCACCGGGCTCAAGGCGCTGGCCAAAGAGCTCAACGTGCCGATCCTGGCGCTGTCGCAGTTGTCGCGCGCCGTCGAAAACCGGGAGGACAAGCGGCCGCAGCTCGCCGACCTGCGCGAATCCGGCTCCATCGAGCAGGATGCCGATGTGGTCATGTTCGTATTTCGTGAGGAGTATTATGTTGAGCGCACCAAACCGGCCGAAGGCACGCTCGAGTTTCAGGATTGGATGAGCAAAATGCAATTGGTCAGCGGTAAGGCCGAGGTGATTATCGGCAAGCAGCGCCACGGCCCGGTGGGAACCGTGCAGCTGCAGTTCGAGGCGAGCGTCACGCGCTTTTCCGATCTGGCCCGCGACGCCTACCTGCCGGAGCGGGTGGGGTGAGCGCCGCCGCGGCACGCCACCGGCCGGGCGGGCGGCTCCGGTCGCCGGTGCCGCCGACGGCGCGCGCCGTGCTTTCCGTCGATCTTGCCGCCGTGCGCGCCAACTGGGCCCGCCTCAACCGGGTCTCGGGCAGGGCCGAATGCGCCGGGGTGATCAAGGCCGACGCCTACGGCTTGGGGCTCGCCCCGGTCGCCAAGGCACTCACCAGCGAGGGCTGCAAGACGTTTTTTGTCGCCACCATCGACGAGGCGCGGGCGGCGCGGGAGGTGCAGGCCGGCGCCACCATCTACGTGCTCGATGGCCTCTTGCCCGGCGCCGAGCCGCACTACGCCGGCTTCGACCTGCGCCCGGTGCTTTCAAGTCTGGCCGAGGTCCGCGACTGGGCCGCCTACTGCCGCGCGCGCGGCCGCAAGCTGTCGGCCGCCGTGCACCTCGACACCGGCATGAACCGGCTGGGCATGCCGGCCGCCGAGATCGACGCGCTCGCCGCCGATCCGGGCCTGCTCGCCGCCTTCGACATGTGCCTGATCATGAGCCATCTCGCCTGCGCCGATGAACCGGACAACCCCATGAACCAGCGCCAGCGCCAGCGCTTCGATCAGCTGCGCGCCAAGCTGCCGCCGGCGCGAGCCTCGCTTGCCAATTCCGGCGGCGTGTTTCTGGGGGAAGCCTTCCACTACGATTTGGTGCGACCCGGCATTGCCCTCTATGGCGGACGCGCGCACGAGGGCAAACCCAACCCGATGCAGACCGTGGTCCGGTTCGCCGCCAAAATCCTGCAGATTCGCGAGCTCGAACCCGGGGCCACCATCGGCTACGGCGCCATCTACCGCGTCGAGCGCCCGGCGCGCATTGCCACCATCGGCTGCGGCTATGCCGACGGCTTTTTGCGCGCGCTCAGCGTCAAGACCGGCGAGGCGGGCCCGGTCGGTTTCATCGGCGACTATCCGGTGCCGATCGTGGGTCGCGTCTCGATGGACTTTATTACCGTCGACATCACCGGTGCCCCGCCGGAGCTGGCGCACCGCGGCGCCTGGGTGGAAGTGATGGGCGACCGCGTCACGGTCGACGATCTGACCGACCGCGCCGGCACCATTGGCTATG
This sequence comes from Hyphomicrobiaceae bacterium, assembly GCA_035258605.1. GTDB lineage: Bacteria > Pseudomonadota > Alphaproteobacteria > Rhizobiales > Hyphomicrobiaceae > AWTP1-13. The sequence goes on along the minus strand of DATFXD010000383.1, from coordinate 9,629 downwards.
AACTGCTGACCCGGCTCGGGCAGCGCGTGCACCGCGTCTACGAGGAGGGGACAAGCTGATGGCCGCGGCCCGCGCGCAGCGAACCGCCTTTGTGTGCCAGAGCTGCGGCGCCAGCTTCGCGCGCTGGGCCGGCAGGTGCAGCGCCTGCGATGCCTGGAACAGTCTCGTGGAAGAGGTTGCCGCCACGGCGCTGCCGGGCTCCGGTTCCGCCGGCGGCCGCGCCGTGGCGCTTGAAAGCCTGGCGAGCACCGGCGCGCCGGGGCCGGCGCGTAGCCCGAGCGGCAACGGCGAATTCGATCGTGTCACCGGCGGCGGCATCGTGCCGGGCTCGGTACTGCTGGTCGGCGGCGAGCCCGGCATCGGCAAGTCGACGCTGTTGTTGGAGTTGGCGGCCAGGGTGGCCGCGGCCGGACGCCGCGCGCTTTATATTTCCGGCGAGGAGGCGGCGGCACAGGTCCGCCTCAGGGCCGAGCGCCTCGGCGTCTCGGCGGCGCCGGTGGCGCTGTTGTGCGACAGCAATCTCGGCAACATCCTGGCCACCTTGCAGCAGGGCAAGCCCCCCGATCTGGTGATCGTCGATTCGATCCAGACCTTGTGGAGCGGTGAGCTGGAGGCGGCCCCCGGCAGCGTCGCCCAAGTGCGCGCGGCGGCGCACGCCCTGGTGCGCTTCGCCAAGGCCGGTGGCAGTGCCGTGGTCCTGGTCGGCCATGTCACCAAGGATGGCCAGATCGCCGGACCCAAGCTGGTCGAGCACATGGTCGATACCGTGCTCTATTTCGAGGGCGACCGCGGCCACCCCTACCGCATCCTGCGCGCCGCCAAGAACCGCTTCGGCGCGACCGACGAGATCGGCGTGTTCGAGATGGCGGGGGAAGGCCTGCGCGAGGTCGCCAATCCCTCCGAGCTGTTTCTCGGCGATCGCCGGGCCTCCGCACCGGGCGCGGCGGTGTTCGCGGGCGTTGAGGGCACGCGTCCGATCCTGGTCGAAATCCAGGCGCTGGTGGTGCCCTCGGAGCTCGCCACCCCGCGCCGGGCCGTCGTCGGCTGGGATGCGAGCCGCCTTGCCATGCTGCTGGCCGTGATCAGCGCCCGGGCCAACGTCAGTTTTGCCGGTCACGACGTCTATCTCAACGTCGCCGGCGGCCTGAAGATCAGCGAGCCCGCCGCCGACCTTGCCGCGGCGGCGGCGCTGATCTCCTCCTTGCGCCAGCTGGCCCTGCGACCGGAGCGGGTCTATCTGGGCGAAATCGCCCTGTCGGGAGCCGTGCGTGCCGTGCGCCACACGCCCTTGCGCCTGAAGGAGGCGCGCAAGCTCGGTTTCAAGGCGGCGCTGGTGCCGGCGGCCGGCGAGGCTGGCAGCGATATCGACGGCCTTGAGCGCCTCGCCTTGGATCACGTCGCCGAGCTCGCCCAATCGCTCGGGGAGCCTGGCCCCGAGCCGCCGGCTGCCAACCCGTTACAGCCGCGCCGCCAGTAGGTCGCGCGTGCGACGGGTGTTGTTGGCGATGGCAATCAGGGCAAAGATGGCGCCGCAGGCCAAGGTTGCGGCCAGGAACCCGACCACGGCGCCGCCGACCAGCGCCGCCACCCCGACGTCGATGCGGCCGAGCCCGGGCAGCATGAGCACGGGGCTAGCGAGGCCGGCTTGCACCAGGGCGGTGCCGGCAGCGGCCCCGACGCCGGCGAAGAACACGATCAGGGCGACGAAGGCAACGGCGATCACGACCGAAAAAATCGCTAACAATACCCGCTGCATTGTGCCCACCCCGCATCACCGCAATCGGCAGACTACCGCTATATTGTGTTCGCGAACAAGCTGCCCTAGAGCCTATGCGGGCGGCAGCGCCATGTCCGCCGGAGCGTCGCGACGGCGGTCGGCGCCACACCCGGAGCGGACTTTGATCTCGGCGGATGTGCAACGGCAGCGACCCCACCGGCCCCGGCGGCGGCGATTGGGGGTCAGGTGTGCGCTTGGGCGCCGCCAGCAGCGCCTGGCCGCAGGGCAACCTTGGCTTGAGGATCCCCAATCATGAGCGGAGTGGGACCGTTTACCAATCTCGATCTGGCGGTGCTCGCCATCGTCGTGCTGTCCGGCCTGGTGGCGATGTATCGCGGCCTCACGCGTGAGGTGCTCTCGATCCTGTCGTGGGCGGCGGCGGCCGGGGCGGTGTTCTACTTTATTCGCTTCCACCGCGACGTCGCCGAGGAGGTGGCCAAGCACTTCGCCAATCCGGTACAGACCTCCTACATCTACGTCGCCCAGGTGGCGATCGGCGGCTTGATCTTCCTGGTGGTTCTGATCATCGTTCACCTGATCACGGCGCGGATTTCCGATTCCGTGCTCGATAGCCGCATCGGCGCCATCGATCGCATTCTGGGCTTGGCCTTCGGCATGGTGCGCGGCTTTGTGCTGGTGGTGATCCCCTACATGTTCGCCGTTTCCTTCGTGTGCAAGGATAACCCGGCGCGCGCCTCCGCCCAGGGGTGCCGACCGGGCGAGTTGCCGGGCTGGGTGGAGAACGCCCAGTCCCTGCCGCTCATCAACCAGACCAGCGGCACGCTGTTTTCGCTGCTCTCCCGCTACGCGCCCTCGGTGCCGCTCGGGCCGGGTGAGCAGCAGCAGGGCTGGCTCGGCCCGGATCAGGCCGGCCTTGAGAAAGCCGCCAGTAGCAACCGCGGGTGACTTGCCCTATATCCAGCTCGCCTGAGGACGTCGGGTAGATTCGGGATTGAGTGCCCCTTGGCTCAAAGCCCAAGCTTCCATGCCAACGAGGCTCGCCATGCATGATGAGCTGTGCGCGGCCGGTCGCAGCCCGGACGCGCGTGAACCCCACCCCGACGCTGATCGCCTGCGCGAGGAGTGCGGCGTGTTTGGGGTGTTCGGCAACGAGGATGCGGCGGCGCTGACCGCACTCGGGCTGCACGCGCTGCAGCACCGCGGCCAGGAGGCCGCCGGCATCGTCACCTACGACGGCACCCATTTCCACTCCGAGCGGCGGCTGGGATTGGTCGGCGACAATTTCAACAAGGCCGACGTGATCCAACGCCTCAAGGGCCACGTCGCCCTCGGCCATAACCGCTATTCCACCACCGGCGACACCATTTTGCGCAATGTGCAGCCGCTATTCGCCGACCTCGACACCGGTGGCTTTGCCGTTGCCCACAACGGCAATCTCACCAATGCGCTGACCTTGCGGCGCGAGCTGATTTCCAGCGGTGCCATCTGCCAATCCACCTCCGATACCGAAATCATTCTGCACTTGATGGCACGATCGCAGCGCCGGCGCGTGATCGAGCGGTTCGTGGAAGCGCTGCGGCAAATTCAGGGCGCCTATGCCCTCGTTTGCCTGACCAATGACATGCTGATCGGGGCCCGCGATCCGATCGGGATCAGGCCATTGATGCTGGGCCGGCTCGGCGGCGGCTATGTGCTGGCGTCGGAGACCTGCGCGCTCGATATCGTTGGTGCCGAGTTCGTGCGCGAGATCGAGAACGGCGAGATCGTCACCATCACCGCCGACGGCGTCGAGAGCCACCGACCGTTTCCGCGGCGTCCGGCGCGGCCGTGCATCTTCGAATACATCTACTTCGCCCGCCCCGATTCCATCGTTGGCGGGCGCAACGTCTATGAGCTGAGAAAGCAAATGGGCGCCCAGCTGGCGCGCGAGGCGCCGGCCGCCGCCGACGTCATCATCCCGATCCCCGATTCCGGCGTGCCGGCGGCGATCGGCTACGCGCAGGCGAGCGGCATCCCGTTCGAGCTCGGCATCATCCGCAACCACTACGTCGGGCGCACCTTCATCGAACCCGAGCAGCGCATCCGCCAGCTCGGGGTCAAGCTCAAGCACTCGGCCAACGCCAGCGCCGTGCGCGGCAACCGCATCGTGCTGTTGGACGACAGCGTGGTGCGCGGCACCACCTCGAAAAAGATCGTGCAGATGATGTTCGAGGCCGGCGCGCGCGAGGTGCATCTGCGCGTCTCGAGCCCGCCCATCACGCATCCCGACTTCTATGGCATCGACACCCCGCGCCCCACCGAGCTGTTGGCCGCCAATATGAGCATCGAGGAGATGCGGGTGTTTACCGGTTGTACCAGCCTGGCCTTCCTGTCGGTGGCCGGCATCTACCGGGCGCTCGGGGTCGAACACCGCGATCCGCGCGCACCGCAGTTCACCGACCACTGCTTCACCGGCGACTATCCAACCGAACTCGTCGACCAGAACGGCGCAGCGCACGCCGGCCAGCTCTCGTTTTTGGCCGAGGTGCGCTAGCCGGGCGAGCGATCGCCGGCCCCCAGCTCCCCTGCACGAGGCAACGCGCGGGTTGGGGCAAACCGCCGCTCTCCCGTCTTGCGCCCGCCGTTGCCTGCGGCCGACTTGCCTTCCGCCCGCGATCCCAGCTATCACGGCAACGGCACTAGACGCCGGGGGAGCTCATGCCTGCCGCACTCAGCCAAGAGGACGATCGGGGCCTCGCCGGCAAGGTCGCCATCATCGCCGGCGGCGGCGCCGCCGGCGACGGCATTGGCAATGGCCGCGCCGCGGCGATTTTGCTGGCGCGCGCCGGCACCCAGCTGATGGTCGTCGATCGCGATCTCAGCCTTGCCGAGCGCACCGTTGCCATGATCCTGAAAGAAGGTGGCACGGCCGCTGCCCATGCCGCCGACCTCACCCAGGAGCAGCACTGCCGCGCCATGGTCGAGGCCTGCGTTGCGCGCTTCGGCCGGCTCGATTTCCTCGACAACAACGTCGGCATCGGCAGCCGCGGCTCGGTGGTCGAGGAGACGCCGGAGAGCTGGCGCCGGATCATGCAGGTCAATGTCGAGGCGATGTTCTTGACCTCAAAGCATGCCATCCCCGCCATGGTCGCGACCGCCGGCAAGGGCGCCATCGTCAACATCTCCTCGATTTCGGCGCTGCGGCCGCGCGGCCTTACCGCCTACAGTGCCTCCAAGGGTGCGGTGATCGCGCTCACCCGGGCCATGGCCGTCGACCATGCGGCAGAGGGCATCAGGGTCAATTGCGTGGCACCGGGCCCGATGTTTACGCCGATGGTCTACGGCGCCGGCATGAGTGCGGCGGCGCGCGAGCAGCGGCGCAAGGCCTCAGCGCTGGGGCTGGAGGGCACCGGCTGGGACATCGGCCACGCCGTGCGCTTCCTGCTCTCCGACCATGCCCGTTACATCACCGGCCAGACCTTGGTGGTCGACGGTGGCACGACCCTTAGAGCCCCCGACCGCGACAGCCAAGACCATTAGACCTCGGAGTGATGCCATGGCCCGCGTACCCTACCGCAGCAAAGCCGAGCTTGCCCCCGAGCATCAAGACCTGTTGGCGCGCAACATCACCTTGTTTCAGGCGCTGGTGAACAGCCCGCACGCGGCGCGTGCCTTCAGTGGCGTTGGCCAATTCATCCGCTTCAAGAGCCGGCTCGATCCGCGCCTGCGCGAGCTTGCGATCCTGCAGGTCGGCTATCTGGCGCGCCAGCCCTACGAATGGTCGCACCACGTCAAGATCGGGCGCGACTTCGGCGTCACCGACGCCGACATCCGCGCGCTGATCGCCGATACCGATGGCCAACCCAACGAGCTCGAACCCCTGGCCAAGGCCGTGCTCAGGGCGGCGCGTGAGATGACCACTAAGCTTGCCATGTCGGATGCCACCTACGCCGAACTGAAACAAAGTCTCGACGACGAGCGCCTGGTCGACCTCACCATCACCATCGGCTTTTACAACGCCGTGGTGCGCATCCTGCACACGCTCAAGATCGACGTCGAGGATGCCTACCAGGGCTACCTCGAGGAGTTTCCGCTGCCCACCGACCGGAGCATCGGCTGATGGCCGCGGCGGGGAGCCCGGTGGCAGCGCGGCCGGCGGCCACCGTCATCATGCTGCGCGATGGTCCGGCCGGCATCGAAACCTTCATGGTGGTGCGCCACCGCGCCATCGAATTTGCTTCCGGCGCGCTGGTATTTCCCGGCGGCAAGATCGATCCCGACGATGCCGATGCCGGCTGGGCGCAGCTGGCTCCGGTGCTGGCCACGCCGCCCGACCGCGCCGCCTACGTTGCCGCCGCGCGGGAGAGCTTTGAGGAGGCGGGATTGCTGCTGGCGCGCCGGCACGGTGCCGACGGCCTGATCTCGGCCGCGGACGCCCAGGCGCTGGTTGCGGCGCATCGCGCCGACCTCAACAGCGGCAAGACGTCGTTTCTCGATATCGTGCGCCGCGAACGGCTCAGTTTGGCCACCGATCTGATGGTGCCGTTCGCGCACTGGATCACGCCGGAGGGTGTGCCGAAGCGTTTCGATACGCATTTTCTGCTGATTGCGGCGCCGGTGGCGCAAATCGGCGCCCATGACGGCAGCGAGTCCGTGGAGGGGCTGTGGATCAGGCCGCAAGCGGCGCTCGCAGCTGCCGCGGCCGGAACCCGCACCTTGGTGTTCGCGACCGAGATGAACCTCACCAAGCTGGCGCGCCACGCCAAGGTGGCCGAGGCGATCGTCGCGGCGCGGGCGAGCCCAGTGGTGACGGTGATGCCGCACGTCGAACGCCTGCCCGAGGGCCGGCGACGGCTGCGGATCCCGGCCGAAGCCGGCTACGGCGTCAGCGAAATCGTGGTGGCAACGCCGCCGGCCATGCCGTCGGCCTGACCTGCGCTGAGCCTCGCTCGGGGCTCAATTGCTCTTCTTGCCGCTCTCGGTCACCAGATCGAGAAAGCCGATGGTCTCGCGGTTGATGAACTCGACGTCGGCTGCAAAGGCGCCGCCGGCGGCGGCGTGCCCGGTCACCGCGCCCGGCCGGATGGTCACCACCTTGGCGTTGCGGATGTGTTTGGCGGCATCCTGCGGCTCCCACTCCGGATTGAGCAGGTCCTTGCTGCCGATCAGGATCAGGGTCTTGGCTTTGATCGCTTGCAGCGCCTTGGCGGTGTCGCCGCTAAAGCCGGGCGTCGACCCAACATCGTGTCGCTCGTAGGCCCAGGTCTGATAGATCCAATCATTGGCGTCGAACGCCTTGATTTGGCTGGTCTCGGTGTTCTCGAGCCAGGTTAACACCTCGAGCGGGTTGTTGGGGAACTGCTCGCGGTAGATCTCCGGTGTGCGCGCCGCCAACAGCAAAATGTCCCGCCATAGCCGGATGCCTTGCTCCGGCGGCCCGGCATAGTTGCCCTGCTGCCAAGCCGGGTCGAGCATGATCGCCTTGCGCGAGGCCTCCAGCACCGCCACGGTCCAGGCCGGCGTCTTGGCCAGTGGCACCAGCGCCACCAGCCCGTCCATGAATTCGGGATGGCTGACCCCCCACTGCAGGGTCTGCATGCCGCCCATCGACGGACCGACGACGGCAACCAAATGGTTGATGCCGAGGTGCTCGCTCAACAGCCGCTGCTGCGATGCCACCATGTCCCGGATCAGGAATTTGGGGAACTGCATGTGCGGCTGCGCCGTGCTGTTGGACGGCGAGGTGGTGAGCCCGTTGCCGATCGCATCGGTGGCGACGATGAAATACTTGTCCGGATCAAGCGCCTTACCCGGACCGATCATGAAATCCAGGCGATGGTGATTGCCGCTGATGGCGGTCACCAGCAAAATCGCATTGCTCTTGTTGGCGTTGAGCTTGCCGTGCGTGACATAGGAAATGGCAAAGTCCTTGATCACCTCGCCGCTTTCGAGCTTGAAATCGCCCATCTGGTAGAGCTGGTGCGGCGGCTCCTCGGGTTTGTGCGCCAGCGCGGTGCCGGCAACGACGCCGACGGCCGCGAACGCCAACACGCTGGTGATCATGGTTAATGTGCGACGCGCGCCTGGCATGCCAACCCCCATCGCAAAACATTGCCGATGTGCGCGGCGATTTAGGCACCGCGATCGGTGTTTGTCAAAATACCGTGGCAGCGACAAATCTTGACTCCTGTGGTCAACAAAAGATACTGTGCTGCGGCGAGGACCCGCCGCGGGGGCGGGTCGCAACCGCCAGGCGGTGCCCATGTCCGACCGCGCGCGACCTGTTCCCGTCCAATCGCTCACCCACGTCGATGTCTCCTGCTCGGGAGAGCATATCGAGCTCGGCTTCATCGACCAGCGTGGGCAGGCGGCAACGCTTTACTTGCCGCAGGACTGCCTGCTCGAGCTGTTGCAGCTGCTGCCGGCCATGCTGCAGGAGGCGCTGGAGAGGCACCACGGCGCGGCGATCCGGCGCGCGCTCTATCCGCTGGCCGACTGGCAGCTGATTGAGGCGGCCCCCGGTCGCCCACCGGTGCTGTCGCTGACGGCGGCCGATGGCTTCACGGTGTCGTTCGCGATGACGCCCGAGGCGGCGGCGACCTTGGGCGAGGCGCTGAGGCGCGGCGCAGCGCCACGCGATGCCAGGGGCCGGGACAAAACCCGGCCGCGCCTCAATCACTGATTAGGATCGGCACACTGGTTAGGATCGGCGTTGGTGCCGGAGCATGGCCAGATCCTGCGCCACCGTCGCCAGGTTAAACCCATGCCTTCGATCACCCCGGCCCTTGCGGGGCGGCTTAGCGCCGCCTCCATGTCAGCGATTATCGCCGGTGAGCGCCTCGCACACCGCCTCGGTCACTTGGCGGGTGGTGGCGGTGCCGCCGAGATCGGGGGTATGCAGCGCGGCATCGGCGGTCACGCGCTCGATGGCGCGCATCAGCCGCGCCGCCGCGGCCGGCTCCCCCAGGTGCTCCAGCATCAACACGCCCGACCAGAAGGTGCCGATCGGATTGGCGATGCCTTGGCCCATGATGTCGAAGGCGGAACCATGGATCGGTTCGAACATCGACGGGAAATTGCGCTCGGGATTGAGATTGGCGGTCGGCGCAATGCCGAGCGACCCGGCCAAAGCCGCCGCCAGGTCGGACAAGATATCGGCATGCAGGTTGCTCGCCACCACCGTGTCGATGCTGTCGGGCTTCAAGATCATGCGCATGGTCATGGCATCGACCAGCATCTTGTCCCACGCCACATCCGGAAAATCGCGCGCCACCTCGAGCGCGATCTCGTCCCATAACACCATGCCGTGCCGCTGCGCATTCGACTTGGTCACGACCGTCAGCCGCTTGCGCGGTCGCGACTGGGCCAAGCCGAACGCGAAGCGCAAGATGCGCGCGCTGCCGGCGCGGGTAAACATCGACACGTCGGTGGCCACTTCCTCCGGCAAGCCGCGGTGCACGCGGCCGCCGATACCGGCATATTCGCCCTCCGAGTTCTCGCGCACGATCACCCAATCGAGCTCCGGGCCCGAGACCTGGCGCAAGGGGCTGGTGATGCCGGGCAGGATCCGGCTCGGGCGCACGTTGGCGTACTGATCGAACGGCTGGCAGATGGCGAGCCGCAAGCCCCACAGCGTGATATGATCGGGTACGTCGGGGGCGCCGGCGGACCCGAACAGGATGGCGTCGTGCTGGCGGATCAGTTCAAGACCATTGCCGGGCATGAAGGCGCCGGTGCGCTTGTAGCGCTCCGAACCCCAGTCGAAGTGCTCGAAGGCGAGAGCAAAGCCGCCGTCGCGCTTGGCGCACGCGGTCAGAGCCTCGATGCCGGCGGCGATCACCTCGCCGCCGATGCCATCGCCCGGAATGCTGGCTATTCGGTATTGGCGCATGCTACTCCCTCAAGGCTCCGA
>DATFXD010000382.1:0-10232 GCA_035258605.1 Hyphomicrobiaceae bacterium | reverse complement strand
CTAACTGGGACGGTTGCCGCGTTTGCCCCTTGCGGCAAAGCGGACCGCCTCCTCGGCTGCCTTGATCAGCGCCCTGGCCTTCAACTCGCACTCAAGCTGTTCGGCGTCCGGATCGCTGTCGGCCACCACGCCGGCCCCGGCCTGGACGTAGATCTTACCGTCCTTGACCACCGCCGTGCGCAGCACGATGCAGCTGTCCATCTCGCCATCGGCGGAAAAGTAGCCGACGCAGCCGCCGTAGGGCCCGCGCTTCTCCTTCTCCAGTTCGTCGATGATCTCCATGGCGCGCACCTTGGGTGCGCCCGATAAGGTGCCGGCGGGGAAGCCGGCCATCAGCGCGTCGACGACATCGTGCTGCCGATCGAGGCGGCCCACGACGTGGCTGCCGATGTGCATGACGTGGCTGTAGCGCTCGATGGCAAAGCTTTCCTTGACGTGCACCGAGCCGATGGTCGACACCCGGCCGACATCGTTGCGGCCGAGATCGAGCAGCATCAGATGTTCGGCGCGCTCCTTCGGATCGGCCAGTAGTTCCCGCTCGAGCGCCTGATCTTCTTCCGGCGTGTTGCCGCGCCGGCGGGTGCCGGCCAGCGGTCGGATGGTGACCTCGCCGTCACGCACCCGCACCAGAATTTCCGGCGACGAGCCGACCAGGGCGAAGTCGCCGAACTCGAGGTGGAACAGGAACGGCGACGGGTTGGTGCGGCGCAGCGCGCGATAGAGCGCAAACGGCGGCAGTGCAAACGGCGCATCGAAACGCTGCGACAGCACCACCTGAAACACGTCGCCGGCGGCAATGTAGTCTTTGCCGCGCCCGACCATGGCCTTGTACTCGGCGGGCGAGGTATTGGACACGGCATCGGGCAGTGAGAGGTCAATTGCCGACATGCTGGTCGCGTGCGGCAGCGGCGCGTCGAGCGCCGCGAGCACGCCGCGCAGGCGCTCCAGCGCCGCGGCATAGGCCGCGGCGGCGTCGATGCCCGGCCGCGGACGCACCGGCGTCACCACCGCGATCTCGTCCTTGATGGTATCGAACACCAGCATCAGGGTGGGCCGAACGAACACGGCATCCGGCAGCGCCAGGGCATCGGGCTTGGTGCTCGGCAGGTGCTCGATCAGCCGTACCGTGTCATAGCCCATGTAGCCGATGATGCCGGCGGCGATGGGCGGCAGCTCGGCGGGGAGCTCGACGCGCGAGCGCTCGAGCAGGCCGCGCAGCGAAGCCAAGGTCGGGGCAGCATCGACCGTAAAGGCGTTGGGCGTTGCCTGCGGGTCGTGGTTGATCTCGGCCCGGCTGCCAAACGCGCGCCAGACGATGTCCGGCGCCAGCCCGATGATCGAATAGCGACCGCGGCTGGCGCCGCCTTGCACCGATTCCAATAGGCAGCTCGGCGGCTGCTCGTCCATCAGCTTGAGCATGGCCGATACCGGGGTCTCGAGGTCGGCGATCAGCCGGGTCCAGACAACTTGCGCTGTTCCCGCCGCATAGTGCCGGGCAAACTCGCCGCGGGCGGGTTGCGCTTCGATGTCCCTGTCGATTGGCTCGAACCTGGTCATTGACCCTCCACCTCGGCGCCCCCTGCGAGCCGGCTACTCGATCCCGGGCGCCTCGCCGCCGCGCTCGCCACCCAGGGCTTGCCGCAGCGCCTCCTGGTTCACAGTGAGGCCATAGCGCCCCTGCAGGGCGGTGATGTATTCGGCGAGGATATCCGATTGCAGTTGCCGGTCGAGCTCGGTCTTGAGGGCGGCGGTCTGTTCCGGCGTCGGCGGCGGCGCCGGGATGATGTCGGCAACGCGCATAATGCTGCGCCCCTTGCCGTCGCCGGTGGCGGCGGAGGCGGCGCGGCCCTTGGCCAAGGAGAATGCCTGCTGCACGGCATTGGCGCTCAGACCCTGCGGCGAGGTGGAGCGCGTCACCGGGCCGGTCTGCTCGGGTTTGGCGCCGGCGGCGGCCGCCACCGTCTCGAAGGCTTCGCCTTGATTGAGGCGTTCGACGAACTTGGCCGCCAGATTGTTGACCTCGATGCGGCGCTGCTGATCGGCATATTGCGCCTTCACATCCGCCGTCACGTCTTCAAAGGTCTTCTGCTTTTCGGGCGTGACCTGCAGCACGTCGACCCAGGCATAGCCGCCATCGGCAAGGTCGACCGCTTCCGCCTCGATGCCGGCATTGCCGGCAAAGGCGGCGGTGGCAATTTTGCCGGCATCCGCCTGTTCGATGGCCGGCTTGCCGTCGGCGGTCTTGCCGCCCCGATCGATGTCGGGGATCTCCTGGAACGGCAGCTTCAGTTGCTCGGCAATCTCTTTCAGCGGCTTGCCGGCGTAGCGATCGTTCTCAATCGACTCGTGCAGGTTCTGCAACTCGAGGTTGGCCCGCTCCTCGGCCAGGCGATCGTTGATCTCGCCCTTGACGTCGGCGAAGGTGCGCTGCTTGGCGGGGACGATTTCGGTCACCCGCAGCAGCACGGTTGCAAACTGGCCGTCGATCGGCGGCGACAGCTCGTCCTTCTTGAGCTGAAAGGCGGCGTCCGCGATCTTGCCGTCGATCATGTCGCGCTTGGCCAGCAGTCCGAGCTCGATATCGCTGTCCTTGAAGCCGAGCTTACCGATCGCCTCGGTGATGTTGCCGGCCTTGCTCAATTCGGCGTAGGCCTTCTCCGCTGCCGCCTTGTCGGGGAAGGTGAGCTGGGTGATGCGGCGCATCTCGGGAATGTTGAATTTTTCCTTGTCGGTGTCATAGGCGGCCTTGAGCTCGTCCTCGCTGATGCTGATGCGCTGCTTGACGGCATCGCGGGTGAGCAGCAAGACGTTGATCTTGCGCCGCTCGGGGGCCATGAAGCGGCTCTTGTTGTGTTCGTAGAAGTCGCGCAGTTTGGCGTCGTCGGGTTCGTCGAGTTTGATCAGCTTATCGAAATCGGGCGTAAAGAAATCGATCACGCGACGCTCTTCGCGGTAGCGGTTGAGGGCCTCGATCAGCGCTTGCGGCGGGGTGATGCCGCCAAGCAGGCTCTCGGTCAGCTGGTCGCGCAGTTCTTCTTGCCGCCGGGTCTGAAGGTAGCGTCCCTCGCTCAAACCGATCTGGCGCAAGACGTTCAAAAACTGCTCCTTGGAGAACTTGCCGTCCGGCCCTTGAAAGGCTGGATCATTGCGGATGATCTCGGCCATGCCCTGATCGGACAGCGCCAGCTTGAGGTCGCGCGCATGGTGGTCGACGACGGCAGTGGAGATGAGCCGGGACAGCGCCCGCTGCTCAACCCCCAACAGCTTGGCCTGCTCGTTGGTGAGCCGCCGACCGAACCGGCGCGTCAGCGAGGCCATCTCGTCCTGGTAGGCCTGGCGGTATTCATCGACGCTGATCTGGGAGCCGCCGATGGTGGCGAGCGTGCCGCGGCCGACGTTGCGCACCACATCGCCGATGCCCCAGACGGCAAACGCCAGCACCAGCAGGCCTAAGAGCCCCTTGGCGAACCAATTGAGCGCGCCGCGGCGCAACGAGTCGAGCATGGTCTCAGTTCCAACTTGAGGGGCGCGGGGGCGGGATCCGGCCCACCGAAAACGGGCCTCAATTAGCACATCTTGACGCGCATGCGCGGCATATTATGAACGCCGCCGGGTCGCAGCACGGCGATCGGCCCGGAATGGCTGACCAACGGCTAACTATTGCCGAAACGTAATGCGGCGATGAAAGGGCAGGGCATGGCACAGGCACCCAAGATCCGGCCGCTGGTCGCCGGCAACTGGAAGATGAACGGATCAAGGGCGGCGCTGGGCGAGGCGCAGGCGGTGCTGGAGCGCCTGGCCGAGCCGGACTTTGCTGCCGGTGTCGATGTGTTGATCTGCCCGCCGGCGCCGCTGCTGGTGTTGCTGGCCCAGGCCGCGGCGGGCGGGCGGCTGTTGGTCGGCGGCCAGGACTGCCACGCCGCAGCCAGCGGCGCCCATACCGGTGATATCGCCGCGGAGATGCTGAAGGACGCCGGCGCCAGCGCCGTGATCGTCGGCCATTCGGAGCGCCGCGCCGACCATGGGGAGCGCGATCAAGATGTTCGCCGCAAGGCCGAGGCCGCCCATCGCGCGGGTCTCACCGCCATCGTGTGCATCGGCGAGACCGCCGGGGAACGGCGCGCCGGCTTGACGCTGGCCGTTGTCGGCCGGCAACTCGCCGCCTCGCTGCCCGACGCGGCGCGTGCCACCAACACCGTGATCGCCTACGAACCGGTGTGGGCGATCGGCAGCGGGCTCGTTGCCACTGCCAACGACGTGGCCCAAGTGCATGGCTTTGTGCGCCAGGCGCTTGAACGCCGCTTTGCCGGCGAGGGCGGAGCCATGCGCCTCATCTACGGCGGCTCGGTCAAGCCCGACAACGCCGCCGAGCTGATGGGCATCGCCGACGTCAATGGCGCGCTGGTCGGCGGCGCCAGCCTCAAGGCCGCCGATTTCCTACGCATCATTGCCGCCGCCGGCGCTTGACCGGGCTCGGCGAATGAGGGCTTACTCGCGGCCACATACCCCCATCACTCCAACCACCCCTTCCTGGACGGCATGACCCGATTTGGCATCGTGCTTGGCGCTGCAGCAGTTTTGGCGTGGGCCGCACCGGCGCTCGCCGCCACCCTCGACCAGGAGGCGTGCGCAAAGCTCAAGGCCGAGCTGTCGCAGCTCGAGCTGACGGGCGCGCGCGGCACGCTGGCGAAGGGTCCGGAATGGGCGAAGGCCAATCTCGCGGCCGACAAACTGCAGCAGATCAAGCGGCTGTTGGAACTCGACGAACAGATCCTGTTTCGCTGTCAGGGCAAACCGCTGGTGGTGTTGCCCGAAGGCGTCGATGCCGAGCCCGAGCCGCCGGACAATGCCAAGGATGCCGCCACCAAGCCGGCGGCGGCCAAGGACGCAAGCAAGCAGGCAAAGCCGCCGGCCAAAGCCCAGCCCAAAGCCGCGCCGCCGAACAAGGCCGCGGCCGCTCCCGCCAAGGCGGCGGTGGATAAGGCCGGTGCGGTCAAGGCGGGCGCCGCAAAGGCAACCACCGGCGAGGCCGCTTTGCCGCCCAAGTCCAAGCCCAAGCCAGCGGCCAAAGCCAAGGTCGATGATGCCTATCGGCCGCCGCCGGCGACGGCGGGCAGCGACCCCTTTGCCAGCAAGCCCTAGCGCCCCGCGCGGGGTGGGGCTGGTGATCGCGGTGGTGGTGGTGTAGAAGCCCCGGGCCGAGCCCCAACTCAACTTTTGAAGACGCGCGCGCCCCATGATCACCGTCCTGCTCATTCTTCACATGATGATCGCCGCCGCGTTGGTGGGCGTCGTCCTGCTGCAGCGCTCCGAGGGCGGCGCGCTCGGCATCGGCGGCGGTGGCGGCTTCATGACCGGCCGTGGCGCCGCCAATTTTCTGACCCGCGTCACCGCCAGCCTGGCGGCGGCGTTTTTTGCCACCAGTCTGCTGTTGACCTTGCTGGCATCGGGGTCGACGGCACCGGGCTCACTGTTCGACCGGCCGGCGGCGACGCCGCCAGCCTCCGGCCAACAGGCGCCGGGCGCCCCGGCATCGGGCGCACAACCGCCGGCGGCGCCGCCGGCCGGCCGCGGCATTCTCGACCAGTTGCAGCCGTCGGGGCCCGGCGCACCGAGCGTGCCGCCGTCGAAATGATCGGGTGGCTCGGTCCCGTGTCGCTGGCGCCGTTGAGCTCAGCCCAACGGCGCTGAAAGCGCGCGAGCCCGCGTGGGTCTCACCAGCAGCCGGCGCTAGAAGGGATCGGTCGGATTGAAGCTCGGCCGGCGTTTCTGGCTGAGCGCGGCCAGGCCTTCGCTGACCTCTGGTCCCGAAAACCCCATGAATTCCATGGCCAGGGACGCATCGAAGATCGGGCCCGCCGAACGCAGCCAGTTGTTGAGTGCGTGCTTGGTCCAGCGCACGGCGGCCGGCGGCAGATCGCGCAGCTGTTCGGCGGCGGCCAGCGCCCGATCCACGACCTTGTCGTCATCGGCAACGACCGAGACAAGACCGATGCGCTCGGCCTCGCTGCCGGACAGGGTTTCGCACAACAACAGATAATATTTGGCCTTGGCCATGCCACACAGCAGCGGCCACACGATTGCCGAATGGTCGCCGGCCGCAACGCCGAGGCGGGTGTGGCCATCGATAATGCGCGCGTTGCGGCCGGCAACCGAGATGTCGGCCAGCAGGGCCGCCGCCAGACCGGCGCCGACGCAGGGTCCTTCGATGGCGGCGACGATCGGCTTGCTGCAATTGATGAGGTTGTAGACGAGGTCGCTCGCCTCCTTCCACACCCGCGTGCGCTCGGCCCAATCGCGGGTCATGGCGGCGACCATGGCAAGGTCGCCGCCGGCGGAAAAGTTGCCGCCCTCGCCGCGCAGCAGCGCCACCGAGGTATCGGGATCGCGGTCGATATCGCGCCACACGCCCGCCAGCTCGGCGTGTCCGTCGCCGTCGAGCGCGTTGAGCCGTCCCGGGTTGGAGAGGATCACTTCCAGCACGCGCGGTCGCGGCCGTTGAAACTTGAGCGCCTTGTAGCCTTGATAGCGGTCGGTCATGGCGGCAATCCTTGCGAGCCTGTGAGCCAATGTTTGTGAGCCAATGTTATCGGGCACGCGCCCGCCGCCGAGCAAGCCGCGGCGGCTGGCTCAGGACAGGCTGTAGGCGAGCCGGGTGCCGGCAGCGATGGCGCTGAGCGCATCGAGCTCGGCCGCCCGCTCGGCGCCGCCGATCAGATGCGCCCGTTGTCCGCGGGCCACCAGCGCGTCGTAAAGATCGCGCTTCGGCTCCTGCCCGGCGCATACCACAATGCTATCGGCAGCGATCAAACGCTCAGCGCCGTCGACCGTGATGTAGAGGCCGTGATCGTCGATCCGGCGGTAGCTGACGCCGGTCAGCTGCACCACCCGACGTCTGGCAAGCGTCAGGCGCAGCGCCCAGCCGGTGCTCACGCCAAGTGAGCGCCCCATGCGGGCTGGCTTGCGCTGCAGCATGATAATGTCGCGGCCGACGGCATCGCTCGCCGCTGCCGTCAGTCCGCCGCGGCCGACAATGCCGGGATCGATCCCCCATTCGGCGCGGAACTGAGCGACATCGTTGCTGAGCCGCGACGGCGGGCTCGACAGATACTCGGCGACGTCAAAGCCGATGCCGCCGGCGCCGATGATGGCGACGCGCGCGCCGGCGGTTTTCCGACCCGCCAGCAGTTCGGCGTAGCTCATGCATTTGCTGTGCTCGATGCCGGCAATGTCGGGCGAGCGCGGCCGCACACCGGTGGCGATGGCGATCGCATCGAAACCGCCGCCGGCAAGCAGCTCCACGTCCGGCGCGCAATTGAGCTTGACGGCGACCCCGAGCTCGGCAAGGCGCACGCCATAATACCGCAAGGTCTCATCGAACTCCTCCTTGCCCGGGATGTTGCGGGCCAGATTGAGCTGGCCGCCGATGCGGGCCTCGGCTTCAAACAAGCTGACCTGGTGCCCGCGCTCGGCGGCGGTCACGGCGCAGGCGAGCCCTGCCGGGCCGGCACCGACAACGGCGATCCGCCGCCGCGTCGGCGCCGGCCCCTGCTCGAAATCGAGTTCGCGCCCGGCCTTGGGATTGACTAGGCAGGTGGCGGCGCGCTCGGAAAAAATAAAGTCGAGGCAGGCCTGATTGCAGGCAATGCAGACATTGATGCTGTCGCCACGGCCGCGACGCGCCTTGTTGGCGAATTCCGGATCGGCCAGCATCGGCCGCGCCATGGAGACGAGGTCGGCGTCGCCCTGCGCCAGGATGGCTTCGGCCAGCTGCGGCGTGTTGATGCGGTTCGAAGCCATCACCGGGACGCCGACGGCCGCTTTCAGATGCCGCGCCGCAAAGCTCCAAGCGGCGCGCGGCACCCGCTGGGCGATGGTGGGCACGCGCGCCTCATGCCAGCCGATGCCCTGATTGATGATGTTGGCACCGGCCGCTTCCACGGTGCGCGCCAGCGCCACGATTTCCGCAAACGTGAGGCCACCCTCGACCAGATCGATTGAGGACACGCGAAACATGACCAAAAAGTCGGCGCCGGTCAGCGCGCGCACCCGGCGCATCACTGCGCGTGGCAAGCGCAGGCGGTTGTCCAAGCTGCCGCCCCAGTGGTCGCGGCGATCGTTGCTGCGCGGCGCCGTGAATTGGTTGATGAGATAGCCCTCCGAGCCCATGATCTCGACGCCGTCGTAGCCGGCTTCGCGCGCCAGGGCCGCGGTAATGGCGTAGTCGGAGATGGTGCGGGCAATGTCGGCTTCGCTCATGGGGTGCGGCCGATTGCGATTGATCGGCGAAGCGATGCCGGATGGTCCGACCGCCGCTGCACCCTTGGCATAGCGACCCGCGTGCAGGATCTGCAGGGCGATCTTGCCGCCGTGCCGGTGCACCGCCTCGATGATGGGGCGATGCTCGCTGATCTGCTCGGGGCGATTGAAAATCGGGCCGCCGGGCTCCAGCACCCCCTCGGCGTTGGGCGAAAAGCCGCCGGTGACGATCAGGCCGACCCCGCCCTTGGCGCGCTCCTCATAGAAGCGGGCAAGACGCGCGTGGGGGCGATCGAGCGTCTCCAGCCGCGTGTGCATGGAGCCCATGACGATGCGGTTGGCGAGCGTGGTAAAGCCGAGCGCCAGCGGCTGGAACAGGTGCGGATAGGGCGGCCTCATCGCCGGCCGCCGCGCCCAGGGGTCAGCTCCCCGCCCCGTCCCGGAGCCCGGGCGAGGATGGGTGCCGGACCGGGCTCAACCGCAGCCATGGTGCGAGGTGGCCGCTGCATGATCGCCGCCGTGTCCTCGATCTCGGCAAAGATCCAATCGCGGAAGGCTTTGACGGGCGGCCGCCGCTCGTGGCCCTTTTGACAGACGAAAAAATACGACCGGCCCGGCAGCGGGATCTGCGGCCCGAATGGGGCCACCAGGCGGCCGAGGCCGATGTCCCGCGAGGCGACGAGCTTGTAGGCAAGCACCACGCCGGCACCTTCGCTGGCAGCGTCGAGGGCGTGATCGGCAACATTGAGACGCAGCCCGCGGGTGGTATCGACGCCATCGACGCCCGCCATCCGCAACCAGTCGGACCAGCTGGGCACCACGCCCGGCAGATCGACCTGGATCAGCGTAAAATGCCCGAGGTCCGCGGGCGAGCGCAAGGGATGCGGCGCCTCGAGCAGCTTCGGGCTACACAGCGGCAACAGCCATTCGTCGGACAGTTTTTCGACGTAGAGACCGGCGTGCACGCCGGAGCTCAGCCGGATGCCGACGTCGATACCGTCGGTGGCAAAGTTGACATAGGCCGCGCTGGCGGCAACCCGCGTATCGATGTCGGGATGCTTGGCGAGAAAGCGGTAAAGGCGCGGTGCCAGCCACTTCGCCGTCAGGCCCGGCGTGGCGCTCACCACCAGCACGCGATCCTGACGACTGGGCTCGAGGCGATCGACGGCCTGGCGCAGGCTTTCAAAGCCCGCCTGGATGCCGGGAAAGATCAGCCGGGCGGCGTCGGTCAGTTCGATGGCGCGGGCGCGGCGCAAAAACAGCTTCAGTCCCAACAGTTCCTCGAGCCCGCGGATCTGATGACTGAGGGCGGCCGGGGTCACGTGAAGCTCGGCGGCCGCCTTGGTGAAGCTCAAATGCCGGGCGGTGGCCTCGAACGCCTTGAGCGCATTGAGCGGGGGCATCGGACGCCGCATGGTCGTTGAGCTTCTCTCATCTATCGAGCGAGATATAATCGTTTGTTGTCGGGATATATTCAACGTATTTCTATAAACAAGCCATCAAGAACATGAGGATTGCTAAATGAACACCCTCCCCGAGGCGCGCCTGGCCGACATCTCCCCGCCGATGCTCGCGGCGATCAAGCGCCGCGCCCACCTGCAGCGATCGGAGGCGGTCTATCGAGCGGCCTCGGCGGGCTTTGCTTGGCTTGCGGCCGTGATCCGCGAGGCCGGCGCCGCGGCGCTCCTAAGCGAGGTGCCGCGGCCCTATCGCGCGCCGTCCCCGCGCCGCTGCGGCTAAAGAATGACCCCAACCCTCGCCTTGCATTCGATTAAGGAGCTTTTGCCATGACCTATCATACCGAGACGCTTCACCCTTCGCTCAGCCACCGCTTTGGCGAGGTCGCGAGCGGGCTGTGGCGCGGCTACTGGCAGCGCCGTTCGCAACGCGCCACCATCGCCCTGTTGCACTCGCTCCAGGACAACGTGCTGCATGATATCGGCCTCGACCGGAGCGAGATCGAATCGGTGGTG
>DATFXD010000381.1:0-2113 GCA_035258605.1 Hyphomicrobiaceae bacterium | reverse complement strand
CGCTCAAAGACATGGAGTTCATCCAGTATCACCCGACCGGGCTTCCCGGCACCGGCATACTGATGACCGAAGGATCGCGCGGAGAAGGGGGTCTCCTGATTAACAAGGATGGCTACCGCTATCTGCAGGACTACGGTCTTGGTCCGCCCGATCCATGGCCGCGCTTGAAGGCGATGGAGTTAGGTCCGCGCGACCGGTTGAGCCAGGCGTTCTGGCACGAGCAGAAGAAGGGCCGCACAATCAAAACACTGCATGGCGATGCCGTGCTTCTGGATATTCGCCACCTCGGCGAGAAAAAAATCAACGAACGCCTCCCTATGGTGCGTGAATTGGCGCAGAGCTATGCGGGAGTCGACCCCGTGCACGAGCCCATCCCGGTGCGGACGGTGGTTCACTACACGATGGGCGGCATCCATACGGATATGGATGCGGCAACGCCGTTGCGCGGCCTGTTCGCCGCCGGTGAGTGCGCTTGCGTATCGATCAACGGCGCCAATCGCCTCGGCTCCAATTCGCTGACCGAGCTCCTGGTATTCGGCGCCCGCGCCGGGCGTGGTGCGGCCGCATTTGCCAGGGCGAATCCAACGGTCAGCGCCAGCGCCGCCCGCGAAGGAGCGCATGCCGCTCAGACGCGCATCCGCGAGCTGTTCGTGCGCGAGCGTGGTAGCGAGACCGTATCAGGCTTGCGCAAGGCAATGCATGATACCATCGAGAGTGGCGCTGGCATCTACCGCAGTGAAAGCTTGCTGCAAGAGACGTGCCGCGTGCTGGCGGATTTGCGCCGGCGCTACGATGAGGTGCAATTGCAAGACCGCAGCAACGTGTTCAACACCGACCTTATTCAGGTGTTGGAGCTCGGCTGCATGCTGCAGGTCGCCGAGGCTATAACGCATTCGGCGGCCCGACGTAAGGAATCGCGCGGCTCGCACCAGCGCCTGGATCATCCCGAGCGGGATGACGTCAACTATCTCAAACACAGCCTTGCCACCTACCGCGGTTCCGAAGCGCCAACCGTGAGCTATTGCAACGTCGTGATCACCCGCTCAAAACCGGCCGCGCGAGTTTATGGGGGAGCCGCGGCATGAGCGAAAATGTCACGCTCGAGATCCTGCGCTACCGGCCGGAGCTCGACAGCAAACCGCATTTCCAGACCTACACCGTTCCCTACCAGGAGGACTGGGTTGTGCTGGACGGGCTCAACCACATCAAGGATCATGTGGACGCCACGCTGTCGTATCGCTGGTCCTGCCACATGGCGATTTGCGGCAGCTGCGGCATGATGATCAACGGCGAGTCCAAGCTCGCTTGTCATGCCTTCCTGCGCGATTACCGTCATGACGTGATTCGGATCGAGCCGCTCGACCATTTTCCCATCGAGCGCGATCTGGTGATCGTCATGGATAGTTTCATCGAGAAGCTTTCCAGCGTGAAGCCTTATGTGATCGCGAACCAGAAGAAGCCCCTGAGCGAGGGCGAAAATCTGCAGACTCCGCTGCAGCTCATGGCATTCAAACAATACACGCTGTGCATCAATTGCCTGCTGTGCTACGCCGCCTGTCCGCAATGCGGATTGAACGAGGGCTTCGTCGGCCCGGCCGCGCTCGCACTGGCGCACCGCTACAATCTCGATTCTCGCGACGACGGTAAGGAGCAACGGGCCGACGTGGTTGCGAGCAACGAGGGTATCTGGGAGTGCACGTTCGTCGGCGCCTGCTCGGACGTGTGTCCCAAGCACGTCGATCCCGCAGCCGCCATCCAGCAGACCAAGATTTCCGCCTCGCTGGATTGGTTCAAGGCGCGGCTGCTGCCGGGAGCGCACCGATGAGCCGCCGCCCATACATCCGCACGGTGAAGCGCAGCTGGTGGCTCGGCCGCTGCCGCTACGTCGTCTACATGGTGCGCGAGCTGACCAGCTTGTTCGTCGGCCTTTATTGCGCCCTGCTGGTGATCGGGCTTTGGCGCATGGCGGAGGGCCGCGCAGCGTGGGACGGCTTTTTGGCCGCGTTGTCCAGCCCGCTGGGCATGCTGTTCCAACTGATTTGTCTGGCGTTTGCCACCTATCACAGCGTGACCTGGTTCGCCCTTACCCCGAAGGCCATGCCGCTGGCGGTGC
>DATFXD010000380.1:0-8139 GCA_035258605.1 Hyphomicrobiaceae bacterium | reverse complement strand
GTGGCCCCACGCCCGTACTTGAGCGACAGGTGACGCACGGAGATGACA
This sequence comes from Hyphomicrobiaceae bacterium, assembly GCA_035258605.1. Classification (GTDB taxonomy): domain Bacteria; phylum Pseudomonadota; class Alphaproteobacteria; order Rhizobiales; family Hyphomicrobiaceae; genus AWTP1-13. Next base: position 8,091 of record DATFXD010000380.1, on the reverse strand, counting down.
GAGCCAGGCAATGGAGGTTTTGTGATGTCAACCTGGGCGTTCAAGCCTGTCTCCGGGATCAATCGCGCCGAGCTCTGGCGCTGGCAAGGTGGGGTTTGCCACAAGGTGTCGTGTTCGGCCGACGCTGTCTACACATGATGGTCCGCGACCAAATGCCGTCGCGCGGCGCTGCCAACGCTCGTGGGACCACACCACCGCGCCCCCCGCGGGGCATGCTGCCATCTGGGCGGCGCTGCATTCGGGCGGCACCTTGGGTAAACGCAGCCGAAGCCGCTGGTTACCGGCGCCGGGTTGCCGGGCGACCGCAATTGCCGTCCCCGTGCCGCGGTTTTATCGACCGCGCTTGCAAGATGGCTCTCCACGCCTGATCGCCGGCTCCCGAGCAACACCCGAAAAGCGCCCTAGGAGGGCTTGCCCTTGGGAATGGCCGACTTCACCAACGGGTTGTGGCAGTTGGAGACGTACTTGGAATCGAGTTCGGCAAAGCGTGGCTCACCGGCCTTCACGACCTCCGCCTTCATCAACGCCGCCTTGTCGTCTGGCTTTTGAACCACAAAAACATGCGGCGCAGAGCAGGTGAAGAGCATATAGCCGCGGGTGTCTCGCTTTGCCGTCAACCGCGATGCATCGCCGTAACGATAGATGTGTTCGCCCTTGTCATCGTTGATCACGACGTAGGCAATACCGTCTCCCGACGTATACGCCGATCGGAACTTGGCGAGCTCCGGATCCGGCGCGGGCTGGCTCGCCTGGGCTTTGGCTGCTGGGGCTTGCTGGCTGCCGGAGGGCGCGGTTTGGGCGACCGCCGCAGCCACGCCGCCAATGACCAACACGGAAGCGATAGTGAGTGTGCGCAGCAGCATGAGCGAGCTCCAACCCTTTCGCCCAAAACGCTTGGGGCGCCGGCACGTTCCGTGGCCGCCATTGCTCGCGCTCAGGTTCGATTGCCAAGGCCCAGGTCTGGCTTGGCAACGCAGTCGAGCCCATCGCGTTCGAAGCCGCCGCAGCCGCGGCGCAGCTAGCCCAGCAGTTGATCGATCACCGCGGGGTCCGCCGCCCCAGGTCGGGGAAGGCATGCCGATGTTGCGATGTCGGGACGCGTGCTCCCGTGGGGATCGTCGGCGGTGCCTGGTTCAGACTTTCGATCGCCAAGCCAGCGGCCGCCTTGTAGCCGGCCATGAATTCTGCCCGCTCCTTCGCTGAGATGACATCGTCAATATGCTCGAATGTGCCCTGGCAGCGCTGATCGACGATGTTGAGCAGTCCGAATGGACCAGCGCCACGATTGCGCAGGACCAGCTGCGAGATGGGCCCGCATAGCCGGTCATCATAGTCGGCAAGCGCCTGCTGCGTGACACCATGCTTCACCATCGCGGCCCCCAGCACACGCGCGTCGACGATGGCCTGGCTCGCGCCGTTTGAGCCGGTCGGATACATGGCATGAGCGGCATCGCCGATGAGTGCCACCGCGCCGTCCTGCCAGGTCGCCACCGGATCACGGTCGATCATGGGGTTTTCGAAGGCGCTGTCGGCCTGTTTGAGCAGGGTGGGCACATCGAGCCAATCCCAGGTCCAGTCCTCGAAATAATGCACGAACTCGTCGATGCTTACCTGCCGAAACCAGCCGCGTTGCTTCCAGCCCTCGCTGTTGTCGAGCGTGACTTCGGCGACCCAGTTGATCATCGCTAGTCCTGTCTCCGGGTCGGGATGCGAGATAGGATAAAAGACGATGCGATGGCGATGCGTGCCGAGACCAACAAAGGATGCGCCAGTACGTATTGGCTTGGCCCAGGTCGTGCCGCGCCACATGACCGCCCCGCCCCAGTGGATCGGTGGCTGGTCGGGATGCATCTGCGCCCTGACCGCCGAATGAATGCCGTCAGCACCGATCAGCAGCGCGCCGTGGGCTTCGGACATCGCACCATCGGCCTGTTCGATGACCACGCTCACCTTGCCATCGGCATGCTTGCGGTAGCTGGCGACACGGCTCCCAAGCCTGACCGCCTGCGGCCCTATCCGCTCCACCACCTTGTCGTAGAGCAGCATGTGCAGCCGACCACGATGCACCGCATATTGCGGCCAGTGATAGCCGGCCAGCAGGCCTCGGGGCTCGGAATAGATGTCATTGCCATTGAGCCCGACCAATGCCCATTCCCTTGCCGGTAGCCCAACGGCATCAAGATCCTTGTGTGTGAGGCCAAGGTCGAACAGTTCGCGCACGGCATTCGGTTGCAGATTGATGCCGACGCCGAGCGGGCGCATGTCGCGAACCGCTTCAAAGACCATCGCGGGGACCCCAATCTGGTGGAGCGTAAGGGCTGTTGCCAGCCCGCCGATGCCGCCGCCGGCGATGATCACTGGGTAGCTCGTCATTGGCCCAATCCATTCCGAGAGATGGCGAGGTCTTTATCTTTTCCTGCGTTGCCCGGAGCAAGCCGATCGTCGCGGCTCGTCCTCCCTGGATGCTGCTGCCGGGCTCGCTTATGTCCCCTCGCTGCCAACAATTGGTTGCAGGGGTCTTGGCCGGTCGTGCCGAATCGAGGGGCTGGGAAAGGTAACCCTGAAAATGCTGGCCATTGGCGGCTAAGGTCGGCACATCTGAGTGCTTGTGCGCCGCGACCTCGAGGTCGCGACAGGGTGGCGTTGGTGTGCGCAATTTTGCATCGCGGCTGGATCCTATCCATCAGGCGGTTTGAGATATGAAAGCCAGAATTACCTTATTGACCCTGGGTGTTGATGACCTGGAGGCGTCCGTCCGCTTCTACCGCGATGGTCTCGGCCTTGCCACCGCGGGCATCGTCGGCAAGGAATTTGAGCACGGCGCGGTTGCGTTCTTCGACCTGCAAACGGGTCTGCGCCTTGCGCTCTGGCCGCGCGCCAGCTTGGCGCGAGATGCCGGCATTGGCATCGGAGCAAAGAGCGCGACCGAGTTTTCGATTGGCCACAACGTTAGCTCGCAAGAAGAGGTGGACGCGGTCATGGCGCAGGCCAAATCGGCCGGTGCCACCATTGTCAAGCCAGCGCAAACCACGTTCTGGGGCGGCTACGCTGGCTATTTCCAGGATCCAGACGGCCACTTATGGGAGGTGGCATGGAACCCCCAGGTGCTGCCCGAAGACTAGCTTTGAGTGCGAGCAACTCGCCGCTGCTGGCTTGACAAAAACTTTGAAACGGCCGGTGTTGGCGTTAGGCCCCCCGCAGGCTTCCAACCAGCGGGGGAGACATCGCCAGCCGCACCCCGCGCGGTGTTTGGCGCCGAAGGCAAAATTGCCTCTCTGGTTGCTTCAACCGTTCTGGGAGTGCGGGGATGGACTGGATAGGCTCAGGGCAAACTTGGCGCCGCCGCGCGCCGACCGCCCGACCTCGAGTTTGCCGCGGTGCAGCTCGACGGCTTGGCGCACGATCGCCAGACCGAGACCGCTGCCCTCCCCCGACGCGGAGCCCTTCTTGAACGGCTGCAGCAAGTCCGTGCACGCCTCAGTGGCTAGCCCCGGGCCGTCGTCCTCAACCAGAATGGATCCGGCCGGACCGACCTCGACGTGCACCTCCGTTCCTGGCGGCGTGTGGCGCACGGCATTTTCGATCAGATTTCGCAGCGCCTCCCGAATGGCGTTGGCGTCACCGACGAACCGGGTGGGCTCACACAGGCGCAGTACGAGCCGGTGCTCGGTTTGCGCCGCCCAATCGTGAAACCTATCGACGACTTCGCCGGCGATCAGGCCAATGTCAACTTCCCCGATGTCGACCGTCTCGGAGCTCTCTAGACGTGCCAGCGCCAGCAAGCGATCGACGGTCGCACTCATGGCGCGCACGTCTTGTTCGACGCGCCGCACGCGTGGATCCTCGATACGACCGAGCTCCAACATGATGATAGCCAGCGGCGTGCGCAGCTCGTGGGCCGCCCTGGCAATAAATAGCCGCTTAACCTTGACCAGTGCCGCCACACGCTCCAACAGGCCGTTGATGGCGCTGGCGAGGCTAGCCGCCTCCCGTGGCATTTGTGAAACGTCGAAGCGATTGGACGCCTCGAGCGGTGCAATCGAGTCGGCCTGAGCGGCCGCGCGCACCAACGAGCTCAACGACCACCGGACGGACAAGGTCGCCACGCCAAGCATCAAAACCACCAGCGGGATCATGGGAATCCAAACGTCATCGACGACTTCAGTCGCAACAATGCCGAGGTAGGTACTGGCAGGATCGCCGAAGGTCGCCACTTCGATCCAAACCTGCCGGTCTGCCAGTTTTTGTCTCACCCCGCCGGCGACATACAGTTTCCTGTCTGCGTCGAGGTCCAACAGCCAGAGGTCTTGGGCTCGTGAGGCGTGATCTCGCCAAGGCGACAGGGCGGCGATCCTGTCACCGTTGTGTTGTGCCAGCACATCACCACGCTCATCCAAGATGCGGAAGGCATAAAAGTCGGCGTACTTTCCAAGATAAGGCTGCGGCATGCGCGACTGTTCAAACGCAAGCACGCCCGCGTCGGAATGCAATAGCGCCAATAGCGCTTGCGCGTGTCGCGTGACGATACTGCGGTTGAGATCATTCTCGATAAGGTAGCTGCGAACGACCACAATGGTCAGTTGCAGAACGATCGCCAGCAGTGAGGTCAGCGCCAAACGCACGGTCAGGATGCGAACAAGGCTCGGCCGTGCCGCGGCAGCGGGCGTCATCGGCCTCGGTCCTCTCGCAGTTGGTAACCGACGCCGCGCAGGGTATCGATGACAATTGCCGCGCCGGCTTCCGCCAGGGCCTTGCGCGTGCGCGAGACCAAGGCCTCAACAGCGTTGGCCGACATCTCGCGACCAAATTCGGAAAGCGCGACTTCGATGGCGGCCTTGGGCACGACGCTGTCCGCGCGGCGCATCAGCAGGGCCAGTAGGCGGCGTTCGCTGAGCCGCAGATTGACCGGCTTGCCCGCGCAGCGCGCTTGACCCTTGCTCTCATCGAGTTCGAGGTTGCCCTTGCACAAGATCGGCCCATGTAATTCCGTGGGTCGGCGCAGCAAGGCACGCACGCGGGCCAACAGTTCCGCATGATTAAATGGCTTGATGAGGTAATCGTCGGCGCCGATATCAAGGCCACTGATGCGGTCCTCAATACTCCCCCGGGCGGTGATCACCAAGATCGGCATTCCATGCCCCATTCTGCGCAAATCACGGATCGCCATCAGACCGTCGCCGTCGGGTAGACCAAGATCGACGATGCTCAAGTCGTAGGGCACCGCGCTCGCACTGCTCAAAAGCTCGGCTACCGTTCCAACACCGTCGACGCCATAGCCGGCGCGATTGAGCGAATCGGCCAACAATTCGCGCAGGCGCTGATTGTCTTCCACGAGTAACAGACGCATCCCACCCCCCGTCTCACCCAACACGCGCTCGAAGCCACTGCGAGGCAAAATATTGAGCGAAAGGATTTGAGGCGCTTTTTTGGTGGCGCTTTGCCGCGAACGGCGTGCAGGAGGGGTCACCGATGCCCAACCGCCGCCGCGCATCGCGCCGGGCACTGCCGTTGTCAGGTCCCTGTCAGCTTACCGTGGCAAAGCGGCGCAAGAGTTGGAGGGCGTATCTGCGGCCAGAGTTCAGGTCAGCGCGCTTGGCGGCGGCCCTGAGCGGCTCGCGACGCGATCCCGTGCCCTACATGATTTGGCGCAAGGCGTCACCGCTTGGCACCAATCTCGCGCCCGGATCGGCGCCGGGATCCATTAGCTTTGTGGTGGCCGCGCAGCCATTGTCGCAAGCCGGTCGAATTGATCCACTCCCCGTCGAGCGCTGCCAGCGCCTCCTTGCGCGCGTGCCGAGCACGCCTGAGGGCGCCACGTTCGCCAAAGCGGCTGATGGAAAACTTGATCCGCTTGCCTACTCCAGGGGCATGCGTCCAGAACGCCAGCCAATAGCCGCGCTCGACTGTTTGACTGTCCTGGCCCTCAAGGTAAACGTAGCGACACACGCCCGCCAAACCCGATTTGTTGTTCCGCCGCTTGATCCGGCAATATTCAGCACGCGTCATTGGCGGATGCTGACGAAGAATTTGATCGCGAAACGCCTTGGCGGCGCGCAATGCTTTACCTTTGCCGCCATGCGAGCGATCGCTGAAGTTACGTCTCCAGATTCGGTTCCGACGCTGAATGGTGACGATCCAGGCAAAGGTGCGGTGACGCTCATTGTCGACCCGCGTGATGCCATAGTGGGGACGTGGCGCAGCACCAGGCGGCTTGCCGCGGGGCTTGCCGATCATCGCACGCGACGAATGTCCGGGATTGTTGTGGCGCATCCAGAGTTTAATGAGGTTGAGGGCGATCGAACCTGACAACCGCTGGGACCAAACGCGGGGAGCCCCAGCGAAGCGATGTCAGCGCATGGTGCGCTCGCATGAGGTGCCTACCTGATGTAGCCAAGCGAATGAGGGTCGATCGGCATGGCCGACACCATGCTGCGTTGCAAGCGTCTATCACATAAGGGAGTTGAGAGATTACAGATGCCTGCGACCGCACGCCAGGCTGTTGTCCCCGCACCAGACCAAAGGCTGAATTGAGCCGGGCAGTGTCGGCGCAGGCGACCGCGCGGCGGCGGCCTGGGCGGGTCGTTGTCTGGCATCAATGGCTCTGCGGGCGTGCGGGTTCACGCCGGGCCAGCAAAAAATTCGCGGACCAGTCCCTCAGACGCGCAACCCATACCCGCTAGGCGGCGCAGTTGACGTAGCGATGTCAGAGCATGAGCAGTGATCGAATCCGACCCGTTTGGTGGGCCATTAAACGCTACCGCGCCCGCGCAGTTGTCGCTGGTATCCGGATCTGGCACTCTCGGCCCGCGTTACGCCGAATGCATGGGCCACGGCGACCAAGGCCTTTGGCGCAGGATTATGGTTGACCATCACCCGTTGAGAAAGGGATTGTCATGAACCGGCTTTCCATTTTGGTCGCGTCCGCGGCGCTCTTTGCCTTTTCAACGTGCTCGGTTGCAGCCCAAAGCGCAAAAGCCGTGCTGAAGGACAAGGACGGCAAGGACGTGGGTAGCGCGACCTTGACCCAGACCCCAGCCGGCGTATTGATCGCGCTGTCGGTAACAGGGCTACCCGTGGGCGAACACGCCTTCCATGTGCATGGTACCGGGAAGTGCGAACCGCCCTTCACGTCGGCGGGCGGGCACTTCAATCCCGACAAGAGGAAGCACGGCATGATGGCGCCCGATGGTGCGCATGCCGGCGACATGCCCAATCTCCACATTCCGGCGAGCGGCGAGCTTGCTGTCGAGGTCTTGAATCCAGCCGTGACGTTGGACAAGGGCAAGCCCAATTCCTTGTTCGGACCCGAAGGCACCGCACTGATCGTCCATGCCGGAAAGGATGACTACAAAACCGATCCAACCGGTGAGGCTGGCGGTCGTATTGCGTGCGGCCTGGTCGAATAGAACCGCGACGAGTGCCCGGCCCCCTGGGCTCGGGAGGATCGCCTTCGATCACGATCACGTCCTACCGCGGCTCCACACGGGGGCGCGACCGACGACCGTCGCGCTCGGGAAGGCAGGGGGTGCGCCGCCGCCAGCGAAGCGCGCGGCGCCGTTCTTCCGTTGCTTGTGCCGGCGCGCCACCGATGACGTTTCGGACGGCCGCAAGCCTTTTGCGGGGGGCCGGACAAAGATCACGCTTCAACCCGGCGCCTCCTGTGCCGGGACGAGCGTCAGGTACCTGTCGCCACGCCCCACACTAGCCGGCTCAGATTGATCTTGCGAAATCGAAAGGCATTCGGTTGCAGGTGGTCATAGTTCCGGTTATTCATTGGCTGATTTCCTTCAAGTTTGGAAATCATCTATGAAGGCGCCGTGGATAACATTCATGGAATTTATGTTAGAGCGCACAGTATATTGACGATAACCAAGCAACTGAGCCACGACACCAGCTCAACCGCCTACACCAGCACTCTGCACTGACACCGCGTGGGCTTGGTAGTAAGCAGGGTGGATGTGATGAAACCGTCACTTCTCATCATTGTGATGTGCCTCCTTCTCGGAATAATTTATGGAAAAATAGCAACCGTTTTACATTTATATTTGCCACCAAACTGGCTGGCGAATGTAATAGGATCGCATGATGTAG
>DATFXD010000379.1:0-2639 GCA_035258605.1 Hyphomicrobiaceae bacterium | reverse complement strand
AGGCGGCGGCGCCGGCGGCCAGTCTCCAATTTTTGCTGGTGGGTGCCCTGGTGCTGATCCCGTTGATCTTGTGTTACACGGCCTGGGCCTACTGGGTGTTCCGCGGCAAGGTTTCGGCGACCGGCGGCTATCACTGAATGGTGGCACGCAAGGCTCCCGTCCTGACCCGGCTGTTATGGTTCGTGGGCCTGTGGCTTGCCGGAGTGGCAGCGGTCGCATTGGCCGCGGCCGTGCTGCGCGCCCTGTTGCCTTAGCTAGCGCGCGCTCAACAACAGCGCTCAGACACGGCCCGAGCCAAAGACTGGCTACTCGACCTTGCCCGCCGCCGCCTCGCCTCCACTGCCGGCAGGACAGGAACATGCCGCGCCCAGCGGCATCGGCTGCTCCAGACGGCACACGCGCTTGGCGGTGCGACAAACCACCCCCTCGCGCTTGATCGAGCGGCCGCGCGGCGGCGGGCCACCAAACGGGCGTTCCTCGATTTGCCGCTGTGGCGGCGGCCCGCCAAAGGGCTGCTCCTGATCCCTGTCCGCCGCCCGGCTGACGCTCGGCAGGGCACCAAGGAGGATCGCCACCAACGCCGCTGCTGGCATCAACGATCGCATGCGCGGGGTCCCTCCAAAATCCAGTGCCCTCCGTGCCGGCAGGCTAGCAAACCGCCGCCACCGCCGCCATGATAGTTGTGCTTCAGGAGCATTTTGCTTGCCAGGCGCGCCATGCCGATCGCCGAACCCGACCGCAAGCGTATCGTCCAGGCGATACGCAGCTATCTTGCCAGGGAGCGCATTTCGCGCGGCGAGTTTGCCCAGCGCACCAAGCTCGGCAAATCGACGGTCGACAAGCTGGTGGTCGGTCTATTTTCTGAGAAGACCGTGCTGCAGATCGAATCGCAGCTCAAGATCAGCCTGCTCGGCGTCTCGCCCCAAAGCGAAATCGCCGCGGAGGAGCTCGGCAGATATACCCGGGAGGAGACCCAGAACTACGTCGGCGACTACGTGTTTGCGCGCCCGTCTTTCCACGAGGACGGCCTGATCCATGCGTTTCACATGCAGGTGGCCTGGGACCGCGACGCCTCGGCCTTGCTGGTGCGCGAGGCCGCGCGCGGCAAGCAGACGCCTTTGCAGTTCGGCAAGATCTATATTCCGCGCGCCTCGATGCACATCTTTATTCTTTCCAACGAGCACGGCTGGCTCAAGAAAGTCATTCTTTCGCAACTCGACGTTTACCGGCGCATGAAGGGGATCATGCTGACCATGGGTCATGCCTTCGGCAACCTTTATACGCCGGTGGCGATGCCGGTAGTGATGAACCGCTACGACAAGATCGAGAACCATATGGTGGGCCAAATCGACCGCAGCTCGCGCAGCTACCCGGAGTACCATTCCGATCTGCTGGCGGTGGAACAGGACCAGTTCGCCAAGTGGATTCGCCTCGCGCCCCATTGATATTGAGCGCCCGCGAGCGCCCACCCGCTCGGCATCACCGGCGCCTTTGGCTCAAATCGGTTGCCGCGGGAAAGGGCGGGAAAGTCCCGGCAAACATCGGAAAGCTTGGATGATGGGCGCGAAACGGCGTCCCGGCTAACGTCGCGGGCATCGGGTGCGGCTCCGCACACCGATCGGTCCTGAGGCCAATTGGCCTCGGTGACGCGGCCAGTGAGCTTCCTTGATGAAACCGTCGGCCGGTCGGCCGGCGCAGCTGAAGCGCGCGCCTCAGGCGCACGCCCGGAGGAGACATGTCTGAACGCTGCCAACTTGCCTTCCCGTTCGGCCTGATGGTGATGCCGAGCCACGCCGGCGACCAACGCGCAAAGCTGCAAGAACGCGCACCGGTGTTTGCCGACGCCGGTCGGTCAGCGGCCGAGGAGCCGCCGCCGCGGCGGGAGCCACGACCGCCGGCGCGGTGGTCTTGAGCCCGATCGCGCGCGGCAACGCGGGAAGCGAGGACCTATGGCCCGCCAGCACCCAAGCGTGTCCCCGATCAAGGTTCGCGCCCGCCGCCGCTCGAGAGGCGGGCGCGGCGGGTTCCGTGCCTGGATCGAAGCCTGGTATACCACCTGCCGCGCCTATTATCGCGCCGCCATCACCTATGAGGACCTGCGCCGGCTTCCCGAGGCCGAGCTCCGCCACCTCGGCTATCGGCGCCCAACCCTGGCACGGGACATTACCGGCTTTGACATTACGCATCCGCCCGGCGGTTGAAACGCGAGGGCTCATGCCGCGCAAGGCCCCCGCACCGGCGGGCCGCGGCCAGACTTGGTGTTCGCATCGGGCGACGTCAACCACACTGAGGTTGAAGCGAGCAACGGGCCCAACCTCGATCCTATTGAGCGTCGGCCATCGGTGCCCGTTGCCCGTACCCCGTGAAGCATGCCGGAACACGCCCCGGCAAAGGCAGACGCCTCCGCCCGGCCGGCGCTCCCGTCACGCCCGCAGCCCCCGTTTTTCACCCGCCATCGCGCCAGCGCCAATAGCAAGCTGGCGCACGAGCCCGCGCCAGGCTTCCCATTGCCGCCCGAGGCGCTAGTGTGGTTGGCGCCCGACGAGGAGGTTTGCCGATGCCGCTACCCGCACAGATCGACACATCGAGCCCCAAGCACTTGCGTGACAAGTACGCCATTATTGGTGTCGGCGAGACCA
>DATFXD010000378.1:0-2558 GCA_035258605.1 Hyphomicrobiaceae bacterium | reverse complement strand
ATTGGCGCGGTTGCCGCGGATCACACCGACCACGCCGGTGCGGCCGATGCCGGTGACCACCTCGTCACAGCCGAAGGCCTTGAGCTTCTCAGCCACCGTCGCGGCGGTGCGGTGCACGTCGTAGAGGAGTTCCGGATGAGCGTGGATATCGTGACGCCAGGCCGTGATCTCGCTGTGCAGATCGGCGATGCGATTGACGATCGGCATTCAACCCTCGCTGGGCACGGCCGGCGCACGGTCCGGCGCGGCGTCATGGCCCTCACAGCAAAGATAGGTGCAATGGCGCCGGTTTGACAGGCCAAAACCGCGGCAGTCCGGGCCGGATATTTGACCGGCACCGAGCGGCGCCGGTACGGACGCGCAGCGGTAGGATTCTCCACAATAGTCCCGCAACTCTCTGGAATGCGAGAAATCCTGCTTTATTGTCGCTGCTATGATGTCGGGTGCAGTGATGTGGGGGTCCATGAAAAGTAACATGCTGCACTTGGCCGTGGCCGCGGCCGTGCTCTTGCCCACACAGAACGTGCAGGGTGAAGACAAGGAACCGCGTGCGGTCGTTGAAATGGGGGCGGCGGACGAATGGAGCCAACCCGGATGGCTGGCCAGCGTTGGGCCCAAACTGGGCGTCGAGTTCGGGGTCATCAAAGATTGGCTGGAAATCGAGATCAGCGGCTCCTCGTTGTTCAGGCGCCGCCAAACCGAGTACGGCACCGAGCTCATATTCAAGAAGCCGTTCACGCTGTCGGACAAGGTCGAGTTCATGATCGGGGTTGGACCCGCATATTCGTACACGACGGGCGAAGGTTCCAAAGTCGCCGCTGAATTCGGGCTCGACTTCATGTTCTGGCCCACTGGCGAGAAAAAGCTCGGCTGGTTCATTGAGCCGAGCTACAGCTATTCATTCAGCAAAGGCCATGAACGGTCGATCGGCGTGAGCGTGGGACTGCTCGTGGGCATTCCGTGAATCCTGCTCGTTCCTGGCAACGCCAGCGATCTCGGCAGTTGCCGGGGCCTTCCGCCTCTGATAATCGCAGGCTTCCGCCCCTGCCCTGGCTGACGCTATGATGAAACGAATCGATGTCGAAGATGATCACGCATCGAAAATGCCGATGAAATAAGCCTATCGGGCCCGTAGCTCAGTGGTAGAGCAACTGACTTTTAATCAGTAGGTCGTTGGTTCGATCCCAACCGGGCTCACCAGTAAAATCAGTCGCTTGAGATTCCCCACGGCGATGCCGTAGACGCCCCGCGCCACCCCGGTCGTGCCCATCGCAGCCTGATCGCGGTCAACTCGCAGCCAACGTTCCGAGCGCGTCGGTCGATGATCGGCGCAGCAAAGGATTAACCCACGCGCCGAGCTGGCGAGCATTCGCAAGAGATTGGCAGCGCCGCACAAGGTCGAGCCTTGACGGCAGCCCGGTGGATGCGACGCAGTGGAGCGGAGGAAGGATACGCCCTTGAAAGGAACCGAAATGAAGAAAGCTGTGCTTGCTGCCGGCCTGGCGTTGGCATTGTCCGGATTGACCGTCGCAACCGCCAGCGCTCGAGACGACTGGAAATCGGGGGGTGCTTTCCTGCGCCCTTGCCGTGCCTGGGTCGAGCAACGAAGGCCGGCGACCTTTGACAACGGGCTTTGTGCAGGGATCGTCGGCACTCTGTTTCAGGTCGGCCCCGTGTTGCGCGAAGACCTCGCCTTTTGCCCGCCCGAGGGCACCAACATCTTTCAGGGAACGCGGGTCGTCATCCGGTACATCGAAACGCATTCTGAACTGCGCAACGAAGACATCGAAGTGCTTGCGGCCAACGCACTCAGAGCCGAATGGCCTTGTCAGAGGCGGCCGCCCATGCAAACGGTGCGCAACGCCCTCCGATGAAGTGAGCCTGCGGCAGTTCGGCGTCGCGTGATTTGAGGCCTACCTCGGAATCCGGCCGAGGAGGCAGTCGTAGATGAACTTGTCGAGCCCGCGGCCGACGCCGCCTTTGGGCGCATTGTCGGAGTCGGTCCACCCGCGCTGCAGAGCGAGCTGATAGCACGCATTGTAGTGCGCCTGGGTCGTGGGGACGCAGCCGCGGGCCGGCAGACAATGGGCGTACTGCGCCTGCGCGGGGACGCTGACCATCGGTACAGGCGCCGCCGCAGCGACGCCCAGCATCGTCAACGACAGAATTGGACGCATATCGGCTCTCCCGGGATGTGACACGAATGTCCTTCCACCATGTGTGGAACCGGCACACGCCGTTCAAGCCCGGAAAGGCCGCGCGATCGGCGCGACCTTGGCGCCACGGAGCCGCGACAGGATCGAATGTGAGCGACGGCGCTAGGCGCCGCCGCTCAACGCCTGAGTATCAAGAAGGTGGATGGTCACTTGTCTTGGCCGTGGCCGCCACCATGATCGAAGTCGAACATATCGAACAGGTCACTGATCGCCGGCATATTGGCCGGGACATAGGGATTGTTGGCGGTCATGACCGGGTTCGGCAGATTGTCGCGGCTGCGGCCGGTGAGCGGATTCAATCCCCAATTTCGCTCGATGAATTTCAGGATCGAAGCATGGTCG
>DATFXD010000377.1:0-17743 GCA_035258605.1 Hyphomicrobiaceae bacterium | reverse complement strand
GTTGCCGCCGCCGCAGGGCCAGAAATACTCAGCAATCCCACGATCGCGCCTTCGGGTATGCCCCGATGGGCAGCAGCAACTATTGCCTACACATTTGGTGGGTCAGGAACCAGGGAGAGTTGCCGTGCGCCGATCGATGTTGGCTGCCGTCGTCGCGGGGATGAGTGCATCATCCTTCCTCTGCCCAGGCGCGTCCGCCGAGTGGTGGTATTTGCCGAACGGCATCGACAATCCGATGCCGCGCTACTACGACTATCGTTCTCCCGGCGTGTTTTACGGCAATCCGGGTCCGGTTGGCTTCGAGGCCTCAGGACCGCTGGCAGCACCCTATGCCGCGGCCCCGACCTATGGTGGTTATGGTTACGCCGCCGCCGTGCCGCCGGCGGCAGTGGTGGTGCCGGTCCGGCCGATTTGCGGGGTCTATCGATACTGGCGCGATGGCGTTTGCCGCGACCGGCGCGGCTATTGATCGCGGCTATTGATTGAAGAGGCCGCTATGCCGTGAGGCGGGTTGGCCTCGAGCGTCCGGCAAGCGCCGAACTTCAGCCTGTCCATCGATTGAGAACCTGCGGGGGGTCGGCGCCGGCGAGCCGATCAATAGGGTCCGATCACGCGATCTCGTGGATCTGCCGCGCCCCTCTCCTCGGTGATGGGCGGCGTGCAGCTTTCCCAGCGGTCCCTTGCACAGTCCAAGGCCGGCACCGAGGGTCGCGCGGCCGCGCCGGCGCCGTCGTTGCCATAGGCATCGCGCGGTGCCTGTGGCCCTTGCGCCGCACTGGCCGAGCGTTGTGGCGCTACCGCGGGACCAGCGGGTTCGGCAGCATAGGGCAGATTGACGAGGGACACCGAAATGATGACGGCGGCGATCTTGGCCACAGCCACAAACACCAAAAGCCGGAGCAGGCGAGACGTGATGGTCATTGTTGCCCCACCATCAATTTGGGTTCGCCGGAGCCGCCATTGTCGCGGATGGCCGCGTGCACGGTAATCGGCAGAAACCCCGGCTGCCGGGTTGGGGGTCTACCGAACGCTCGATGGCACACGGGGGAAAGGCGGGCTGACTGGGTGCGTGCCGCTGTCATGGCTGCCCGGTCCGCTGACGCTGCTGGTTGCGCTCGATGGACCCCCGCGCGGGGGCATCAGGGGGCGCGGGCGCGCCGCCGCAGCCACCGCCACAGGGTCTGGCGCAAGGGCTCGCTCGGCAATTCCACGTCGCGAACCAGCTTGGCGCCTGCCGGGCGGCGCTCGAGCGTAATCTTGCGGGTGTGAAAGGGTTCAAGCTCCGGCCGGTGACCAACACTCAAAAGCGTCATGTCGGGGCGTTCGACCAGCAGTTCCATCAGCTTGTCTTGACTGGCCGGATCAAGGGCCGCGGTCGCCTCGTCTAGCACGACGATATCGGGATTGTGCAGCAAGATCCGCGCGAAGGCCAAACGCTGCTTTTCGCCGCCGGACAGGGTCTGATCCCAGGGTCCCTCCTCATCGAGCTTGTCGACCAGGGTGTCGAGCCCGACCTGCTTGAAGGCGGCGGCGACCTCTTCGACCGTGCGGCTGGTCGGTGCATCGGGGTAGCTTGCCGCCCGCCGCAGGGTTCCGATTGGGACGTAGGGTCGTTGCGGCAGCAGGAACATCTTGGCGCCTTTTTTGACCTCGATTGAACCGCCGCCCCAGGGCCACAGGCCGGCGATTGCCCGCACCAGCGTGCTCTTGCCCGAGCCCGATGCGCCGGCAATCAGCACGCGCTCGCCAGGAGCGATCGACACATCGGTATCATCGACGACCGCAGTGCCGTCGTTCAATCTGACCGAAAGGTCCTTTAGGCGCAGCGCCGGACCGTTGCCGTCCCTGTCGATCGCGATACGGCCGACCCCCTCGCTGTTTTCCGCGTCCTCCAGGGCGTCGAGGGCGAGCATCAGCGATGCAACCCGGCGCGCCGATGCGGTCCAATCGGCCATCTTCGGATAGTTGTCGACCAACCAGTTGAACGCACCCTGCACGATGGTGAAGGCGGAGGCTGCCTGCATTACTTCACCGAGCGACATCGATCCGTCCAGAAACTTGGGCGCGCACAGGATCACCGGCAGCACCGGTGCGATGTAGTTCGATGTCTGTGAGACCACCGTGGTTTTCATGTTTTGTCGAGCGACATCGGCCCAGCCGGCGAGCACCTTTCTCAGCGCGCGGTCGAGGCCCGTCCGTTCCTCGTCTTCACCCCGGATCAGCGCAATGCTCTCACCGTTCTCGCGCACCCGGGTGATCACGTAACGATACTCGGCCTCGGCCTGGTTCTTGGCCTCGGAGGCGTAGACGTAGCGGCTGCCGATCAGCAGCATCGAGCCGCTCGCGACGATGGCATAGATCAGGGCGGCGATAACCAGAAAGCCCGGAATGTGCAGGCGGGCGCCGCCCCAGGAAATGTCGAGCGCGCCGCCGATCGTCCAAAGCACGACGATAAACATCGCCGCCGACAGCAGCGCCTGGGTTACGCCGCTAACGAAGTCGACCGGCGATTCGGTGGCGATGCGCACATCATCGGCGATGCGATATTCGGGGTTGGCATGGTCGCCGCGCAACAGGTTGAGCTGGTAGTAGCGACCATGGGCGAGCCACCGGTCGACAAGGTCGTTTGCGAGCCAGGCGCGCCAGCGGCGCTGCATGGCCATGCGCGCGTAGACCTGAAACACCGTGAGCGTCACGCTGACCGCTAAGATTGCAAAGTAGAGAATGGACAAGCGGCCAACCGTGGCCACATCGTGGTTCTGGAGGCCGTCGAACATCGCCCGATGCCACGCGTTCATGGCGTAGGCAGCAGCCAACAGGCAGACGATGATCAGCGCCAGTCCGCCCGACAGGATCCAGGCGGACGTGCCGCCGCCCCAATAGCCTGACGCGGAGCGCCAGAACCGCCAAAGCAGCGATCCTCGCCCCGCCTCGTCGCCGGCGTCGGCTGCAGCCGCTGACGACTTGGACTTGGTGCTCAAACCGGTCGAACTAGCCATCATCTCACCATGCCGGGGGCGCCGCCGCACACGGCGGTAGGGCGCAGCGGTCCTGTGCCGCCACGTCCGATGCGGGGGTTGCGGATGGGCGGCCGCCGATGGCCGAGGCGGCGACCTTGCACGGCGGAAGCCAAGGATCCGTCTGGGATGTGCCGCCGCCCGTGTCGGCGCGCGGCAACCTCGGCGAGTGCGGTATTGCGCGTGCCACATAGGGCCCCGAAGAACCGGGCGGCACGCCGATATCACGCACCGCCCCAGTTCGCCCTAGCCGATGCGGCGGGCATTCATCTTTCTTTGCCGAAACAACATCTTGGCGCCAGCTTTGTTCCGTCCCAGGCCGATGCCTGGTCGCGGCCGGCGCCGCCGAGCCGCCACCGCCAACCGCCCACTGGCGACAATCCTACGAGCCCCAAATCAGCACCCGAATCGGGGTGGGGTTGAAGCCGTTGCAAGGATTGTTGATCTGCGGGCAATTGGAGAGCACGCAGAGCACGTCCATTTCCGCCCGCAGTTCGACGTAACCGCCAGGCTGCGAAATGCCGTCGACAACCGTAAAATGCCCCACCGGGTCGATCGGCACATTCATGAAGAAATTGACATTGGCGACGATGTCGCGCTTGCCCATCCCGTGCTTGGCGAGCTCGAGCAAAAAATTCTCGCGGCATGCATGCTGATATTTGGTGGGCTCGCCAAAGCGCACCGCATTGCTCTCGCACGAGCAACAACCCGCCGATGTGTCGTGCCGTCCGCAGCTGTCGCCGATCACGGTCAGCATGGCACGGCCTTCGCTCGACATCAGGCGCGTCCCGAGACCGATGTAGGCGTTGCGCTGTTGGCGCAAGGTATCCTGTGCGCTATAGCGCTCGGCAACGTCGTCGGCACAGTAAAACAGCGCATCGACTGCCTGTTGGCCCTCGCTATCCACAATGCGCAGGACTTGTCCGCATTTGGCGACGCGCGACCACGGCTGTCCGGCCGCGATCACCTGATCATAGATCGCCAGCTGTGGATCACGCCTGGACATCGGTCTCTCCTTTAGGCGAACAAGCGATTGGTGAACGCGAAGGCACGCCCGATCTCCGCTCCGGTGCGGCGGCATGGATCATCACCGCCGTAATCTTGGGCTCGGTAGCGCACGAACTTGAGCGGCCGAGCCGCGTCCGGCGCGACCGGCTGAAAAGGATGCGGGCAGTTGGAGATGGCCAGCAATAGCGTCATCTCGGCGCGCAAGTCGACGAAGTCGCCTTTCGCTTTGGCGCCGTCCCGCCAGGTGAAGTGGCCGTCGGCGCCGACGTTGATGGGGGCGAACAGCGACAACGCCGCGGGAATATCGCGACGATCCAAGCCAAGCTTGCCGACGGCGGCGATAAAATTTGCTCGCGTGTTGCGCGGCAGGGGAGGTTCGCCGAAGGCTACCGATCCGCCGACCAGTGCGTCATGCGCGCCACACGTATCCTCGACCACCGAAAGCATCACGCGCCCCATATCGGAGAGCACGACGTGGCCACGCTGTAGGGCGGCGGTCCACTGCACCTTTACGGTATCGGCCAGGTTCATTCGTTCCGACGGGTCGTCTTCGCGCCAGGCAATGAGGGCGGGTGTCGCGGTCCCGGTTACGTCGATGAGGCGCAGGACCTCACCACGACCAAGCCGCATGGTCTGGTACCAGCCGCCCGGTACCTCGTCCTCGGCGATCACGCATTGCGGCGGGATCGGCGCGCTGCCGGGTGCGGTCTTGGGCGGCAGGGCCGCCAAGGTAGCGCCTTGGCCAGCGGCTCTGAGGGCTTCATAGCGCCGGCGATTAGCCTCGGCCGCGGCGTTCGCTGGTGTGGCAATCGCCATGTTCACCTCCTCGGTCTAGCAGACACACCGTCGCTGCCGACGGTCAGATCACCATCAGATCACCATCAGATCACCATGCAGTGTGCTTCGATGGGCGGCGGCCGGCTTGAGATGGCGGCCGCGGCCAACCCCCACGGCCTTGCCGCGTCGGGCCGGGATCTCGATCAGTGCGCCCGACATGCCGTTTGCTCTCCCGATTGCTGGCGCTAGCCGCGCCTGGCAATCAAATCGATCTCGACCAGGCCGCCGCGCGCCAAATGTGTGACGCCCACCGTGGTGCGTGCCGGCAAGCGGTCGGCCGCAAAGTAGCTGGCATAGATCGCGTTCATGGCGGCGTAGTCCCTCTCGAAGTGCGTCAAAAAGATGCGTACGCACACCACATGCGTGAAATCGAGCCCGAGACCGGCAAGCACGCGTTGGAGGTTGTCCATGACCTTGCGCGTCTGCGCCTCGATGCCGTCGGGCAGCGGGCGGGCGTCGACGTCGGCATCGGTCGCCAGCTGGCCGGTGACGAACACAAAGCCGTCGACTTCCACGGCATGGCTGTAGGGTGCCACCGGCTTTGGCGCGTTCGCCATCAGGTGGAAAATTGCCGGCTTGCTCATGGTGGACCTCCGGGGTGCAGCTCAGAAAACTGGCCTGCTTGCCAGCTGCCGTTGCCAGCATAGCGTTGCAGGAACTGCTTGGCACGATCGGTCGCCGGGGTCAGGAAAAACTGCTCGGGGAGCGCGCTCTCCACGATGCGGCCACGATCGAGGAAGGCGATGCGGCTCGCGGCTTCGCGTGCAAATCCCATCTCGTGCGTCACCACAATCATGGTCATGCCGTCACGCGCGAGCTTGCGCATCACGTTGAGGACTTCGCCGACGAGCTCGGGGTCGAGGGCGCTGGTCGGTTCATCGAACAATAGTAATTCCGGACGCATTGCCAGCGCCCGAGCGATCCCCACGCGCTGCTTCTGGCCGCCGGAAAGCTTTGCCGGAAAGGCGTCGCGCTTGTCGGAAAGGCCAACCTTGGCCAACAGGTCCTCTGCCTCGGCGCGCACTTCGGCCCTTGGTCGCCGCAGTACGTAGATGGGCGCCGCCATGACGTTCTGCAGCACGGTTAGGTGCGGCCAAAGTGCGAAATGTTGGAATACCATGCCGATGCGGGTACGCATCGAGGACAGGTCACGATCGGCCATCACCACGCCGCCGCGGCTGACGCCGATGCGCTCGCCGTTGAGATAGATTTGACCGCTATCGGGCTTCTCCAGCCAGTTGATGCATCGAAGCAGGGTTGACTTGCCCGAGCCCGACGGGCCGAGCAGACAGATGGTCTCGCGGCGATGCACTTTGAGATTAATATTGTCGAGCACCGCGAGTGAGCCAAAGGTTTTGCTCAGGGCAGCCACGGTCAACACTGGCCGTGCCGCACTCAAGCCGGCGGTCCCTGCGTCGCTCATCGGCGTGCCTCGGCAACGCGCCCGAGGCAGGCGACGCCCGCCTCGATCGCCAGGCATAGCATCCAGTAGAGCAGCACGGCGGTGATGAAAGCGGCGAACGGAATGTAGTGCCGGGACTGGATCGAACTTGCCGCGTGGGTCAATTCTGGCAGGGCGATTACCGTTAGGAAGGCGCTGTCCTTGACGATCTGGATGACCTGGTTGCCAACCACCGGTGCCGCCGACAACAGCAGCGGCGGCAGCACGATACGGCGAAAATGCCCTACCCCGGTGAACCCGAAGGCGTAGCCGGCGTCGACCGGATCACGAGGTTGTGTTGCCCACGCGCCGCGCAAAATCTCCGCCATGTAGGCGGTGTTGTAGATGGTGAGGGCGGCTAGGCCGGCGGTCCAATTGTCGAGGTTGAGGCCGAGCGAGGGCAAGCCGTAGTAGACGATGTAAGCGAACAGCAGGAACGGAATGCAGCGCAAGCCATCGACGAAACCGGTGAAGGCAAGCCGATAGCGACCACGTGCGGCCATTAACCCCGGAGCCAACGCTGCGCCGAGCCCGAGGGCGGCGATGGTTGCGGCCAGCGACAGGACCACGGTATTGCCGAGACCGCTCAAGAGCAGACCGCGCTCGCCCCAGACAACGAGAAAGTCATGCCTCATGCCGCCTCCGTTTGAGCCAGCCGGCGCTCGGTCAAACGCGCAACACGCACGATCGCATAGACCATCGGCACGTAGATCGCTAACGCCACCAGTAACGGCGGCAGAGGATCGTAGGTTTCGGCGCCGATCCGCACCGCGGCGCGCGTAATGTCGACGACACCGACTACCGCCAGCACGGGCGTTACCTTGATTAACAACGAGATTTCATTTACCAGGCCCGGTAAACAGGCGCGCAACACTTGCGGCAACACGATCCTTTGCAACCGTTGTCGGCGGCGCATGCCGACCGATTGCGCAGCCTCGAATTGATCCTTTGGGAAATTCATGAGACCGGCGCGCCATACCTCACAGTTGAACGCCGACGTATTCATGGTCAGCGCCACGAGCGCGGCGGCAACGGCGCCGATCGGCACCCCGATGCTCGGCAGGGCGAAGAACAGGAGCAGCAGCAGGGTGACGAGCGGCGTGGCGCGCAGAATGCTGACGTAGACCGCGACGAATGGCGCCACGATCGGGATGTTGGCCCAACGCGCCAGCGCCAGCGCCAAGCCAAGGGGCAGGCCGAGGCAGATGGCCGTTAACGACAGCGTCGCCGTGGTCGCCGCCCCTTGCAGGATTGCCAAGATGTCTGCCGCGCTCATCTACCGCCTCGCCTGCGCTCAGAACTCCGGCTCGAAGGCCACCGGCAGGTTGGCGAATTCTTCGCCGAACCATTTCTTCTGCAGCTCGGCAAATTTGCCGCTCGCCTTCTGCTTGGCGATGAATTCGTTCATGTAGGCCACGAGCTCGGCGTTGCCCTTCTTGACCGCCCATGCCGGAAAGGACTTGCCCGATACCGCTTGCCCGATCTCGAACACGTTGGGTTTTTCCGCCACCAGCGTCTTCAGATTGATAATGGTGTTGACGACGTAATCTGTGCGCCCGAGCGCCAGATCCTGGTAGGCCTCGGGATAGGAGGTGTATTCCACCACCTTACCCAGTTTGCCGCCGCCGTCCTTGAGCATGGTCTCGAGCTCTGGCAGCCGACCTAACAGGGCGCTGCCGGCCTGCACGCCCACCGTCTTGCCGCTCAGGTCCTTGATCGCCTTGATGCTCGCGTCGGTCTTGCGTTTCACGTAGTAGTGCGTCGCATCGGCTATGGGGCTGGTGAAGTCCAGCGATTGCCGGCGCTCCTTGGTGATGATCGCAGCGGTGATGGCGATGTCGTACTTGCCGGTACTGACGCCCGCGAGCAGGCCGGTCCAGGGCAAGATCTCCTGCTTGACCGCGAACGGTGCGTACTTGCGCAGTTCTTCGATCAGTTCGTTGTCGAAGCCGGTCGGCTTGCCGTCCTTGATGAATTCGAATGGTCTGAAATCATCTTCGGTTGCAACCACCAAATAGCCGCGCTTCCTGATTTCGTCCAAGCTGGCGGCGGCCAGGCGCGACGGCGCGGCAACGATGACTACGAACGCCGCCAGCAGAGCCAAGATGACGGAGCCGCGCCGCGACAGGCTGGGTAACGATGGGTACATGACTTAGTCTCCTCTCTGACGTCATCCTGGAAGTCGGCTGGCACTGCGCCAGCGCCGCCGCTAGTCGAAGGTGAAGCCGCGGGCGCGCAGGTAGCGGGGAAACGCCGCCCCCTCCGGTCTGGCGGCCTGCCGCGCCTTGTCCTCCGACCAGCCGTAAAACTCCGCCTCGCCGTACGCCTCGATCAGCCGATGCTGGGTCTTGGGAATGGCGTGGCGGGCATTGCGACGCTGATCGTAGTCGGAGATTGCCTCCGCCAATCGGCTGTCGTCGTAAGTGTCGCGATGCAAGGTCACGGTGCGCGGCAAGCGCAGGCTTACGTAACCGCTGCCCGCCGGATAGCCGACGCAAACGCCCGCCACCGGGAAGACCTTGTCGGGCAACGCCAGCAGCGCGGCGACCTCGTCGACACGATTGCGGATGACGCTTATCGGACAGCAGCCCAATCCGACGGCCTCCGCCGCAAGAATGAAGGTCTGCAGGGCAAGCGCCGCGTCGACCGTAGCATTGAAGAAGCCTTCGAGTGTACCGTTTGCCACCGGTTTTTGCCGCAGGGCGCCGATCGCCTCCAGGCGGCGGGCATCGCCCAGGAATACGAAAAAGGCCGGCGCCGATCCGATCCAGGGCATGGCCGCAAACAGCTCGCCGATGCGCGCGCGCTTGTCGGCGTCGACGACGCGAACAATCGAGGCCTGTTGGAAGTCAGACTTGGCCGAGGCGCTGAGGGCCGCCGCGCAGATGAGATCGAGTAGCGAGTCCGGCGGCATCACGTCCCGGTAGGCTCGCACCGTCTTGCGCGCCAATAGCCGATGCAAGAATGGGATTTCCGGCAGCGTTGCATCGCTCGGGCCACGGCCGTCGTCGAAGCGTTGGCTCAGTTCTTCCGCGTACGAAGCCACCATTTCTCTCCTGTCGCTTGTGCTGATGAAGCGACAATCCTGCCGCAATGCCACTAACGTGCCAACCGGCGCCGATCGGCGCCGGACGGCGCCATGGCACCGCCGTTCCGGCTTTGCTTTCAGGCGCTTGCGTCGGATTTGGCGGGCTACGGCAGGGTCTTTGCCGCGGCGCTGACAGTTCGCGGGCGGCGGCAATTTGGCCGCCGCCGTGCTCCGCGACTAGGCAGCAATGTGCCGCCGAAATAGTCGGGCGCCACGCGTGGCACGCGTACCGTTGCCGTCGAGCGGGGCGGCCGCCGTCGTCGCATCTGGCCCCGATCTTGCTGCCCGATTTCGTTGCATGGGCTGCCCTACCGGTTAGCCGAGGAACCTTGCATGCCGCTTGCCACCATCGCCGCCGAACCGCACCAAGTGGTTGTCGATCTCGACCGAACGGCGCTCCTCATCATCGACATGCAGCGCGATTTCCTGGAGCCCGGCGGCTTCGGTGAAGCGCTCGGCAACGACGTTGCCGCCTTGATGCCGGCGATCGCACCGTGCCAAGCGGTGTTGGCGGCGGCGCGGCGGCGTGGGCTGTTGGTCATTCACACGCGCGAAGGCCATCGTTCGGACCTCTCCGACGTGCCCGCCGCTAAGATGGAGCGCGGAGCTCGGCCCGGCCTGCGGATCGGCGACGCGGGCGGGATGGGACGCATCCTGGTGCGCGGTGAACCGGGCCATGACATCATCGCTCCGCTCTATCCCGTTGCCGGCGAGGCGGTGATCGACAAGCCGGGGAAGGGCGCGTTCTATCAAACCGACCTTGAGCTCATACTGCGCAACCGCGCCGTGGAAAACTTGCTGGTGTGCGGCGTCACCACCGAAGTTTGCGTCAACTCCACGGTGCGCGAAGCGGCCGACCGCGGTTACCGCTGTGTGGTGCTGGCCGACTGTTGTGCCTCCTACTTCCCACACTTTCACGCGGCCGGCTTGGCCATGATCAAGGCGCAGGGCGGCATATTCGGCTGGGTCTCGGCCGCCGCTGCGGCCATGGCAGCACTGGCATAAACCTGGCGCGCGGCGCCGAGGCCCGCGTGATCAGGAAAGCGTCAGACCGCCGACTTGCTGGGCACTGCGGCCGCACCATGCCACGCCGCGGCGTTGCGCTTGGCCCTGCCCATCGCCTTTGCGCCCGCCGCGGGCCGCTTGGCATGGCTCTTGCCCCTGACGTTTACGACGTTGCCGGCCAGTGTGCCGAGATCGGCGGCCGAGCGAGCGCACGGAACGAGGAGCGAGCGAAACATCATGGCAGCCGCCGCGGAACATCACCGACCAGCGCTTTGGACGCCAGGCGACTGGAACGCCTTCTTCGGTTTTGGCACCAATATCCTGGTCAACATGCTGGTGCTCACCGGGCTGTTGCGCTTTGTGCTCAAGATGCCCGATGCGCTGGTGTTTGGACGCATCTTGCCGGCGCTCGGCCTAATGCTATGCCTCTCCACGCTGTACTACGCCTTTCTTGCTTACCGGTTGGCGCGACGGACGGGTCGCTCCGACGTATGCGCGCTGCCGTCCGGGGTGAGCGTTCCCCACATGTTCGTGGTCACCTTCGTAATCATGTTGCCGATCACTTTGAAAACCGGCGACCCAGTCAAGGGCTGGGAGGCTGGTCTCGTCTGGGTGTTCTTCCAAAGCTTCATTCTGATGCTTGGGGGCTTTATCGCCCCCTACATTCGCCGCATCACGCCGCGCGGGGCGTTGCTCGGCACCCTAGCGGGCGTATCGGTGACCTTCATTTCGATGCGGCCGGCGCTGGAAATCTTCATGACCCCAATCATCGGCATTCCGTGCCTGGCCGTCATTCTGGTCGCCTGGTTCGGTGGTGTGCGCTATCCGAGGGGCATCCCCGCGGGCCTCGTCGCCATTGCCGTGGGCATGCTCATAGCCTGGGGCTCGACCTTGGTCGGCCTCAACTATGGCGATATGCACGTCGACAAGGTTGGCCAGGCATTTGCGAACTTCGGCTTCGCGTTGCCGTTGCCGGCGTATGCGCACGTGTTCGCCGGCTTTGAATACCTTGGGGTCATCCTCGTCACCGCCATTCCGTTCGGGATCTACGATCTCGTCGAGGCGATGGACAACGTCGAGAGCGCGGAAGCGGCCGGCGATGCCTTTCCCACGACGCAGGTGTTGACCGCCGATGGCGTCGTGAGCCTGATCGGCTGCCTGATGGGCAATCCTTTCATCAACGCGGTCTATATCGGGCATCCCGGCTGGAAGGCCATGGGCGGACGCATTGGCTATTCGGCGGCTACCGGCTTGATGGTGATCGTGCTCGCCTGTTGCGGTCTCGTCGCCTTGCTGCTGTCGCTCATTCCCGTGGTCGCGATTTCGCCGATCCTGCTCTATATCGGCATGCTGATCGGCGCCCAGGCGTTTCAGGAAACGCCCAGCGAACACGCGCCGGCGGTCGTATTGGCTCTGGTCCCGCATCTTGCCGCCTGGTTGAAGACGCTGATGGACGGAGCCTTGTCTGCGGCCGGCACCAGCGCGCACGCGATTGGCCTCGATAAGTTGCAGCAGGTGGGCGTGCTCTATCACGGTCTTGAGGTGCTGGGCGGTGGTGCCATCCTCAGCGGTTTGATCTTGGCCGCCATCGCCGCCTTCGTCATCAACAGGGATTTTTTGGCTGCCGCCGCCTTTGCCGGCGCCGGAGCGGTCTTGAGTTTCTTTGGCTTCATGCACGGGGAAGCGGTGGGGGTCGCGGTGACGCCCGCCGTTGCAGTCGCCTACGGCCTGCTCTCTGCATTGCTGTGGACGCTGGCGCGGCAGGCCGCGCAATATCGAGCCGACATCAAGGCGCCGGCATTGGCGCCGGTGCCGGCGGAGTAGGGCGGCGCCTTGCGGCAATTGCCGGCGGCCGCTGGCGCCAAACTCGTGCGGCTTGACCGAGGACCACGTGCGCAGGAGCGACCATGAGCGACGAAACGGATAGGGCTCTCGAAAGCTTGATTGCTGCCGCGGCGGAGCTGTTGGCGCTGCCGATCGAGCCGGCATGGAGACCGGCGATCGAGGCCAACCTGAAGGCCACCTTGCAACTGGCGGCGACCGTCGTCGAGTTCGAGCTTGCCGACGACCTCGAGCCGGCACCGGTGTTCAATGCCTGAGGCGATGCTGGCCTGGCAATCTGCGGCCGCCATCGTCGATGCCGTCAGCAGCGGCCGCAGCAGCGCCGTGGCCGTGATCGAGGCGACGCTCACGCGCATCGATGCCAGCGCTGCGAGGCTCAACGCCTTCACCGCCGTCACCCGCGAGCGAGCGCTCGCCAAGGCGCGAGCCATCGATGCTGCCCGCGCGCGCGGGGCGCCTTGCGGTCAACTCGCCGGCGTGCCGTTCGCCGTCAAGAACCTTTACGACGTCGCCGGCCTTGCCACCCTCGCCGGCTCCAAAATCAATCGTCGACTGCCGCCGGCGACGGCGGATTCGCCGCTCATCACCCGGCTGGAAGCGGCCGACGCGGTACTGGTCGGTGCCCTTAACATGGGTGAATACGCCTACGATTTCACCGGCGAAAACGCCCACTACGGAGCCTCGCGCAATCCGCATGACCCGGCGCACATGACGGGCGGTTCGTCCGGGGGCTGCGGCGGAGCGGTGGCGGGCGACCTGGTGCCGCTTGCACTGGGTTCCGACACCAACGGCTCGATCCGCGTCCCGTCCTCATTTTGTGGGCTGTTCGGCCTCAAGCCAACCTATGGGCGCCTGTCGCGGGCGCGCAGCTTCCCGTTCGCGGCGAGCTTCGACCACTTGGGTCCACTGGCGCGCTCGGCCAGGGATCTGGCATTGGCCTACGATGCCATGCAGGGCCACGATACCGCCGATCCGGTCTCGGCGGCACGTCAAATCGAGCCAGTACTCCCCTGTCTCGACCTTGCAACGCGAGGATTGCGGCTGGCGGTGGCCGGCGGCTATTTCAGGCGCGGCGCGTCGGCGGAGGCGATCGGCGCTGTGGCCCGCGTCGCCGCGGCGCTCGGTGCCACCGCAGAGATCGAAATTCCGCAAGCCGCACGGGCGCGCGCAGCCGCCTACGTCATCACCGCCGCCGAGAGCGCTAGCTTGCATCTGCCTCGTCTTCGCGGCGAGGCGCACGAGTTCGATCCGGCCGTGCGCGATCGGCTCATCGCCGGCGCGATGCTGCCGGCGCCGTACGTAATGGCAGCGCAGAAATTTCGCCGTTGGTATCGCGAGCAGGTGCTACGATTGTTTCAATCCATTGACGCCATCCTGGCACCGGCAACGCCGTTTACGGCGCCGCGCATCGGCCAACAACGCGTGCGCCTCGACGGGGTCGAAGTGCCGCTCAGGCCCAACATCGGCATATTCACTCAACCCATCTCCTTTATTGGCCTGCCCGTGGTGGTGGTGCCCGTACCCCTGGCGCCACTGCCGATCGGGGTACAGATTATCACGGCACCCTGGCGCGAAGACGTGGCCTTGCGTATCGCCCACCGGCTCGAACAGGATGGGGTCGCGCTGGCGCCGCGGCCAGCGCTATAGCCGGCGCCATAGGAAGTGGCCATGGAACTCGATGCACCGGATGTGGTGGCTGCCGTGCGTGCCGCCTTCGAGCACTATGAAGTAGCGCTCGTCACCAACGATCTGGCGACCCTCGACACGCTGTTCCACGCCGACCCGCGCACCATCCGCTACGGCATCGCCGAGAACCTCTACGGCCATGCCGCGGTGGCGGCATTCCGCGCCCAGCGCTCGCCGCAAGGCCTGGCCCGAACCCGCGCCAAAACCGTGATTACCACCTACGGCCGCGACTTCGCCGTCGCCTCGACGCTGTTTTATCGCGACGGCGCCGCCGGCAAGGTCGGTCGCCAGATGCAGACCTGGGTTCGCCTGCCGCAAGGCTGGCGCATTGTCGCCGCCCATGTCAGCCTGATTGATGATCCGGACCAGGCTTTAAGCTGACGGCGGGCGACCGGGGCCGGGTACGGCTGCCAGGAAGGCCGGCCAACTGCCGAAACTGGAAATGTTGCGGGCCTCGGTAATGGCCGCCGCCTCGACCAGAAAACCCTTGACCAGGCGCCCGTCGCACAGCCGGATCGACCCGATTGCTAGGGGTGGCGGCACTTGCGCCACCAGGTGCCCGAAGGCCTCGGTTGCGAGCGCCCAGGTTTCAAGCTCGATCGCGGCGCCGGATCCGGCGCCGACCCGCAACAGCCCCGGCTTGGGCGGGGTAGCGTGGTCGAGAGCGAACAGTTGATAGTCGGGCGCCGTGGTGGTGGTCTCCAGGTAGCGCGCGCCGAGGCCAGTAAGTTCGTGGTTGAGCGGCATCCCCGAGCGGTGGGCGCCGATCACGGCGACGGCGGTTTCGCTGGTTTCGACGGTGGGCACGGGCGCCTGCCAGAACGGCTGCGGAACGGCGAGTGCGCCGAGCGGTAGGTGCGTGCGCGCATGCAACAGCGCGCCAAGGCTGGCGAGCTCGGCGTCGCGGCCCGCCGGCGCCAGCAAGGTGACGCCATGGGCGGTACCGTCAGCGGCAAGCGACACCGGGCAGGCCAGCGCCGCCAGGTCGAGGAGATTGGCAAAATTGGTGTAGGTGCCCAATTTGGCGTTGGCACCGATCGGATCGGCGTGCACCTCCGCGAGCGTCAGCGGCTTGGGGATGGTGGGGACCATCAGCACGTCGCAACGGCGCAAGAGGTGCGCCGCGGCGGCGCGCAACTCGATCAGGCGGTGCTGGCACCGGAAGGCATCGATGGCGCTGTAGTTTTGGCCCGCGGTGATGATTTCTCGCGTGATCGGATGCACCGCGTCCCGGTTGCGGGCAATAAAGTCGCCCACCGCCGCGGTGCGCTCGGCCAGGCAGGCGCCTTCGTAAAGCAAGCGAGCTGTCTCGAAGAACACGGTGAGGTCGACAGCGATGAGATCGGCGCCGAGCCCCTGCGCCATCGCTTCGGCGGCGGCGAATGCCGAGCACGCTCGAGGGTCGTCGAAGAAGATCTTGTCGTTGTCGCGCGGCACACCCAGCCTGAGGCGCGGCGGCGGCGGCGCCAGTGCGCCGAGCGGCAAGGCGCGCGAGTAGGCGTCGTCGCGATCCGGTCCGGCAATCACCTTGAGCGCGTCAAAGGCATCGCCAACCGTCAACGCCAACAACGAGACGCAATCGAGCGAACGGCAGGCCGGCACCACGCCGGCGGTGGACACCAGACCAGGGCTCGGTTTGAGGCCGACGATATTGTTGAGGGCTGCCGGCACCCGACCCGATCCGGCCGTGTCGGTAGCGAGTGCCAGGGGAACGATGCCAGTGGCGACGGCAACCGCCGATCCCGAACTGGAGCCGCCAGGGATCAGGTCGGCCAGCAGCGGATTGCGCGGCGTACCGTATGGTGAGCGCATGCCAACAAGCCCGGTGGCAAACTGATCAAGGTTGGTCTTGCCGACGATGAGGGCGCCGGCCGCCTTCAAGAGCGCCACCGCCCGGGCGTCGCGGCCCGGCGTATAGGCGTAGGCCGGGCACGCCGCCGTTGTCGGCAGTCCAAGGACGTCGATGTTGTCCTTGACCGCGACCGGGACGCCGTAGAGCGGCAGGGTCGGCTCGCGGTTGGAGAGAGCCTGCGCCTCGCGGACGACCGCGGCCTCCTCGCGCACGGTGATGAAAATCGCCGGGTCGGCTACCTCGCGGATGCGCTGGAACGTGCGTTTGATGCTGTCGACCGGCGTGGTGGTGCCGCGCCGATGGGCGGCGAGAAGGGATGCGACCGTGGCAGTCAAAAAAGGCCTCCTAATGTGCGCGTGGCGCGGGCTGCGCCGGGCCGCCGGTGGTCCCTTGGCGCCAACCACCGATGGTCCAGCCCGCCGGCTTGACTGTGGCGGTTGCGATCAGCCATGACTAGCGCTCGGGCGCATGCCTCCCATGGCCGTAGCCGCCGGGGTATCCCGGCCACAGCTTTGGGGCGATGTGCCGGGATCAGTGATGCGCTGAGGGCACAGTGGTGGCAGGGTCGAAGCGAAACTGCGGCGGCGCGCAACTTGCGCCGCGCCGTGGAAGATAATGCAAAAGCATTCCCTGCGACCAGAGCTCTGCGCGTTGCTGCTGGCAGTGTTTGTGGTCGGCTGCCTCAACCTGCAGTTCTGGCGTCTGCTTTACCAGTTTGTGGCGCCGAGTGCGCCGCATGATTGGCTGTTTCTGGCCAGCGTGGCGGTCGTCGTCCTCGGGCTCACCAATCTGTTGTTCGGCGCCTTCGCCGTGCCTTACGTCTTCAAGCCGGCGATGACGGTCTTGCTGCTGATCGCCGCGGCGGCCGCCTACTTCATGGACGAATACGGCACGGTGATCGACCCCGGGCTCATTAGAAACATCGTCGAGACCAATACCGCCGAGGTCCGCGACCTGTTGACGGTCAAGCTGCTGGCCTACCTGGGGTTGGCCGGCGTGCTGCCGGTCATTGTGCTATGGCGCACGCACATCGCCTATCGCTCGGCGACGCGCGAGCTGGTGTTCAAGGCGCTGGCCACCGTGGTTTCGCTCATCATCCTCGCCATAGTCGTCGTGCCGTTTAGCAATGCCTACCTGTCGGTGTTCCGGGAGCAGCGGCAATTGTTGTATTTCGTGTCACCGATCAACTCGCTCAATGCCATCTTCAAGTTTGCCGGTAAGCGCCAGTACGCCGCACCCCCCCAACTTGTTGCGATCGGCGAAGACGCGCACAAGGGCGACGCCTGGGCCTCGCGCACGGCTCGCTCCTTGACCGTCATCGTGGTGGGCGAGACGGCGCGGGCCGCCAACTTCTCGCTCAATGGCTATGCGCGGCCGACCAACCCGCGGCTCAGCCGGATTCCGGGACTGATCAACTTCCCGCACGCCTATTCCTGCGGCACGGATACGGCATCGTCGCTGCCGTGCATGTTCTCGAACTTCGGCCGATCGAAGTTCGACGCCAACCTCGCCGCGCAGCGTGAAAATCTGCTCGACGTCGTGCAGCGCGCCGGCATTGCCGTCAACTGGCGCGAAAATCAATCCGGTTGCAAGGGCGTGTGCCTGCGGGTGCCAACCGAAGTTCTGGTCGAAGCCAAGCCGCGCGCCTTCTACGAAATCGGTGATGCGCTCGATGAGGCGCTGTTGCGCGACCTGCCCGACAGGTTCAAGGCCTTGGATCGGGACGGACTGTTTGTGCTGCACATGATGGGAAGCCACGGACCGGCCTACTACAAGCGTTACCCGCCGCGCTTCGAGGCGTTCACGCCGGCTTGCAAGGAGGCGCAATTCAGCCGCTGCAGTCAGGAGCAAATTGTCAACGCCTATGACAACACCCTCGTCTATACGGACCATGTGTTGGGTGAGCTGATCGCGCTGCTTGAGGAGGAGGATCGGCAGGGCAGGCCGACGGCGATGATATACTTGTC
>DATFXD010000376.1:0-7911 GCA_035258605.1 Hyphomicrobiaceae bacterium | reverse complement strand
GGTTTGGGCGCGGGTTCTGCGCCCCACGCACCGCCGGCGGATGATCACGAGCTGGAGTACAGGATGCCAAAATTTGCCAGGGCTAGCGCGTCGATGGCTGGCGGGCGTGCCAGAGGCAATGCTGGTAATTTCGCCTTCCTGGAGCGCGAGGTAACGCGGTTCGGCGGCCTCGTCTTTACCTGGTGGGCGCGTTTGTCACGACGCGGAACGCTGGCTTATTACCGCAGCCGGCATCGGCCACTGGCAGGGCCGCCGCCGGGGGCTCGCCTGCCCCATTAACCGGTGCCGCCTGGCTGAGGCTTATGGTTCGCCGCGGCGCGGCAGCGGCCCCAACTGCGCCTCGAGCCCGGTGATTTCCTCTCTAAGCTGCTTTTGCTGCTGGCCGCGCCGACTGATCTCGAGCTGAATGCTGCCGACTTCGCGACTGAGCGCATTGCGTGCGTTGGCATCGCTCACGGCTCCATACCTGTTGTAGGTGTCAAAGATGCGCTGCTGATCTCGACGGTTGGCTTCCTCGAGTTGTCGCATGCGTTCTTTCAGCTGCTCGAGCTTTACCAGATTAAGGGTTTGGTTCGGGTCGGTGCGGCGCTTCAGCTCCAGTTCGAGCTGGTGCAACCGCTCCTGCATCGCCTCGGTTTCCGGCGCCGAGGCACCCGGCGGCAGGCGCGGTAGCGCACCGGGCGCGGCGGCAACATGAAAATAGAATTCCCCGGTCAGTGCCGAGTGGTCCCAGGGCACTTGCCTGCCATTGGTATTGGCGAGCACTTGCTTGCGTACCGCGATCATGAGCGCGGTCAAATTGCGTCCGGGCTGTTTGAGGCCGTCGAGCAGTGCCGCCGTGAACGGCGAGTTACGGCCCTGACCGTCGAGCGCGACATTGCCGGGCTGGGTCGAATAGGCAATGAAGGTGCCGACCCCGGTGTCGACCTGCGCCAGTCCGCTGCCGACGCTTGCCGAGCGCGTTCCCATCGAACGCGCCAGATTGCGCGCCAGCGGATTGTCGCGGCAGGCATCGAGGAAGACGATGTTGGTTTTACCTTCGCGATCGAGCTCCATCTGCCGCAGCACGAAATCGAGTGCCACGGTCTCAAAGTCGAGATCGCGCTCGGTTTCGAGTCGCGCGTCGATCGGAACCAGGTAGTTGCGGCCGGAGACCTGCAGGCCGTGTCCGGCATAAAACAGCACGCTGGTCTCTGCCTGCGGCAGCAGGCGGGAGAAATCGCGCACTTTGCCATCGAAGCCACGCTTGTCGAGATCGAGCCCGAGAATGACCTCGAAGCCGGCAGCTTTGAGGGCCTCGCCGACGTCGCTGGCGTCATTGGCCGGATTGGCGAGCGATGTGGCGGCGACGTAGGCCGAATTGCCGAGCACCAGGGCCACGCGCCGCTCGGCAGTGGCCGACGTCGGCAACAGCAACGCTGCTATCAGGGCAAGACCGACAGCAAGCCCTGACGCGGGACGGTCTGGCATGGCCGCACTTCCTTGAGCTTCCTGCTGGTCCCAAACCACGTGAATTGGACGGCATAAAGACGGTTGTTTCGGCCAAGCGGTTGGCTGGCGGCACTGCGGGTGGTCGCCTAGGCCGCCATCGCCGTCTTCAGATTGGCATCGATCCGGTCGAGGAAGGCGGTGGTTGAGAGCCACTTCTGCTGCGCGCCCACCAACAGCGCCAGATCCTTGGTCATGTCGCCGGCCTCGACGGTGTCGACCGCGACCTTCTCCAGGGTGCCGGCGAATTTGGCAAGCTCGGCGTTGCCGTCGAGTTTGGCGCGATGCGCAAGACCGCGGCTCCAAGCGAAGATCGAGGCCATCGAATTGGTCGAGGTCTCCCGGCCCTGCTGGTGCTGGCGATAGTGGCGCGTCACGGTGCCGTGCGCGGCCTCCGCCTCCACCACCTTGCCGTCCGGCGTCATCAGCACGCTGGTCATCAGACCGAGCGACCCGAAGCCTTGCGCGGCGGTGTCCGACTGCACGTCG
The DNA here is from genome assembly GCA_035258605.1 of Hyphomicrobiaceae bacterium. Lineage (GTDB taxonomy): Bacteria > Pseudomonadota > Alphaproteobacteria > Rhizobiales > Hyphomicrobiaceae > AWTP1-13. The sequence continues at coordinate 5,934 of DATFXD010000376.1, read as the reverse complement.
CCATCGTAGTTCTTACAGGCCCAAACATAGCCGCCCGACCACTTCAGCGCCGCCGCCACCATGTCATCGATCAGACGGTGCTCGTAGCTGAGCTTTCTTTTGTCGAACTCGGCCTTGAACTCTCGGTCGAACACCTCCTGAAAGATGTCCTTGAAGCGACCGTCGTAGACCTTGAGGATGGTATTCTTGGTCGACAGATAGACGGGATAGTTGCGCGCCAAGCCATAGTTGAAGGAGGCGCGCGCAAAATCGCGGATCGAATCGTCAAGATTGTACATAGCCATGGTGACGCCGGCGCTGGGTGCCTTGAACACCTCGCGCTCGATGATCTGGCCGTCTTCGCCCTCGAACTTGAGGGTGATGGTGCCCTTGCCCGGGAACCTGAAATCGGTGGCGCGGTACTGATCGGCATAGGCGTGGCGGCCGATGACGAACGGCTGCGTCCAGCCAGGCACCAGTCGCGGTACATTCTTGCAAATGATCGGCTCACGGAAGATGACACCGCCCAGGATGTTGCGGATGGTGCCGTTGGGCGACTTCCACATTTCCTTGAGGTTGAACTCTTTGACGCGGGCTTCGTCCGGCGTGATGGTGGCGCACTTGACGGCAACGCCATGCTTTTTGGTGGCGTTGGCGGCATCGATGGTGACCTGGTCGTTGGTGCGATCGCGGTGTTCGATGCCGAGATCGTAATACTCGAGCTTGACGTCGAGATAGGGGTGGATCAGCTTGTCCTTGATGAGCTGCCAGATGATCCGCGTCATCTCATCGCCGTCCATCTCGACGACGGTGCCGGTGACCTTGATCTTCTGCATTGAAAGCTCCTCCCAAATCCTATCGGCGCCAAAGCGCCGCCCTCTTAGCACCGGCCGCGACCTGCGCAAAGGCTGCCGGCGCCGCAGGCGCGAGCCCACTGTCGATGCCACCATGGCGTTGCGCGACGGGCGGATGCCGCAGCAGGATCGGGCGGCGCGGGACCATCGTGAACGCCAATGGCATTGAGGCAGCCTGTGCGGGGCGGCGGCGATCCGACCGCGGCGGGTGCTGGCGCGGCACGGTCTTGCGTGGCGCGGCACGATGAGGGGGTGCCGCGTTCGCCAGCCGCGCATCGGGGCGCCGCCGGGCCAGCGCGGCGCGCGACCGCAAGGGCCGCGCCAACGGCTGTGCCCCGCCCGCCGGTGCAGCCAGCGGCCCTGCAGCATTGCCACGACAGGCGCCGCCATCGATTGCGGCGCTGACCCCCCAAGACGCAAAGGAGACGCAAGGGAGACCCAAGGGAGACGCGACGCAAGGGAGATCTTTGTGCCGGCCGCGGCCCGCGACCCTTGGCCCCCCAGGGCCGGCCGCCCCGCCCGCCCGCTCTAGGTGCCCGCCGACCCCCGAAGCTTGGCCGGTACCGCGCGCGCACGGCATGGCGCGCGGCGTGCCATCGTCGCTTGTCCGCTGCAAGCCGGGCGCGACCGTCGAGCCTACCGACTGGCGGGCTCGAGTGCGCACGATGCGCGGCGCCTGAGCCGGAGCGCGGGCGTCAGCTCGCCGATGCCGCGCATTGGCGGTCCAAACCGGAAGCTCGCCGAGGTTCGAGCGCCCGGGCATTGGCGCGGGGGCCCGGCGCCGAGCCCGTGCGGGGAGCCGGTGCGCGGGTGAGCCCCAAGTGCACCCATTGCCGCCTACCGTTACAATGGGCCGTCGGGCCGGGATGGCTCAGCGCAAGCGAAAGAGGCACAACAGGTGAAGGGCGTCGTCATCAGCGCGGGCGTACCACGAATTGCTGGCACCGATCTGCCGGTCGCGGCCCTGATCGAGCGCTGTCATCAAAAGACCCTCGATGCCGGTCTGGCCGAGCTGGCCACGGCCGGGCTCGACCGTGCCGCGCTTGAGCAAATCCTCACCTATTGCGCCGAACAGCGCTGCCGCGATGCGGCCGCGACCTGCCCGGGTTGCCGGCTACGCGCCGAGCGGCTCGGGCTTAAGACCTTCGACGATTTCGTCGCCCAGTTCGCCGAGATTACCTTTGCCGGCTCGGCCATCCGGTTGCCCGGCTCCGGTCGCGGCACGTTTGAGGCCGAAAGCCTCGAGCAGCTGGCAAAGACCTGGGCGGGGGAGGAGTACTGGTACTGGGCGCGCCGGCTCCTGCGCAAGCTGCGCCACGGCATTCGCCGCGCCGATCGCAGCGGCGCGCCGGCGCAGCCGGTCCGGGCCGCCCCGGTGCTGATCCTGGTCCGGCCGCAGCTTGCCGACAATATCGGCATGGTGGCGCGCGCCATGGCCAATTTCGGCTTGGACGACCTGCGGCTGGTTGAGCCGCGCGATGGCTGGCCCAACGAAAAGGCGCGCATCGCCGCCTCGGGCGCCAATTTTGTGGTGGACGGGGCGCAAGCCTATCCGACCTTGGCGGCCGCCCAGGCCGGCCTCAATTGGGTGGCGGCCACCTCTGCCCGGCAACGGGATCTGGCCAAGCCGGTGCTGACCCCGGAACTTGCCATTGCCGAGATCGCCCAGCGCCTGGCCGCCGGCCAGCGCTGCGGCATCCTGTTCGGCCCCGAGCGCAATGGTCTCGAAACGGAGGAAGTTGCCGGTGCCGATGCCCTGGTGATGGCGCCGGTCAATCCGGCATTCGCCTCCCTGAACCTCGCTCAAGCAGTGTTGCTGATGAGCTACGAATGGATGAAACGCGCTGGCCACGGCACCTTGGGCCGCGTCACCACCTACGAGCAACCGGTCGCCGCCGGTCTGCACCTGCGGGGTTCGCCGCCCGCTGGCAAGGAGGAGGTGCTCGGCTTTTTCGACCATCTCGAGCGTGAGCTCGACGCCACGGGCTTTTTCTCCTCGCCCGAAAAGCGCCCCAGCATGGTGCGCAATATGCGCACCATGTTCACCCGCATGGGACCAACGCAGCAGGAAATCCGCACCCTACGGGGAATCGTGAAGGCGCTTGTCAACGGCAGGCGCACAGCGAGGAAATCGCCTTAGTTATGCCTCGATTCCCGTTGAGCGATGCGCACGCGCTAGGCAGCGTGGGACTGCCGGCGTGAACGAGAGAATATTTGTTGGAACGGGCTCAACAAACAGGGGCGGCAGCATGATCGGCAATGGTGCATGGGCCGGGATTGGCGCGGTGTTCGTGCTGGCAATGTGCTGCGGGCCAGCCTCGGCGCAGAACAAGGAGCTGAGCGATAAGTCGGTACTCACCTTGATGCAGTACGCCTGGTCCTTGGTGCCCAACAAGTTCACGACCCCGGACGGCAAGGTGATCGAGGTCGACAAGAGCAAGCCGAGCGAGGTCGTGGTGCCGATGGACACCGCGCGCGAAGCCATCAAGGTGGCGCGGCTGTCGGCCTACGCCCAAGTCTGTGATCTGATCGAGGAGCAGCGGGCCAATTACCAGACCTTCATGAAGCGCGAAGAAGCCAAGGCCAAATGGAGCGACCAGCAGCTCCTGTTTATCAATCAGCTTCACCTCTTTACCGTGATGACGCTCACCGGCAAGGTGAAGCTGGTCGAGAAGGATGGTGACAAGGAAGTCATCCTCAATAGCGACAAGCCGGAAAAGGCACCGACCTGCACCGACACCGAGCGCCAGAAGGTCGAAGCCCAGATCAAGTCCTACGTGACCGCCAATGCGCCGCCGGCTGCCGCAGCGCCCGCCGCCCCGGCCGCCGCCGCCACCCCGGTGCGGCCCGCCAGCCAGAAGAAATAGGCCGCCGTCCAGGCGGTAAGGGCACGCAGCGCCAGACTTTGGCGCCGGCGCCGGCCGCGCACGATTGACCTTGGAGGCCATTGCGCTATAACGCTGGGCGGCGGGCCGTTTGGCCCGTTTCACGTTCGCACACCCGTGGCAACCCGCTCCGGCGGAGAGCCTGTCGACCCGGACCACAACCCCGGGTAGAGGAGGGCGTGCTTGCTTCATCGAACTTCGGCATTTTGCGCGACTTTAGGAGAACTCTGCATGACCAAGCGCATCCAGGCGAAACACAAGATCGATCGGCGCCTGGGCCAAAACATCTGGGGACGCCCCAAGAGCCCGATCAACAAGCGCGAAACCCGGCCGGGCCAGCACGGCGAGCGGCGCAGCGGCAAGCTGTCCGACTACGGCCAACAGTTGCGCGCCAAGCAGAAGCTAAAGGGTTACTACGCCAATATCACCGAGCGGCAGTTCAACGGCATCTATCAGGCCGCGCGCCGGTTCAAGGGCTCCACGTCCGAGCACCTGATCGGTCTGTTGGAGCGGCGCCTTGATGCCATCGTCTACCGGGCGAAGTTCGTACCCACCATGTTCGCTGCCCGCCAGTTCGTCAGTCATGGCCATGTCACGGTGAACGGCCGACGCGTCAACATTGCGAGCTTTCGCTGCCGCGTCGGCGATGTCGTCGAGGTGAAGGAGAAGGCCAGACAGATGACCCTGCTGCTCGAGGCCATCAAGAGCGCCGAGCGCGACGTTCCCGACTACATCGAGGCCGATCACAACAAGATGACGGCCAAGCTGATGCGCATTCCAGGGCTCGCCGATGTGCCCTTCCCGGTGCACATGGAGCCCAACCTGGTGGTTGAGTTCTACAGCCGCTGACGCGGGCATTTTGCCAGCCGGGCCGGCCGCGAGCCAGCGGCCGCGCCGCGGGCTGCCTGCCCGCGGCGCTGCCAGCGACTATCTGCTGGTGACGTTTAAGGCTTTGTGCTGGGGCGCTGACCGCTCGGCGGGTTGTTGGCCCGCTCAGCCGATTGGCGCTCGGCCTCCACGTCCTTCTTCGATTTGAACGCAGGAGCGTTCGACAGTTCCTCCTTCTTGGCGTCCATGATCAGCTGCAGACCGTCCTTGTCCTGTCCGATTTGCAGTCGGTCAATCTTCATGGCGACGCTCTTTTCGCCGATGCCGAGGAAGCCGCCGACGCCGATCACGAAGCCTTGTACGTTCTTGCCATCCTTGCTGAGGATGAGGTCGCTGATGTTGCCGATCTTGGTTTTATCGGGCGCATACACCGTCTGACCGATCAGATCCTTGGCGAGAATGGTATTGTCCTCCTGCGTCACGATCTGACCCGTGACCGGAGCTTTCGGCGCTTCGGTTGTCTTGGAAGCCTGCGGCGATGGCGACGAGGTCTGCGCCAGCACCGGCGACAAGCCAAGCGCCAGGATCAGCGCAGCCGCACTCGCTGCTGTCTTGGGCGTCATCATCAATCTCCACGCTAGCGAGCCCAGGAGGGCCCTTTGCGGAGAAAACGCCGCGCCGTTGGAAAAGTTCTGTCTAAGCCGCCGTTATGTCGCAGCGAATTATGCTTGTTGCGCCGTGGGTTCCTTGAGGCTTGCGTAGGTCCGAAAATTTTTTATGTTGGCCATTAGCCGGCTGTTCGAGCTACACACGCTGCTCGCCGCAATGTTGGGGAGTTGCTTGCAAAGTCAACTGAAAGGCGCCGTGATCCTGGTGGTTGAGGATGAACCGCTGATCGCGCTCGATATCAGCTCCTCGCTCGAGGATGCCGGTGCCAAGGTGCTCAAGGCCGCCACGGTGAAAAGCGCCCTGGCCGCCATCGATGCCCATAACTGCTCGGCAGCGGTGGTGGACTTCTGGCTTGGCTTCGATTCCGGCCGCGCCGTGGCGCGCCGGCTGAAGCAGAAGGCAATCCCATTCCTCTACTACAGTGGCCGGGCACGCGACGATTTCACGACCGGCAGCACCGCGCCGGTGGTCTCCAAGCCGGCCGGCGGGCCCGAGATCGTGGGCATGCTGCGGCTGCTCATCGACGGCAAGGGGTGATCGGCTTTTGCCGTCGAGACCAGCCCCCGTGCTTGCGACTGCTAGCTGCGGGGCGGCGTCATGACGCCAGCTTCTGCGGCGGTGCGGTGGTGGAAAGCTCGGCAAGTCGCGCTTTGAGGCTGGCTGGCCCGCGCTGCCTGACGCCTGGGGTGACCGAGTTGGCCCAGCCGTAGGCCAGCATC
>DATFXD010000375.1:0-13143 GCA_035258605.1 Hyphomicrobiaceae bacterium | reverse complement strand
GTGGCGGTCCCGGCAGGGCTTGAACCCGCAACCTCCGCGTTCGAAGCGCGGCACTCTATCCAGTTGAGCTACGGGACCGCAGGCCGCCCAAATGACGAGGCGACCTTCCTGTGATACACCGCCCTGCATTCAGAACCAAATGCGCTTAACCCGGCCCCGTCGCCATGCAGCAACCCGTCGTCACCCGCTTTGCCCCCTCACCCACCGGCTTTCTGCACATCGGTGGCGCCCGCACGGCTCTCTTCAACTGGCTCTATGCCCGCCACACCGGGGGCAAGTTCCTGTTGCGCATCGAGGACACCGATCGTGAGCGCTCGACCGAGGCGGCAATTGCCGCCATTCTCGATGGCCTGGCCTGGCTGGGCCTCCAGTGGGACGGCGACCCGCTGTTCCAATTTGCGCGCGCCGCTCGCCACCGCGAGGTTGCCCACGCATTGTTGGCCGCCGGCAAGGCTTATTACTGCTACGCCAGCCCGCAGGAGCTGAGCGACATGCGCGAGGCGGCGCGCCGCGAGGGTCGCTCCAAGCTCTATGATGGCCGTTGGCGCGACCGCGACCCCAAGGATGCCCCCGCTGGCGTCAGACCCGTGATCCGCCTCAAGGCTCCGCTCGAGGGCGAGACCGTGATCGAGGATCGCGTCCAGGGCCGTGTCGTATGGCAGAACGCCGATCTCGACGACATGATCATCCTGCGCAGCGACGGCACCCCGGTCTACAATCACGCCGTGGTCGTGGACGACCACGACATGGGCATCACGCACGTCATCCGCGGTGTCGATCACCTCACCAATGCCGCCCGCCAGGTGCAGATCTACCGCGCCATGACCTGGCAGGTGCCGGTGATGGCGCATATTCCGCTGATCCACGGCAGCGATGGTGCCAAGCTCTCCAAGCGCCATGGCGCCCTCGGCATCGAGGCCTATCGCGATATGGGATATCTGCCCGAGGGCTTGCGCAACTATCTGTCGCGCCTCGGCTGGAGCCACGGCGATGCCGAGATTTTTTCCACCGAGCAAGCCGTGGCCTGGTTTGACATCGACGATGTCAACAAGGCCCCGGCTCGCCTCGACATGGCCAAGCTCGCCGACGTCAATAGCCACTACATCCGCCAGGCCGATGACGCGGCGCTGATCGCGCGCCTCAAGCAGTTCATGGCCGGCAGCGACGACGGCGCCCGTCTCAGTGGCCGTTTCGAGGCGGTCGGCTGGGGCCGGCTGGCGGCCGCGCTCCCCAGCCTCAAGCCGCGGGCGAAAACCTTGCGCGACCTTATCGACGGCGCCGCCTTCCTCATCCAGCAACGGCCGCTGGCGCTCGACGACAAGGCGCAAAAGCTGCTCAATGACGAGGCGCGGGCATTACTGGCGAAAGTCGAACCCGAGCTCGCTAAGGTAATGGACTGGCACGAAAAGGCACTGGAGGCGGCGGTCAAGGCCTTTGCCGAGGGCAGCGGGCACAAGCTCGGCCATATTGCCCAGCCGCTGCGGGCGGCGCTGACCGGCCGTGCGGTATCCCCGCCGGTGTTCGACGTCATGGCCGCGCTAGGGCGCGCGGAGAGCTTGGCTCGCATCGCCGATCAGGCCGCCTCGGCCCCGCCATTGACCGGCCGGTAAAGCAGATTTGCTCCGCCGTTCGCATAGCTTGCCGCAGTGCAATATATATAATAGAGGGGTGCTGTTGCTGCGCCCCCAGAATCGGAGGCGGGCCCCTCAGGGGTGGCGTCAGCGTCGCTGGATCCAAAGGATGACGCCCATGAATGCAAAGGACATGGCAGGCGCAAAGGCCGAGGCAAAGACCGCAACACTGGCGATCGGCAGCAACCAGCGGGCGGATATGCCGATCAGATCCGGGACCATTGGGCCGGACGTGATCGATGTCGGCCGCCTCTACCGCGATACCGGCTGCTTCACCTACGACCCCGGCTTCACCTCGACCGCCAACTGCTCGTCGCGCATCACCTACATCGACGGTGATCAAGGCGTGCTGCTCTACCGCGGCTACCCGATCGAACAGCTGGCGCAGAGATCGAGCTTCATCGAGGTGTGCTACCTGCTGCTCAACGGCGAGCTGCCGACCAAGCGCGGGCTCGAGAATTTCCGCCACACCATCACCCACCACACCATGGTGCATGAGCAGATGACCCGGTTTTTTACGGGCTTTCGTCGCGATGCCCATCCGATGGCGGTGATGTGCGGCTCGGTCGGCGCGCTCAGTGCCTTCTATCACGACTCCACCGACATCAACGACGAGCAGCAGCGCGTCATCGCCAGCCACCGGCTGATCGCCAAGATGCCGACCCTGGCCGCCATGGCCTATAAATATTCGGTAGGCCAGCCGTTCATTTACCCACGCAACGACCTCGACTACCCCGCCAACTTCCTGCAGATGTGCTTTGCGGTGCCGTGCGAGCCCTACGTCGTCAATCCGATCGTTTCGCGCGCCCTCGACCGCATCCTGATCCTGCACGCGGACCACGAGCAGAATGCCTCGACCTCCACCGTCCGCCTGGCGGGCTCGTCAGGCGCTAACCCGTTTGCCTGCATTGCCGCCGGTATCGCCTCGCTATGGGGGCCGGCGCACGGCGGTGCCAACGAGGCGGCGCTCAAGATGCTCGAGGAGATCGGAACCGTCGACCGGGTGCCGCAATACGTCAAAAAGGCCAAGGACAAGAATTCCGAATTCCGTCTGATGGGCTTTGGCCATCGCGTATACAAGAACTATGATCCGCGGGCCAAGGTGATGCAGGAGACCTGCCACGAAGTGCTCGACGACCTCGGCGTCAAGGATCAAAACATCCTGAAGGTCGCCATGGAGCTCGAGCGCATCGCCCTGCAGGACGATTACTTCATCGAGAAGAAACTCTATCCCAACATCGACTTCTACTCGGGCATTACGCTGCGCGCGATGGGCTTCCCGCTCTCCATGTTCACCGTGCTTTTCGCGGTCGCGCGCACCGTCGGCTGGATTGCGCAGTGGAAGGAGATGATCGAGGATCCCGAGCAGAAGATCGGCCGGCCGCGGCAGCTTTATATCGGTGAGCCGGAGCGCCCATTCGTGCCGGTGGAGCAGCGCGGCTAAAGCCTCCTAGCCGCTGTGGCGCAGCACATCTGGGCGCGGCCAACCGCGTCCCATCTCGGCATAGTTGAGCACGATCTGCGCTGCGGCCTCGCTTGGGGTGCCCATGGGCAGATGCATGCGGGTCGGCACCTCGGCCAGCGCCGCGAGTTGTCGCCGACGCTCCGGGGTATCCTCGAACAGCGGGGAGAGCGCGTCGGCAAGCTTGACCGGGGTGCAGTGCTCCTGATGAAATTCCGGTATTGCGCGCTGTCCGAGGATCAGGTTCGGCAACACCGTGGAGGGTGCCTTGATCATGCGGCGCAGGACCGGGGCCGCAACCGGGTCCACCTTATAGGCAATCACCATTGGTGTGCCGGCCAGTGCCAGCTCGAGCGCGACCGTCCCGGAAGCGGCAAGCGCCGCCCGCGCCAACCTGAAGGCGGCAAACTTGTCGTCCTCGCCGTGCAGCAGATGCGGCGTTTTTGGCCAGCCGGCAACACCGCCCTCGATCAGGCGCCGCACCGAGGCTACCACCGGCACGGCAACCTCGAATTGCCGGCCGCGCTCGATCAGGCGCTGCAGCGCCTGGCCAAAGGGTTGTATCAGCCGGCGCACCTCCGATGCGCGGCTGCCCGGCAGCACCACCAAGAGCTCAGTGTTGGCGCCAAGGCCGAGGCGCGCGGCCAGCGGCGCGGGATCAAGCTCGTTGATCCAGGCCAGGCGTTCGATCAGCGGATGGCCGACATAGCTGCAGGGTGGACCATTGAGACCGGCGTGTGCCTCGGGCTCGAACGGTAGCAGGGCAAGCACGTGGTCGATATAGGCGCGCATTTTGTTGGCGCGCCCGGGGCGCCAGGCCCACACGCTGGGCGAGACGTAGTCGATAATGGGAATGGCGGGCTGGCGGCGGCGGATGCGCCGAGCAATCGGGTGGGTGAATTCGGGGCTGTCGATGATGACGACCGCATCGGGCTCGCAGGTGATGGCGGCGGCAGCAGCGGTGTTAATGCGGCGCACGATCGTCGGCAAGCGCCCGAGGATCGCCAACGGGCCCATCACCGCCACATCCTCGATCGGAAACTGCGAGGTCAGGCCGGCTGCCGCCATCTGTGGCCCGCCAACCCCCAGGTAGCGGATGCGGCCGCGGCGACCGTGGGAGAGGGCCGCCATCAGCTTGGCGCCGAGGGCATCGCCCGAATGCTCGCCTGCAACGACATAGAGCCGCAAGTCGCGGGCCTCGGCCGCATAACTGCGTTCGTTCAGCGCCTGCTCGTTCGTCATGCTGGCCTCAACCGACCAAGGTGCTGCGAGTTTCGCAGGTCACCAAAGCCAGGCCAAGGTTGTCGGCGGTATGGGCCGCATCCCTGGCATCTTCGATCAGGCTGCCCTCCCCGGTAATGGCAACCGCGGCCAGATCCTGCAGGGCCGCCTGTTGCAGGAGCCCGACCAGATCGCGGCGCTCGCCCAGCTCGGCGCGGTAGACCAGGGAGCCGAGCCGCCGCCGATTGCGGCGGTCGCTCCACTGCCGCAAGCCGCGCACGCGCGCCAGCATCGCCGCCGTTCCCTCCGCGCCTTCGACGGCAAGAACGTGGCTGCGGGCCACCACGGCGGCCTTGCCGGTCGCGAACTCGGCAAGCCGTTCAACCACGGCAATGCCGCGCTCGATGTCGCGGATGTCACGGCGGCGTGGCCGGATGCGCCCAACGAGCTCGGCCGACAGGGGGCGCGCCGCGGCGGGCGGCGCCGGCTCCGCCAGGTCCTCGGCGAGACCATGAATGGCGCAGCCGTTGGCGTCGGCGCGGCGCAAGGTCTCGTCGCGGTCGAGCAGCAAGACCCCGCCGGTCGCCACCACGATGCCAGCCAGGCCGGCGGCCACCGTGCTGTCGACGGTGCGCGGGCCGATTGCCGGCATGTCGACGCGCAACTCCTGGCCAGGTTTCGGGCCCTTGGCCAGCACGCCCTCGCGCACCTCGGTGTCGACGTCCTGCCGCAAACCGAGCACGCGCTCAAGCATGCGATCGGTGCCCTCGGCGGCTTCGATTGCCAGCACTGAGCCATCGGCGACCACCACCGACTGACCGGCATCGAGCCTGCCCAGCCGCCGGCGCACGGCAAAGCCGAGGCGCGCGTCACGATAGTCCCTGTCGTCGAGGTCGGTTTGCGCCAGGGCTCCGGCTTCGGCCAACAGATCGGGTGCGATCTCGTGGGCGCCCCAAACGTTGAGCCCCTTGTGCTCGAAGAAGCGCACCACGCGCGTCAGTACGGAATCATCGCCGCCGGCCGCGATCAGGCCGACAATCTGCGGCAGGCTGGTGAAAAAGCCGGCGTCCGGGCGGATGTGCCAAAAGTCGGGCCGCCGCACGCCGCCGGCGATCACCAGTTGCCGGTCGCCCTCGCGGCGCAAGGTGGTGAGCATGCGGCCGATCTGACCCCAGTTGACCCAGGTGTGCGGAAAGCGGGCAATCTCGGGATCGGCTTCCCCCCGAATGCCGACGATGTGCACTCCCGCACCACGCGCCGCGGCGCTTTCGGCGATCATCAGCGGCAGCCGTCCGCCGCCAGCCAGAATAGCAATGCGGATCATCGAGGCCTCCGGGCGGTCAGCCGCGGGCTCAGGTTTCCGCGTGCGGCACGCACAACGAGCGCTTGCCGCCGGCGCGGATGAAGGCCACGATCTCTTTGACAATTGGATGGTCGAACTCTTCTTCGACGTCGTCGAGCCGCTCCAACAGGGTCCCCTCGTCCGCAAACAACAACCGATAGGCACGGCGCAGGGTGTGGATGTCTTCGCGCGAAAACCCGCGCCGCTGCAGACCGATGATGTTGAGCCCCGACAATTGTGCCCGATTGCCGAGTGCCATGCCGTAGGGAATGAGGTCGTTCTCCAGCCCCGACATGCCGCCGAGAAACGCGTGCGCGCCAACGCGAGCGAATTGGATCACGGCGGCGCCTCCGCCCAGAATCGCAAAGTCGCCGATATTGCAATGCCCGGCCAGCATCACGTTGTTAGAGAAAATGACGTTGTTGCCGATGCGACAGTCGTGCCCGACATGCGAGTTGGCGAGGAACGCGCAATGGCTGCCGACCAGCGTCTGCATGCCGCCGCCGGCGGTGCCGGGGTTCATGGTCACACCCTCCCGGATGATGCAGTCGCTGCCGACGGTCAGCGTTGAGGGCTCGCCCTTGTACTTCAGGTCCTGCGGCTGGTGACCAATCGAGGCGAACGGATAGAGGCTGGTGCGTGCGCCAATGCTGGTGCGGCCGGCCACCACCACGTGGCTCATCAGCTTGACACCCCTCGCCAGCTTGACCTCGGCGCCGACGACGCAGTAGGGGCCGATCTCAACGTCGTCGCAAAGCTCGGCACCCGGCTCGACGATCGCCGTCGGGTGCACGTTAGAGCTTGGCATCATCCGGATCCAGGATCATGGCGCTGACCTCCGCCTCGGCGACCACATGGCCGTTCACCTTGGCCTCGCCGTAGAACCGCCAGGCACGGCCGCGGCTGCGAATCTTGCGCACATGATAGTGAAGGTGATCGCCGGGCAGCACCGGCTTGCGAAACTTGGCACGGTCGATGCCCATGAAATACACGAGCTGCGGCTTGTAGTCGGTTTGGAAGTTGGCGACGCACAACGCCCCCGCCGTCTGCGCCAGGCCCTCGATGATCAACACCCCCGGCATGATCGGGTAACCGGGAAAATGCCCCTGAAAGAACGGCTCGTTGATGGTCACGCTTTTGATGCCGATGCAGCGCTCATCGCCATCCATTTCGATCAGCCGGTCGACCAGCAAGAACGGGTAGCGATGGGGAAGGAGCTTCATGACGCGCGCAATGTCAGCGCTGCCGAGTTCCTTTTTCGCCTTTTGCGTCTCTTTCATGACCTTGTCCGCACAACCCTTAGTGTCCCTCACCTTCCCCTTGCTCCTCGCGGCGCGGCCGGCGTCCCAGCCGCTTCAAGGCCGCGATCTGCCGCGCCCACTCGACCATCGGCACCGCCGGCGTGCCGCCCATGCGGGCGCCAGCGGGTACGTCGTCCTTGGCATGGCCACCACCGGCAATCTGGGCACCCGAGCCTACTTTAATGTGGCCCACCGCTCCGGACTGGCCGCCCATGACCACGAAGTCACCGAGCTCCGTGGAACCGGAAATGCCGGTCTGGCCGACGATGACACAATGCCGACCGATCACCACGTTGTGCCCGATCTGTACAAGATTATCAATTTTGGTGCCTTCCCCGATCATTGTATCGGAGAGGGCGCCGCGGTCGACGCAGCTGTTGGCACCGATTTCCACGTCGTTGTGAAGAATGACACGGCCGATCTGCGGCACCTTGAGGTGGCCCTTGGCGCCCATGGCAAAGCCAAACCCGTCCTGGCCTATGCGCACGCCTGCGTGCAGGATCACCCGGTCACCGACGATGGCGTGGATGAGGCTTACCCCGGGGCCAATGTAGCAGTCGCGCCCAACCACCACCCGATAGCCGACCACCGCGCCTGCCGCCACGGTGCTGCCGGCGCCGATGCGCGCCTCACGTCCGACCACGGCACCAGGTTCCACCCGCGCGCCGGGCTCGATCATGGCACTGGGGTGCAGCAAGGGCTCGCCCGCCCCCGCCATCGCCGCCTTTGGCTGCAGCGCATCGGGGTAGAAGAGTTGTAGCGCCGCGGCAAAGCCACGATAGGGCGTCGGCGTCGCCAGCGCCACCGTGGCGCGGGGTACGCGATCGGTGAATTCGGGGGCGATGAGACAGGCGCCGGCGTGGGTTTCGCGCAGTTGCGCCATATACTTGCGATTGTCGAGAAACGACAGGTGGCGGGCTCCGGCCTCGGCCAAGGGCTTCACGTCTTCGATCGGGGCGTCGGCATTGGCCCCGGCGGCAAGCGTGGCGCCGAGCTTGCTGGCCAGATCGGCCAGCCGCATCGGCCCGCTCCTCTCAAAAAATCCCGGATGTTGCATGGGGCTACCTTATCCGCAGCCGCGCGGATTGTCGTCACAGAACGGCCGTTGCCCCTGAGCGTAGGGGGCACCGGCCGGTTGGGGCACCTGGTGGCTAGAACCGGGTCGAGGCGCCGAAGCGGATCAGCTGCTCGTCATCAAAGCGCTCTTTGATGAACGGCTTGGCAATGTCGAGGCGCAAGGGCCCGAGGGGGGATTCCCAAATGATGCTCGCCCCCGCCGAAGCGCGAACGGAGCTGGAGTCTGCCAAGCAGATGCCCGGATTGAGCACGGCCCCGGTGATGGGATCTCTGCTGAGCGGCTGCCCGCACTGGGTATTGAGCGCCTGGGCGCCAGCACCGGCGCCAAACAGCGAGCCGGCATCGACGAAGGCAGCCATGCTCATGCCGAGTTCCTGGGGAACGAGCGGGATCGGGAAGCGCACCTCCGCCGTGGCCGACCAAAACGTGCTGCCGCCCAGGGCATCATTGGTCAACAGATCGCGTGGACCAAAGCCACCGCGATCAAAGCCGCGAATGGTCTCACCGCCCTTATAGAAGAGATCGATCAAGCGCACGTCCTGGCCACCCCAGCCCTCGATGTGCCCGCCCATGACCCGGCCGACGAGGGTGATCTTTTCCGTCAGCGGGTAATAGAAGCGGCCCTCGGCGCTGGCGCGCACGTACTGCACATCGCCACCCAAGCCGGCGACCTCGGTACCGGCCTGCAGGTAGATGCCCTTGGTCGGGTTCTTGGGATGATTGCGGTCATCGTAGGACAGTAGCGTGCCCCAGGACGAGGTCAGGGCCTCGCCTTGTGCTTCCTTGATCGCCAGCGACGCCGTCGGCAGCACATCGTAGATGGCGCTGGTCGACAAGGTATAGCTGTTGGTCAGCCACAGGTTTTCCGTGAGCGGGAAGCCGACCCGCAAGGCGCCGCCCGTGGTGCGGGTTCGGAATGAGGACAGGCTCGAGAGGTTCACGTCCTTGTGGAAAAGATCGAAGCCGGCGGCAAGGTTGTAGCCGAGGAAGCGCGGCTCGGTGAAGCTCAGATCGATCTGCAGGCGCTCGGCTGAACCGGCGAGGCGCAGGCGCAGGAACTGCCCGCGTCCCAACAGGTTGCGCTCGGTGATGCTGACGTCGCCGATGATGCCTTCACTGGTCGAATAGCCGGCCCCGAAGGACAGCTCGCCGGTCGATTGCTCGACCAGATCGACGTCGAGAACGATGCGATCGGCTGCCGACCCCGGCCGCCGCTTGATGTCGACGGTCTTGAAGAAACCGAGGTTCTGCAGCCGCTTCTTGGCCTTGTCGACCATGATCGGATTGTAGGCGTCGCCCTCCGCCAATCGGAATTCGCGGCGCACCACGTAGTCCTGCGTGCGCAGGTTGCCGTTGATGTTGATGCGTTCGATGTAAACCCGCGGCCCCTCGTCGACCACGTAGGTGACATTGATGGCGCGCCCGGTCGAGTCCCGATCGGCGCGTGGCCGCACGCGAACGAAGGCGTAGCCCCCTTCGGACGCCACCAACGTCAGCCGCTCCACGGTTTTGTCCATCAACGACTGGTCATAGGTGGCGCCACTCTTCGTCAAAAGCTCGGAGCGCAACACCTTGACGTCGAGCGGTAGCGCGGATTCGACCTCCATCGCGCCAAACGCATAGAGCTCCCCTTCTTCGATCACGAACGAGATGTAGAAGCCCGAGCCGTCACGATCGAGTTCGGCCTCCGCGGTCACCACGCGCGCGTCGGCATAGCCATTCTTCAGGTAGTACTGGCGCAGCAGCTCGCGATCGAGGGTGAGCCGGTCGGGATCATAGATGTTGGTGCCCTTCAGGAAGTCGAGCAGCCCGGACTGGCTGGTGGTGATGATGTCGCGCAGCTGCGAGTCGCTGAAGGCGCGGTTGCCGATGAAGTTGATGGCCTTGACCTTGGTGGCGTTGCCCTCGGTGATCTCGAACACGAGATTGACCCGATTGCTGTCGAGCTCGATGATCTTGGGCTCAACGGCCGCAGCAAACCGTCCTTGGCGCCGGTAAACGTCGAGGATGCGCTGCACGTCGGCTTGCGCCTTGGCGCGGGTGAACACCGAGCGCGGCTTGAGTTGCACCTCGTTCTTGAGGGTATCCTTGTCGACTTCCTTGTTGCCCTCGAACGCAATCTGATTGATGACCGGGTTTTCCACCACGGTCACGACCACGCCATTGCCTTCGCGGTCAATGCGCACGTCGGAGAACAGCCCGGTGGCGAACAGCGCGCGGATCGACTGGTCGATCTTGCCCGCGTCATAGGGATCGCCGGGATTGAATTTGAGATAGGTGCGGACGGTTTCGGGCTCTACCCGACGATTACCGACCACGCGAATCTCGCGAATGGTGGCGCTCTGGGCACTTGCCGTCGTCGACCCCAGCGTGGGCGCCAACGCCAGCAGCGGCAGCAACCACACAACCAAGGCTACGAGGTGTCCCCAACCCCTCGATTTGCCCATCCCTGAATAAGGCATTCTTCCCGTCTGCCTTTCGTCGCCGATCCCCTCGTGGGCACCCTACCCGTCGGCGTCAGGTGGGCACTTTTATCCACACACAACCACTCCGACCGGCACCGGCAGCACCGCGTATCGATCGGACGGTTGGACCCTCTCCCCGAGCCCCACCGTCAGCGCGGCAGCACGTTGCGATCAAGCTCTCGTTTACCGGTCTTCGCCTCCCGTTGGAAGTGGCAAGAATACGTCACAAATTCTGATTCTAGCCAATGCCCGTAAGCCAGCGCCGCACAATGCCCAAATCGTTCCAAGTCGCGAACATCATGAGCATAAGTACGACCGCCAAACCGATGCGAAAACCGATCTCCTGGGTGCGGTCGCTCAGGGGTTTTCGCCGCACCGCCTCGATCAGATAGAACAAAAGGTGACCGCCATCGAGCAGCGGAATGGGGAAAAGATTGATGAGGCCGATGCTGACGGACAACACTGCCGTCAAATTCAGTAGGGGGACAAAGCCGACGCTGGCCACCTGTCCCGACACCTCCGCAATGCGGATCGGCCCGCCCAGTTGATCGGCCGACTCCCGGCCCATCACCACATCGCTCAGGTAGGACATCGTGCGTGCGACGATGAAATAGGTCTCGCGCACCCCGAGTCCCAACGACTGGATTGGCCCATAGCGCTGATATTTCCAGTCCTCCTGCGAGGCATTGCGGCGAATGCCGATCATGCCCTGCCTGGTCTTATTGCCGAAGCGGTCCGAGATTTCCCGCCGCGCCGGTGTCGCCTTGAGGGTCACGGTGCCGCCGTCGCGCTCAACCAGGAAAGTCAGCTCGCGATCGGCGCTGCCGCTGACGATCCGCTGCATGTCGGTAAAGGTCTCGATCGGCGACCCATCAATGCTGAGGATGAGATCGCCAGGTTTGAAGCCCGCCGCCTCGGCCGCACCGCCGGCCACCAGTTCATCGACCCGCGGCGCGGTGACGTGCACGCCCACCACGGTGAAGGTCAGCGCGAAAATAGCGATGGCGAGCAGGAAGTTGGCCACCGGGCCCGCCGCCACGATTGCGGCTCGCGAGGCCAAGGGTTTGACCTGAAAGGCGCCGGCGCGCTCCTCTGGACTGAGGCGCGCCAGGGCGTCGCGGGAGGGCACGCTGGCGCTGTTCTCATCGTCCATAAACTTGACGTAGCCGCCGAGCGGGATCCAGGCCACCCGCCAGCGGGTGCCGTGCCGGTCATAGAAACCGAAAATCTCCCGCCCAAAGCCGATCGAGAAGGCCCTGACCCGCACCCCACACCAGCGCGCCATCAGGAAATGGCCGAGTTCGTGCACGAAAACGACGACCGTCAGCACAAACAGGAACGGCACCAGAACGGCGAGAAAGCCCCAAATCTGCTCGAAGATGCGACCCAGCGTAATGCAGGCCGCAAGACAGATCTCAAGGTCCAACAGACCTCTTAATCCCACGAGCAAACTGGACATCGGCACCGCCTCCGAACTCTCCGCGTGATGACGTCGTGCCCGGTGCCGCTA
Source organism: Hyphomicrobiaceae bacterium (assembly GCA_035258605.1). Taxonomy (GTDB): domain Bacteria; phylum Pseudomonadota; class Alphaproteobacteria; order Rhizobiales; family Hyphomicrobiaceae; genus AWTP1-13. The sequence goes on along the minus strand of DATFXD010000375.1, from coordinate 1,134 downwards.
GGCGGCGCCCGGCAGACGCCCCCTTTCAAGCAAATTCAACGCCAGCCGACGACTGGCGGCGTCGGTCTCGAGCACGCCGCTCAAGTCCGCGCTCTCCGTCAGCAGCCCGCACGCCTCAGCGTCATTGAGCGTCTCGGCTACAAGTTGGGCAATTTGAAGGAACCCAATACGCCCGGCCAGAAACGCCTCGACGGCGATCTCGTTGGCGGCATTGAGTACCGCCGGCGCCATCCCGCCGCGCTGCATGGCCTGTCGCGCCAGACCAATGGCCTGGAAGCGTTCCTCATCGGGGCGCTCAAAGTTCAGTTGTGCCAATTCGACGAGGTCGAGACGCTTGGTGGGCGCGGTCATGCGCTGCGGCCAGGCCAAGCTTAAGGCGATCGGGGTGCGCATGTCCGGACACGACAGTTGCGCCAGCATGGAGCCGTCGCGGTAGCCGACGAGGGCGTGAATGATCGATTGCGGATGCACGACGATCTCGAGCTTGTCGGCACCGACCTGAAACAGATGGAAGGCTTCGATCAACTCCAGACCCTTGTTCATCAGGGTTGCCGAATCGATGGTAATCTTGGGCCCCATCGACCAGTTTGGATGTCTGAGCGCCTCGCTCGGCGTCGCCAGCGCCAGCTGTGCCAGGCTCCAGGTGCGGAACGGCCCGCCAGACGCCGTCAGCACGATGCGTTCGATACTATCATGGGCGGCGCCGGCGATCGCCTGAAATGCCGCCGAGTGCTCCGAATCAACGGGGATCAACTCGGCCTTGGCGGTGCGCACGGCGTCCATGAAGATCTCGCCAGCCGATACCAGGCATTCCTTGTTGGCGAGCGCGACGCGGCGTCCCTGCGACACTGCGGCCAGGGTGGGCCGCAAGCCGGCCGCCCCCATGATGCCGGCCATCACGCAATCGGCCGGCCGCAGCGCTGCCTCGATCAGCCCGCTCATACCGGCCGCAACTTCGATGCCGGTTCCCGCCAGGCGCTGCTTGAGGTCGTGGTATTGCCCCTCCTCGGCGATCACGGCGAGCCCGGCTTGGTGGCGAACCGCAAGGTCGGCCAGCCGCTCGGCATTGTGGCGCGCGGTCAGCGCCACCACCTCGAAGCGATCGCGGTTGCGGCCAATGAGGTCGAGCGTGCT
>DATFXD010000374.1:0-6332 GCA_035258605.1 Hyphomicrobiaceae bacterium | reverse complement strand
CAGCCCGCAGCCGGTGCCGTGGCGCCGGCGGTGGCAACGCACCTTGAGACCGCCGTGACGATGCTCCACCGCTCGGCCCCGGTCCGCGAACTTGCCGCCGAGGACCTGGTCGGTGGCGACAGCCACGCGTTTGGCTTGGACGCCCCGATACTGGTTGCGACCCTGTCGGCGGCCGGCGGACCGGTAATGACCGTCCGCTTTGGCGCCCATAATCCCGACGGCTTCCTGCAATACATGCGCATCGATGGCGATCCCAAGGTGTATTTGATGTCACGCTTCATCGGCGCCGAATGGTTGGCCGCCGTGGACGCCATGGAGGCGCGCTAATGCGGCGAGGCGACGCGAGGTGACGCCACGAACGACCCTCTGCTGGCTGCTGGCGGCGCTGTGCCTGGCTTTTGGCCCGGCCATCGCGCACAAGGCGGGCACGACCGGGTATGCGACCATCACGGTCGCGGGCCAGAGCGTGCGCTTTGCCCTGACCTTGCCCCAAGAGGGGGTATTGCCGGACGGGCCGCAGCAGGAGCTCATCGATTTTGCCGCCGCCATCGCCGCTCACGTCCGCATCCTCGCCGATGGCAGCGCCTGCGCCGGGGTGCCTGCCGCGGCCCGGCGATCATCGCCGGGCCGCGCCAACATCGAAATCGTGGTGCTTTATGCCTGTGCCGCCCCGGTCCGCATCCTGTCGATCCGCGATGGTCTCGCCGCCGTACTCGGCGAAGACCATCACACCATCGCCGATATCGGGTGGCCCGGCGGCAGCCAACAGGTGGTGTTCGAGACCGGGCACCGCGCGGCCGATGTGAGCATCGCCGGCGCGGCGCCAGCCGACAGCCCGGCGGGGAATACGTTCGCGTCCTATTTTTTCATCGGCGTCGAGCACATCCTCACCGGCTTCGATCATGTGTTGTTCATCATCGCCTTGATTCTGCCGGGAGGCCGGTGGTTGTCGCTGGCCGCGCTCGTCACCGCCTTCACGGTGGCGCATAGCCTGACCTTGGCGCTGTCGGTGCTCGGCATCGCCACCCTGCCGGCGCAGCTGGTCGAGCCGGTGATCGCCCTGTCGATCGCTTACGTTGCCTTCGAGAACCTCACCATGAAGCGGGCGGTATCGCGGCGCTGGCTGGTGAGCTTCCTGTTCGGCCTGGTGCATGGCTTCGGCTTCGCCGGCGCGCTGGCCGAAGTCGGTCTGCCGACCGGCGGGCTGGTGTCGGCTTTGGTCGGGTTTAATCTCGGCGTCGAGGCCGGCCAGTTGTTGATCGTCGGCCTGCTGTTGCCGCTGCTCTTGTGGTTGCAACGCTTTCCGTGGGAGCCCAAGGTGGCGCGCCTGTCCTCGACGGTCATCATGGCGGCCGGACTTGCGCTGTTGGTCGAGCGGGCCCTAATCGGCAACATGTGATCGCGACTGGTCATGACCTCGCCGCCGCGGCGGGCTATGGTCAGGGGTTGCGATCGGGTCGCTTTGCCGTCTGAGTGGGCGGTATTTTACGGGGTTGTCTGACATGGCGACGTCCGCTAACGCCATGGCCGTGTTGGCGCTCAACCGCTTCGGCTTGGGCCCGCGGCTCGGCTCCATTGCCGCCATCGCCTCGGATCCGCGCGGCGCCCTGCTGGCCGAGCTCGACAGTCGCGACGCCGGCAGGATTGCGGCAGCGTCATTGCCAACGAGCGCGCAGGCGTTCCGGCTGGTCGCCGATGCCAATGCCGAGCGCCGCGCCCGCGCCATTACCATGGCGCGGGCCGAGGAAGCCAAGCGCGCGGTGGATCCGGCCATGGCCGAGGCATCGCCAGACCCCGACCCGGCGAAGGCCGCCAAAATGGCGGCCGAGGTCATTCCCAATCCTGGCCGGCAACTCTACCTCGACGAGGCCAAGGCCCGCATCGATGCCGCGCTTGCCTGTGAGATTGGTTTTGCCGAGCGCCTGGTGTGGTTTTGGTCGAACCATTTTTGCATTTCGGCCAACAAGATCCAAAGCATGTCCGGCGCCTATGAGAGGGAGGCGATCCGCCCATTCATCCTCGGTCGCTTTCGTGACCTGTTGCGCGCCGTCGAGGGCCACCCGGGGATGCTGTTCTACCTCGACAACACGGTGTCGATCGGCCCCAATTCCATTGCCGGCATCAATCGCACGCGCGGGCTCAATGAAAATTTGGCGCGCGAGATCCTCGAATTGCATACGCTCGGCGTGCGCACCGTCTATACCCAGGACGATGTCATCGGCTTTGCCAAGGTGCTGACCGGGTGGACCTTGCTGCCGGTGGCCGACAATCCCGATCACGGTGGCGAATTCGTGTTCAATCGCCGGCTGCACGAACCTGGCGCACAGACCATCCTCGGCAAGGTCTACGAGCAGCCCGGGGTCGAACAGGGTCGCGCCGTTCTCGACGATCTGGCCGCCCACCCGGCAACGGCGGAGCATATCGCCCGCAAGCTGGTGCGCTATTTCGTTGCCGATGAGCCGCCGGCGGGGCTGGTCAATAGCCTGACGCGCACCTTCCAGGACACCGCCGGCGATCTGCGCGAGGTCGCCAAGGCGTTGGTGTCGTCTGAGGACGCCTGGGCCTCGCCGCCGACCAAGCTCAAGCGTCCAAGCGAGTGGGTCACGGCGATGGTGCGGGCGGCCGGCACCAGCGCCGATCCGAGGCGCTTCACCGGCGGGCAGGCGCTGCTGGGCGAACCATTGTGGCGCCCGCCCTCGCCCAAGGGCTACGCCGACGACGCCGCCAGCTGGGTCGACGGCATGGGCCAACGCCTCGATGTCGCCAATACCTACGCTGAGCGCATTGCCACCCGCGTCGATCCGCGCTTTGTCATCGACGCGGTCCTGCAATCGACCGTGTCGGCCGAGACCGCGCAGGCCGTCAACCGCGCCGAGAGCCGGCAGCAGGCGCTGGCCCTGCTCTTCATGGCTCCCGAATTGCAGAGGAGGTGACCCATGGCCCGTTGCCATCCACCGACCCGCCGCGCGGCGATGATCGGCGCCGGTGCCCTGTTCGCCTGGACCCAAGTGCCGAAACTGGCGCGTGCGGAAGGTCGTGATCCCCGGCTATTGGTCATCGTTCTGCGCGGCGCCCTCGACGGCTTGGGGGCGGTGGCCCCGGTCGGAGATCCCGACTGGGTGGCGCTGCGTGGTGAGCGCGCCCTCTTGATCGAGGGCAAGACCCCGGCCTTGCCGCTCGATCAGTTCTTTGCGCTCAATCCGGCGATGCCCAACCTCCACCGCCTCTACCAGGCCGGGCACGCCACCATCGTGCACGCCACCGCCACGCCCTACCGCGAACGCTCGCACTTCGATGGTCAGGATGTGCTCGAGAGCGGCGTGGCGAAGCCCGGCGCCACCGACAGTGGCTGGCTCAATCGCGCGCTCACTGCGCTCGCCTCCGACGGCAAGGTTGAGGCCGGCGGGGCGCGGGCGCTGGCCGTCGGGCCGGTCACCCCGCTGCTCGTGCGCGGGCGGGCACCGGTGATGTCCTGGGCGCCGCAGCAGATCCTGCCGGCCAACGATGATACCCGCGCGCGCCTGCTCGAGCTCTATCGCGCCAACGATCCGCCGCTGGCGGTGGCGCTGGAGGCCCGCATCCGTCTGGCAGCGCTCGGTGACGGCAACGGCCGCACCGGATCGGGTGGCACCGCCGCCGAATTGCCACCGCCGGGACTGGCCCGCACCCGCGCCTACTTTGCCGAGGCCGCCGGCACCGCCGCCCGCTATCTGGCGCGTCCCGATGGACCGCGGGTTGGAGCCATGGGCTTTGTCGGCTGGGATACCCACATCAACGAGGGTGCGGCCGACGGCCAGCTCGCCGGTCTGTTGAGCGCCCTTGACGGCGCCCTCGCCGCCATCGAGCGCAATCTGGCGGCGGCCTGGGCAGAGACCGCGGTGGTTGTCATCACCGAGTTCGGTCGGACGGCACGCATCAACGGCAGCAACGGGACCGATCACGGCACCGGCACGGTGGCGCTGCTGGTGGGCGGCGCGCTCAAGGGCGGCCGGGTGATTGCCGATTGGCCGGGGCTCAAGGCCGCCAACCTCTACCAGGGGCGCGACTTGGCGGCGACCATCGACCTGCGCGCGGTCCTCAAGGGCCTGTTGCGCGATCACCTGCGGCTTGAGGAGCGCGTGCTGGGAGAGAGTGTTTTCCCGGAGAGTGCTGGGCTTCAAGGTTTGGCCGGGCTGTTGCGCGCCGGCTGATGCGACCCCCGCAGGTGCCGGCGGCGTCGCAATGGGCGCATGTTGTCGCGCCCCTGATGGCATTTCCCCGCCGAGGCCCACAGCTGCGGCGCCCGCAGGCACCAGCAACCCAGGGACGCGTTTTGCCGCCCTTGACCCGCGGCGCTGCCCGCCGCTTCAATGAGGGGTTGTGAGTTGCCGCTTTCGCGGGAGACAAGGGAACGGCATGTTTGACTTCGACCGCGTGATCGAGCGCCGTGGCACCCACGCATCCAAATGGGACAACATCGCCCGGCTGTCGGGGATCACGGCGGCGGATGCGATCGCGATGTGGGTGGCCGATATGGATTTTGCGGCGCCACCCGGCGTTTCCGAAGCGCTGGCGGCCGAGACCCAGCGCGCCGTCCACGGCTACTACGCCGACACCGGCAGCTGGGCAGGCGCGCTCGCCGATTGGATGCGGCGCCGGCATGGGCTCGAGCTCGATCCAGCATGGGTCAGCGCCACGCCCGGCATCGTTTCGGGCCTCGGGCTGATCCTGCAGGCGGTGAGCGCACCCGGCGACGAGGTGGTGGTGTTCCCACCCGCCTATCACGCGTTCCGCCGCATCATTCTCGCCAATGACCGGCGCATTCTCGATGCGCCGCTGGTTGCGGACAACGGCCGCTACGTCATGGCGCTTGACGCGCTGCGCGCCAAGCTGACACCGCGCACCAAGGTCGTGTTCTTTTGCAGTCCGCATAATCCCGGCGGAACGGTGTGGTCGGTTGCAGAAATCCGTGCCCTCGCCAGCCTGTGTGCCGAGCGCGACCTGATCTTGGTTTCCGACGAAATCCATTGTGATCTCGTGTTCGCCGGCGCCAAGCACGTCCCCACCATCCTGGCCGCGCCCGAGATCCGCGACCGGCTGATCACCTGCCTTGCCGCCACCAAAACCTTCAACCTTGCCGGCGCCCATGTCGGCGCCTGCGTCACCAGCAATCCCGCCTTGAAGCGGCCGATCGACGCCCGCATCATGGCCAGCGGGCTTGGCTCCTATAACAGGTTTGGCATGATCGCGACCGAGGCCGCCTGGCGCAGCGGCGAGGCCTGGCTCGAGGCGCTGTTGTCTTATCTGAGCGCCAATCGCGATCAGTTCGATGCGCGCATCGAGGCGGCGGCGCCCGGGGCGCGTTCGATGCGCCTCGATGCAACCTACCTCGCCTGGGTCGATTTTGCCGGCACCGGGCTCTCCGCCGACGAGGTCGCGGCCAGGGTCAAGGACCGTGCCCGCATCTTCGCCAGTCCCGGTCCGCAGTTCGGTCCCGGCGGCGAGACCTGGCTGCGCTTCAATTTCGCCACCCCGCGCTCTGTCCTCGAACAGGCGCTGGAGCGGCTGGAGGGCGCGTTTGGCGACCTGCGCGCCAGGCAAGTGAGAGCGGGGCGATGACCAAGCCAATCGTCGGGGTGATCGGCAACGCGCATCGAATCGAAAATCGATTCAACATTCACGGCGTCGGCGAGAGAAACCTGCGCGCCGTGGCAGACGTCGCCGGCGCGCTACCGCTGATGTTCGCGGGCACGCCAGATGTCACGGATCTTGGCGCCTTGTTGGACGCAGTCGACGGCATCTTGCTGACCGGGGCGCGCGCCAATGTGCATCCGACGCGGTTTCGGGTCGAGCCGCACCCCGCGCACGAACCTTACGATGAAAGTCGCGACGCCTTGGCGCTGGCGCTGGTCGAGGTCTGCGTCGCCAAAGGCGTGCCCATTTTTGGGGTTTGCCGCGGCTTTCAGGAGATGAACGTGGCCTATGGCGGCACCCTGCATCCGGAAATTAGGGACTTGCCTGGCCGCCTCAACCACCGCATGCCGCGGCTCGCGAACGGCGAGATTCATCCCGATCCCGCCGTCATCTTCGCCGATCGGCATGCGGTCAGCCTGGTCCCCGGCGGCGTGTTCGCGCGGATCTTGGGGTCGGAGAGCATTCGGGTCAACTCGCTGCACGGTCAGGGCATTCTCGAGCCGGGCCGGCGCGTGGTGGTGGAGGGCGTGGCCGAAGACGGCACCATCGAGGCGATCCGGATCGCCGACGCGCCGGGCTTTGCGCTCGGCGTACAATGGCATGCCGAGCACAATGCGCACGCCAATGTCGTGAACCGCGCCCTGTTCCAGGCCTTTGGC
>DATFXD010000373.1:0-2393 GCA_035258605.1 Hyphomicrobiaceae bacterium | reverse complement strand
CCATCGACGAGCCGGTTGGCGGTCAGGACGGCGACGTTGGAGCTGGGCTTCTTCATGGCTGGGTCTCCGCGCGCACAGTGATATCTGCCGTGATGGGCGGCCGCTGGCCGAGCGGCCGCCGGCGATAGAGTTCGACGCCCGCCGGCTGCTCGAGTCGCGCCGCCTGCCAGTCGAGACCAACGAACAGCACGGCCGGCCCAGCAATGCGGAGCTCGGCGATGGCGTGGGTAAGATCGCTGAGGCTGGTGGCGACGGTGCGTTCCTTGGCGGTGGTGCCGTTCTCGACGATGATCACCGTGGTGTCGCCAGGGACGCCGGCGGCGAGCAGGTTGTGGCGCAGCAATGGCGCGTTGGCGATCCCCATGTAGATGGCCGCGGCGGCGGTGGGGGAGGTGAGCGCACCCCAGTCGAGGTCGGGCGTGCCGTCGGCGGTGGCCCCGGTCACCAGCGACAGCTGGCGCACGCGCTCGCGCACCGTCAGCGGCAGGCGAAGCCGCGCGGCGCACGCCTGTGCCGCGGTGATGCCGGGCACGATTTCGACCGCGATGCCGGCGGCGGCCAGCGCCGCCAGCTCCTCCGCCGCGCGGCCAAAGATCAAGGGATCACCGCCCTTGAGCCGAACCACCACCTTGCCGGCCCGCGCCGCGGCCACCAGCGTGCGGTTGATCTCGGCCTGCACGGTCGCCGGACCGCCCGGCGTCTTGCCGACGAAGATGCGCTCGGCATCGCGCCGCGCGTAGTCGAGGATCCGGCCATCGACCAGCCGGTCGACCACCAGCACGTCGGCCTCCTGCAGGCGCTGCAAGGCCTTGAGCGTCAACAAATCGGGATCGCCCGGACCGCAGCCGATCAGCGCCACGCGGCCGACCAGGGGGGCATTGGCGCCCGCGAGCTCAGCGATCAGGATGCGGCGGGCGGCATCGGCTTCGCCGCCGAGCACGGCCCGACGGAAGGCGCCGCCAAGCAGTCGTTCCCACAATCGTCGGCGGGCAGCGGCATTGGGGACGCGGCTCGCTACCAGATTACGCAAGCTGAGGGCACGGCGGGCGAGGGCACCGAGGTTGGCCGGCAACCAGCTTTCAAGCCGGGTCTTGATCTCGCGCGCCAACACCGGCGCGGCGCCCTCGGTCCCAATCGCCACCACCACCGGATCGCGGTCGACGATCGCCGGCGTGATGAATGTGGACAGTTCCGGGGTATCGACCACATTGATCGGAATGCCGCGGGCGCGGGCGGCCCGGAACAAGGCCGCCTCGAGCTCACGATCGCCGGTGGCGGCGTAGATCAGGCGCTGGCCGTCGAGATCCGCCGGCGTCGGCCGGCGTGCAATATGCAACAGCTCGCCGTCGCGGCGGCGCTGGTCCAGCTCAGGGCCGAGGCGCTCGGCGATGACGGTGATGCGCGCTCCCGTCTTGATGAGGAGCCTGACCTTCCGTGCCGCCTCCTCGCCGCCGCCGACGACCAGAACGTCGGCCTTGTCGAGGTCGACGAACAGTGGAAAGTATCTCATGCGTCGTCTCCGATCAGGCTGGGTTCGAGGCCATCGAGCTCCGTCTGCCAATGATCTGGCAGCAGAGGCGCGAGGTCGGCTGCGGGTCGCGGACCCGGTCGAGCCGGGCGGCTTCGTCGGCGCGCATGGGATCGAGGCGCTCCGCCCACTGCGGCGCGATGTGGATGTGGCAGGTGGCGAGGCGCAGGCGCCACCGCTGACGGCGGTGAAGCGCAAACCATGCGCGCGGATTACCCTCCATCACCCGCCAGCCCTCGATCGCCTCGAGCACGTGCGTGTTGCCGCTGTCGCTGAGCCTGATGCTGCCCATCACCTGCCTATCGGCCAAAAAAATCAGCACAACCCTGGGGACGCCCCGGGGGGGCACCCCGCCCCTCGTTAAATAGAACGTCATTCCCCATATCCGCAATATTGCCCGCATAAAAGAAAACAAAATGCGGTATATTCCATAAGCCAGGTATGGCTTGCTATTGCACTGCAGAATGCGCAATGTTTGCGGGGGTTTGCCGGTGGCCGGCGGATCGCCATTCTTGAGCGCGGCTGTCGAAGGGCACCGACGTCCAAGGCGTGAGGGAGTGGCGGCGATGCCGGAGGTGGCGGCCTCGGGGCCAGTGGCTGGCTCGGACGCCAGCGGCGACTGGGCGCGGGAGTGCGCAGCCCGAGCGCGCCGCCTGGCGCTCACCTGGGTCGAGGTCAGAACCCGGTAGGCCTGGTTCGCGCTTGGGTTTCGGGCCCGGTCCGGGCCCCGCGCTTTGCGCCTGGCGAGCCTGGGCGTCGGCCGCATGCCCCGCCGGCGCCCCATTGCTCGCGCAACTTCACGGCGTCATCACCGTTCCATCATCGTTGTTAATGTGTTGCGCTGGCGCCAGCGCCCCGTGGTAGA
>DATFXD010000372.1:0-8845 GCA_035258605.1 Hyphomicrobiaceae bacterium | reverse complement strand
GTGATCAGGCGCCGGATTGCGGCGCACGTTGCTTCTCGATTTGCCGTCAAAGCCCGCACGCGCCTGCGCCAAGCGACCGCCCGACGGGCGCCGCCGGCGCGGCCATCGCAAAACCGCACTTGCGGCGCCGGAGACCTCGCGGCAACTCGGGTCGTGCAACGGCCGGTCGCGGCGAGCTGGGCCGGCCCTTTACCCGTGGCGACCATTTAGCCCCGAGGCATGGCGTCCCGGCGCCGGCGTCCGAACCCTGGCGTGCGGTTACCCTGGCCGTCCAGGCGGCACGCGGGCAATATGATTGCCGCACCGACCGGGCGTGGGGACCACCCGCGGGCCCACGGCGGCTGCGGTCGGCGCCGACCGCGCCCAACGCGTTGCCCGGGGTCAACGAACACGGGGTCGCTGCCTTCGCCGTGCGCAGGAGCTGCCCGCCGAAGAGGATTGTCAGGGGCCGTGCCCGCACCCTAGGATCGCCGGCAACACCCATGGCGTGGAGAACGATCGATGCGCATGCGGCTTGCCCTGCCCTTGAGCCTCTTGGTGCTGGCGCTGCCGGGGCTCGGCTGGGCGCAGCAGCCGCTGAAGACCGCCGTCGACGGCACCTTTGCCCCGCACGCCATGCCGAAGCTCGAGGGCGGTATCCAGGGCTTCAACGTCGACCTCGCCAACGAGGTCGGCAAGCGCCTGAAGCGCCCGGTCGAGATTGCGGCCATGCAGTTTTCCGGGATCCTGCCGGCCTTGCAGGCCGGCACCATCGACTTCGTCGCGGCTCCAGTGACGGTGACCAAGGAGCGGGCCGACAACTACATTTTCACCGAAGGCTACCTCAATACCGACTATCAGTTCCTGACCAAGAAGGGCGAACCGCCGATCACCGATCTAAAGCAGCTCAAGGGCAAGGTGATCGCCGTCAACAAGGGCGCCGTCTACGACAGCTGGGCGCGCGGCCTCGAAGCGGAGATCGGCTGGCGGGTGGAGAGTTTCGGCACTCAGACCGACGCCGTGCAGGCGGTACTTGCCGGCCGCGCCTATGCCAATGTCGCCGGCAACACGGCAATTCAGTGGGTGGTGAAGCAACAGCCGCAACTGCAACTGTCCTATCTCTATGCGACCGGGCTGGTGTGGGCGGTGCCGCTGCGCAAGGAGTCCCTGGAGCTGCGCGGTGAGATCGAAAATGCCATCGAATGCATGAAAATGGATGGCACCATGGCGGCCATGCACGAGCGCTGGTTTGGCACCAAGCCGGCGCCCGAGTCACCGGCGGCCACCATCTATCCCGGCACCGGGGTTCCGGGCACACCGGGCTATGATGCAACGCCGCGCCAGCCCAAGTGCGAGTGAACCCGCGCGACATCTGTCGCGCGGAGGTGCCGAGGCAAGAGCGAACCGGTAGGCATGGCGATACTTAAGGTCTCGGGCCTCAGGAAAAGCTTCGGGGCGGCCGAGGTCTTGAAGGGGATCGACCTCACTGTCGCCGAGCGCGAGCTGGTGTTCATCATTGGGCCATCTGGATCCGGCAAGAGCACGCTGCTGCGCTGCCTCAACCGGCTGGAGGAGCCGAGCGCGGGCAGCGTGATCTTCGATGGCGTCGAGGTGACGGCGCGCGGCGGCGACCTCAATCGGCTGCGCCGTTCGATGGGCATGGTGTTCCAGTCCTTCAATCTCTACCCGCACATGACCGCGCTCGGCAACGTCACCTTGGCCTTGCGCCGCGTGCTCAAGCAATCCCGCGCCGACGCCGACCTGGCCGGTCGGCGCGCGCTTGCCGCAGTCGGCCTGTCCGACAAGGCGCTCAGCTATCCAAGCGAGCTGTCGGGCGGGCAACAACAGCGGGTGGCGATTGCGCGGGCGCTGGCCCTCGACCCCAGAATCGTCTTGTTCGACGAGCCGACGTCGGCGCTCGACCCGGAGCTGGTGGGCTCGGTGCTCGGTGTCATGCGCGACCTCAAGGCGCGCGGCATGACCATGCTGGTGGTCAGCCATGAATTGCGTTTTGCCCGCGATGCTGCCGACCGCGTCGTGTTCATCGACGATGGCCGCATCGTCGAGGAGGGGCCCCCGCTCGCGATCTTCAATACCCCGCGCGAGGCGCGAACCAAGGCGTTTGTCGCCCAGCTGACCCGGTGATGCGATGACCGCCTCGGAACGCTTTCGCGACACCTTCTTCAAGCCGGAAATGCTGGCTCAGTACTGGCCCGACATCGCCCACGGCGTGCTGGTGACGGTCGAGATCGCCGCCGCGGTGGTGGTCACCGGCCTGATCCTTGGTCTGGTACTCGCCAGCTTGCGCGCCTACCGTCTAGCGCCCATCAACGTGCTGATCGTCATCTTTGTCGACGTGTTCCGGTCGCTGCCACCGCTGGTCGCGATCCTGCTCATCTATTTCGGCCTGCCCAACGTCGGCATCAACCTGCCAAGCTTTGTGGTGTTGTGGCTGGTGCTGTCCTTGGTGCTGGCGGCGTTTGCCGAAGAAATCTTTTGGGCAGGCATCACGGCGACGCCCAAGGGGCAGTGGGAGGCTGCGCGTTCGACCGGCCTTGGCTTTTCCGAGACCTTGGCCTTCGTGGTGATGCCGCAGGCGATCCGGCTTGGCGTGCCACCGCTCACCAACCGCACCATTGCCATCACCAAGAATACCGCGCTCGGCACCGTGATCGGCGTCGGCGAGATTTTGAACCAGGCGACGGCGGCGCAGTCGTTCTCCGGCAACGCCACCCCATTGATGATGGGAGCGATCGCCTACATCCTGCTGTTCATTCCGGTGGTCGCGCTCGGCCGTTGGATCGAGACGCGGTTCGCCTGGCGGAGGTCCTGATGGGCCAGATCCTGGAGCAGTTCCTCAACCTCGACATCATGTTCAAGGTCTGGCCGCTGCTGCTCAGAGGCCTCGGCACGACGCTCTATCTCTGCCTGCTCGTGATCCCGCTCGGTCTCGCCGGCGGCCTGATGGTGGCGCTGTTGTCGCTGAGCCGCAGCCGGGCAATTGACTGGCTCGCCATGATGCTGGTCGATGTGTTCCGCGCCGCACCGCCGCTGGTGCTGCTGATCCTGATCTATTCCGGTCTGCCGTTCGCCGGCATCAGACTGTCGCCGACGGCGGCGGTGTGCATTGCCTTCTTCTGCAACACCTCAAGCTACTATGGCGAGATCTATCGCGCCGGCATCGACAGCGTCGGTCGCGGGCAATGGGAGGCGGCGCGGTCGACCGGGCTCGGCACGCTCGACACCTTGTCGTTCGTCGTGCTGCCGCAGGCGGTGCGCAATGTGCTGCCGGACCTCGTCTCCAACACCATCGAGGTCGTCAAGCTCACCTCGATCGCCAGCGTCGTCTCGTTTCCCGAGCTCTTGTACTCGGCCGACATGGCCCGCTCGCTGACCTTCAACTCGAGCCCCGTCGTGCTGGCGGCGATCATCTATCTTGTGTTGTTGTGGCCGCTGGTGCGCCTGGTCAGCCGGCTCGAGCGCGGCGTTGCGACCCATTAGAGGAGGCACAAGGAAACCCCAATGTCCCGCATCATCACCGTTGCCGCCGCCCAGCTCGGCGCTATTCAGAAGGCCGACAGCCGACAGGCGGTGGTCGCCCGCATGCTCGATTTGATGGACCGGGCCAAGGCCAGGGGTGCCGACCTGATCGTCTATCCGGAGCTGGCGCTGACCACCTTCTTTCCGCGCTGGTACTACGCCAACCGCGCGCAAGCCGACATCTGGTTCGAGACGGCGATGCCCAACGCCGCGGTGCGCCCGCTGTTCGAGCGTGCCCTCGCCCATGGCATGGGCATGACCTTTGGTTACGCCGAGCTGACGCCGGACGGGCATCACTTCAACACCGCAATCCTGGTCGACCGGCACGGCCAGATCGTCGGCAAGTACCGCAAGGTGCATCTGCCGGGACATGCCGAATTCGATCCCGAGCGTAGCCATCAGCACCTGGAGAAGCGCTATTTCGAGCCGGGCGACTTGGGCTTTCCGGTGTGGCGCAGCATGGGCGGCCTGATCGGCATGTGCATCTGCAATGACCGGCGCTGGCCCGAGACCTATCGCGTCATGGGGTTGCAGGGCGTGGAAATGGTCGTGCTCGGCTTCAATACGCCCGCGGTCAACGCGCAGAACGGCAGCGAGGGGGCGGGCAAGCGCATCTTCCACCACAAATTGTCGGTGCAGGCGGGTGCCTATCAGAACTCGACCTGGGTGGTGGCGGTGGCCAAGGCCGGTGTCGAGGACGAGCATCATCTGTTCGGCTCAAGCCTGATCGTCGACCCGGATGGTGAGATCGTCGCCGAGAGTGAGACCGAGGAAGATGAAGTCATGGTCCACGCCTGCGATCTCGACGCCACCCGGTTCGGCAAGGAAACGATCTTCGATTTCGCCCGGCACCGCCGCATCGAACACTACCGGCGCATCACGACGCAGGTGGGCGTCGAACCGCCAGAGGAGACGTGAGTGGGGACCTTGCATTTCGACTTCGCCGAGCTGCAGCCGGCGCAGCGCTACAAGCTTCTGTGCGGACTGGTTGTCCCGCGCCCGATCGCGCTGGTGACGTCGATCAGCCCCGCCGGCGTCGTCAACGCCGCGCCGTTCTCGTTCTTCAACGTGTTTTCCGAGCATCCGGCGCTGGTCGTGCTCGGTCTGCAGCACAACGAGGACGGTTCGCCCAAGGACACGACCCGCAACATCCGCCTGACCGGCGAATTCGTCGTCAACCTGGTCGATGAGGCGATCGCCGAGGCCATGAACCTCACCGCCACCGACTTTCCCTCCGGCGAGGGCGAGCCGACGGCGCTCGGACTGGCGAGCTTACCCTCGGCGCTGATCAAGCCCCCGCGTCTGGCCGATGCGCCCGCTGCCTTCGAGTGCCGGCGCAGCTTGGTGCTTGGCTTTGGACCGCAGCGCGAGCTGTTGGTTGGCGAGGTGCTCGGCCTCAACGTGCGCGAGGGCATCGTCGACCCGGCGACCCTCAACGTCGATTTTGCGGCGCTGGCACCCATTGGGCGTTTGTGCGGCAGCAGCTACGCCCGGCAGCGCGACCGCTTCGAGTTAAAGCGCATCAGCTACAAGGACTGGCGGACGCGACCAAAGTAGGCTGGCGCGGACGCCTTAGCCAAGGGTCGGCACGGCGATGCTGCCGCAGCATTTCTTGAACTTCTTGCCAGAGCCACAGGGGCAGGGCGCATTGCGCCGAACCTTGCTCGATCGGATCGGTTCACGCCCCGAGAACAGCTCAGGCTCGTTGCGCCAGAAGGCGGCGATCTGTTGCAGAATATCGGGCAGCTGTTCGAGGATCTCCTCGCGCAGCTCGGGTGTGACCGGGTCCGCGAAAAATTTTGCTGCGTCCTCGACGAGCGCCAGAACCGCTAACACGGTCGGCGCCAAGGCGCGGTCTTTGAAGATCGGGTCCCAATTGTCGCGCCGCAGATTGACGCCCGCGAAGAACCCCTCGGCCCAAGGCCGTCCCGGCTCCGCTTCACCGAATTGCTCTACATCGGGATCGTGCGGGGCGTCGGCAGTGCGACGGGCCACGATCGCGTTCCAGTGCCGCATCAACAAATCCAAAAAGTACTGTACCTGCTCCTGACTATCCCAAATCGGCCCTTCGCCATTGTCCGTGCCCCAAATCTCGGGCAGGTATTCGGAGGGCTTGACCAGCGCCGGACCGATCACCAGCGCGGTCAAGAAACCGTCCAGCATTTCAAAGGTCATGGTGCTCTGCGGCACCTGCGTGCTGATCAAAAACCCCCGCAGCCATTGCCGTTGGGCCGCCGTCAGTCGCACAGCCTCGGCCGGATCGTCATCGCGGACGGGCCCGGTCTCGGACTGCTGCTCGGCCCGCCATGCGGCCAGCGCCGCATCGCGTTGCGCGACCCAGGCAACCGCCTCGACCGGATCGTCGATGGCTTTGAGTTTGCTTTTTGCAAAAATCTCCGCATCCGCCGGATCGGCGGCGGCGCGGTTCAGTTCGTCGAGGCTCTCGGTGCGGTCCTGTTCTTGGCGATTCGCATTGAACGCCTTCGCCCACACGCGGTGTAATGCCGGCTCCAGCTCACGGGCACCCAGCTTGGTGACGGCGTCTTCCCAGCCCCACCACGCCGGATCCTCGTCGTCCATCAGGCGATCGCGCTCTAGCCGTTCCAGGAAGGCCAACGTGCGCTCGCGCGGGATGCGACCGTCGAAAGTGAGCCGAGCGAGGACGTCGAACAAGGCCCATTTCGCGTCCAGCACCAGGTCGGCGTGTTCGGTCAGGTCGAACAGCAGGCCGTCATCGCCCTGCCAGCAGCTGATCAGAAGGCGGGCGAGACTGATGGAGGCATAGTCGGGAAAGATCTGGTCGAGTTCCGGCTCGGGCAGCCGAACCATCGCCAGCACGTGCTGCAGAAGATCGGGGTGGCGCGCCGCGGCCAGGATGTGCAGACCGTGAAACAACAGATTGTTGTCTTCGGGCAGTAAGTAGACGCCACGGCACAGCTTTTCGGCAGCCGCGAAGATCGTGGGAGCCAAGACATTGGCCTCCGCGACACCGGCCCGCAACGCTTCCGGCGAGGCGGTGTCGGCCGACCTGATGGCACGCGTGATCTCGTCAGGGGGCATGGCCCCATGGTACGTGAGGCCGATGCCGTCGGGCGAGTGTCAAAGCGGCTGCTTCCCCAGGTTCCCGCAGTTGGTGTTTGGGTCGTCGCAAGGTCGCAACAATGCCGGCGTATGACGGCCGGAGAGGTCCCCTCGGTCGAGCGCGCGTGAGACGGGGCACGGCCATTTTTCACGCCGACGGCGGCTCGATCGATACCGCGTGGGACGCACGACAGCTGCGGTTGCTGAGAGCGAAGCATCATTGCCGCCGCGGCGGTGGTCCGCGATCCAACTGGAGGCAGGCATTGGGACATGCGCAGGCCGTGCCGGTGGCCTAGCGCAGCCGCCCCGGCGGCCTGGTGCGGGCACCCCGGGCCGGTGTTAAGCCACGGCTTCTGAAGCAAATCCGCAAGCTTGGTCAAGGTCTTTGCATCTTTAGTCTAAAAATAGCGCATTGGGCTTGAGCCGTCGGCCGCGGCTGGTATGCGTTAATCAAATCACCAGCGGGCGGGTAACGTCGAGACTGAGGGTCAGATCGGCCCTTGCTCAGAGGGTCGGAGGTTGGGAATGGAGACGCGATCACCGGGTCACGGGCGCGGCGGCTATCGCTGGCTGCAACTGGTCGTCGGCATAATTTGCATGGTGATGATCGCGAACCTGCAGTACGGCTGGACGTTCTTCGTCCCGGACATTCAAAAGACCTTTCAGTGGCAACGGGCCGAGATCCAGATCGCCTTCACCCTGTTCGTCCTGTTTGAAACCTGGCTGGTTCCGATCGAGGGCTGGTTCGTGGACAAGTGGGGCCCCAAACTCGTCATCCTGTTCGGTGGCATTCTGGCCGGTCTGGGCTGGATCATGAACTCCTATGCCACCACGCTCGGTGGCCCGACCGGATACTACGCCGCCCAGATCGTCGCCGGCATCGGCGCCGGCGGCGTCTATGGCACCTGCATCGGCAATGCGCTCAAATGGTTTCCCGACAAGCGCGGTCTCGCGGCCGGCCTGACCGCCGCCGGTTTCGGCGCCGGTTCGGCGCTGACGGTTGCTCCGATTCAAAACATGATTGCCGGCAAGCCGCTGCTCGATTTCTCGCTGTTTGGCGTGCCGGTTTTCTTTCAGACGGCCGCCAAGGGCTTCCAGGAAACCTTCTTCTGGTTCGGCACCTGGCAAGGTGTCGTCATCGTGTTGTTGGCGCTGTTGCTGCGTGCGCCCCGGTCGGGAGAAGTCCCCGATGTGGTTAGGGCCGCGATCGCGCAAAGCCGCCGGCAGTACACGCCGACCGAACTGATCGGCCCCACCTCCTATTGGCTCATCGGGTCGCTGGTAGCCCTGGTCGGGGGTCTCGCCATGTGGGCGGCCGGCCTGCAGTTCTATATCCCGTTGGCGCTTGCCGTGTTCATCTTTATAGCCGGTGGCAGCGTCGTCATCGCCAAGGGCGAGCCCATTTTCACCCTCATGTATCTGATGTTCGTATTGGTCGGCGCCGGCGGCCTGATGGTCACCGCCAACCTGGCGCCGATCGCCAAGGACATCAAGGTCGATGCCATACCGGTGACCATCCTCGGCCTGACCTTGCCGGCGCTGACCTTTGCCGCCACGCTGGACCGCATTCTCAACGGACTGACGCGGCCATTCTTCGGCTGGATCTCCGATCAGATCGGGCGCGAGCCGACGATGTTCATCGCCTTCGGCATGGAGGGCGTCGGCATCTACTATTTGTACCTGTGGGGCCACGACCCCTTCTGGTTCGTGCTGCTGAGTGGGGCCGTGTTCTTTGCCTGGGGCGAGATCTATAGCCTGTTCCCCGCTACGGCGACCGACACCTTCGGCGCCAAGTTCGCCACCACCAATGCTGGGCTGCTCTATACGGCCAAGGGCACGGCGGCTCTGCTCGTGCCCTATTCCAACCAGCTGCAGCAGATCACGGGGAGCTGGGGCACCGTCTTCATTATCGCGGCCGCCGCCAATATCGCCGCGGCGCTGTTGGCAATTGGCGTGCTGAGACCCTGGCGTAACCACGTCATTCGGCGCGTCGACGAAGAGGTGGCCGCGGCGGAAGGCCGGATGGCCGTCGCCCACGCCTCCTAGCCGCGCTGGGCGGGATCCGCCTGCGCGGGCGTCCGTTGGGTGACCTGACCGCAGCGCGCGGCCACGACGCCAAGCGTGGGCACGCCGCAGGTCACGGTCCCCAGCCAGTATCGGGGCCGCTTGACTTGGGTGACCTCACGCGGTCGCGACCTATTGACATTGGCCGCTGATGCATAACCAGCGGACTATAGATAACGGC
>DATFXD010000371.1:0-8019 GCA_035258605.1 Hyphomicrobiaceae bacterium | reverse complement strand
TGATCGGTGTCTTTGTCGGCTTCCGGCAGCCGCGCCCTGATCAGGATCTGCCGCAGTTCGGCGGTGGTGAGACAGGTTCCGATGATCGAGCAATGCAGACTGCCGTTCAGCTCCCAAATCCGCCGCCGCCGCGTGTCCGGGGGCGGTTTCGCAGGCGCCGCATCCTCGAACAGGCGCACAGGCAATGCCGCGCCGGCGACGCCCAGCGTCGAGAAGCTTGCTTGCAGTCCTGGCAGCTTTAGCGACACGCATCGATATATTCAAAAAAATATATCGATTGTCTAGCGCAAAAGTGGCGGCTGCGCGCGAAAAGTGACCACCGCGGTCGCTATTTGTCGGAGTACTGGCGTCGACATGAAAAATCCAACAACGCCTCGCTATATATGGTTCGCTATAGAGTGTTGCTATAGAGTGTCGCTAGCGAGAGCGCGCCAGGCAGGACCTCGCTTTGTCAAGCGCGAGAGGCCTGCAGCCCGCACCCGCGGCCTTAACGGTGCGGGGTGTCACGCTCAGCTGAGGGCGCGCAGCCCGTTGGCCTGCTTGCCAGCCACGGCAAGTCACCGGTGCTTTCCGGCCGCCGGCACCGGGCGCGGCGGGACGCGTCGCTGCGCCTCCGCCTCATACCAGGTCTTTAGTGCTGGCGCCGACCAGACCTTGCCGGGATCGTCATCCCGCTCAAAGCCAATGTTGGCAATGCGCACGAAGCTGTCGCCACGAGCCCTGAAGTAGGTGATGACATCGAACAGGTCTGGTGCCGCCTCAGCCACCGGGCGTGCGACCATCGCGGCACCGTGCACCGTGCGCGTCCACGGCATGGTCCCACCGGGCCCGTCCTTTGCAGCATGTGCAGCATGTGCAGCATGTGCTGCCGGGCCGCGTTGCCGGCGGGCGCTTGCAGCGGGGGACATCGGGGCGGCTTCTGAAAGCTGTTTTGAGGTCGCATCGGGGTGTTTGGTCGCCATGTCGGAGCAACGTCAGCGAGCCCGCCGGCGTTCCCCACGATGGGTAGCGCTCGCATCATAGCCCGCGGCGCTAGCGCCGAGACGAGGCCATCCCGGCCCGGCATCTCCGCCAACATCGACGCAAGGGGTTGGGGCCAGCGTGGCGTTTGGCCGCCCGCCTCGATCTTGGGCGGGCCCGGAACCGTCGGCTGCTTGCTACGTTTGAGCTTCCATCCTTGTCGGCGACGGAACAAGCCAATGGAATTCATCAGACGCTCACTAACCTACCTCGGGGTGTTGGCGGCGCACCCCATCGCCTTCTTGGTGGTTGCAATCTATGGGCTGCTATGGGTGCTGCTCGACGGTCAGAAGGTCGGCTGGCATGGTTTTGCCGTCCTCGCCACCTGGTTCATGACGCTTTTGATCCAACGCGCCGAATACCGCGACACGCTGGCCATCCAGGCCAAGCTCGACGAGCTCCTGCATGCCCAGAGCCGCGCCCGCGACGGACTTACGCATATCGACGAGAAGGAGCCGGAGGATATCGAGCGCCATCGCGCCGCCGCCCGGCAAGGCGATTAGGACCCCGCGGCGATGTCCCTGCACGGAAATGAGACGCCTGGTCGCCCGCCGGCCGCGGGCGAGATGCTTGGGGCCCGCGCGGCGACCAAACGCCGGGCGGCGCAGGCCGCGCAAATACCGGCCCCGGAGTAGCGGTTCAGGACTTTGTAAGCGCCGCCAAATTCAAGGTCTCGGAAGGCCCAAGCCAAAGCACGTGTTCGGTGTGGTCCTTGATACCGTCACCGGTGTTGGCATGGGCAAAAACGGTCAAGCCGTTGCGCTCTTCGATGAGCCACGGGACCACCTGCCCGAAGAGCTCGGGCCCGAACGCCAGCTGGCAGCTACCCCTTGGATGGGGGCCTACCGGTTGATCGTGCATGCGCCCGACGACGACGGCAAAGGTTCGACCGGCGGCCTCGCAAAGCGCCTGGGCCTGCTGTCTGCTGGCAGCATCAAAATAGACATGCGCATGATAGCCGATGATGGCACTCACGTTGCCCTCCTCATCCTCGCAAATGCCGGCAAGGGTCCGCCGACGTCATGCCTCGGTTCCGGGCTGGGCTCCTCCCAGGACCTCGACCGCAAGTCGGCTGCCGGGCGCTCTGGGGCGGTCGGCCCAACCAGCAAGGTCGCCGGTTGAGCCCGCGAGCGTCCGCAGACGAGGGCGGCACCGCCCCTCACATCGGCGGCGTCGTGCCGCGGCCGACGGCAATCCGCGCCGCCTCCAACGTGCCATCCGCCTGCGGCTTGGCGCCGGCAATAAAAATGGCGGCACCGGGTTTCAGTTCATCCTTCTCACCCGGCACAAAGGAGACAATGGGGGTGTCCGGCGGCACCACGATCTTCTTCTCCCCATCCTTGTATTTCACGGTCAACACCTGGCCATCAACTGCTGCCACGGTCTGGTCGACGTTGCCATTGGTCATCATGCTCGATGGCTGCAGATCCCAGCCGTAGTGGCCTTCGCCGACGCCGCGCATCGTTTCCGGAAAAATGAGCACCTCGAGGGCCTTCTGGCCGCCGTCGGGTTGCGGCATGCTGGCGATACCGACGTAGGACCCGGGCTTGACATCGGCCAAGGCAGACTTGACCACGGCTACCACCGGCGCGTTGTCGACCAGCTTGATCTTCTGCTCGCCACCGCTGCGAGACTTCACCACATACACGTTGCCGTCGACGCGCTCGATGGTTCCACGCACGCGCACGGGCTTGTCCTGGGCGCCGGCCGTGGCGTGCACGAGAGCCAGCAGCAGTCCGCTAAGCCACATAGTCCGCAAGACGCCTCGCAGCATGGGTTCCTCCGTTTCCGCAGCAACAGTGAAGCGCAGCACCCGGCGATCGAGAGCTGGCGCGCGAGCATGCCTGGATGCCCGCGCCACCATAGCAGGGGAATGTCTGCATGGCACCCTGTTGTGGGGAGCCTTCGACCGATCCCGGCGCAACGGGGCCACAAAGCCGCCGCCCCCACACCAGGGCCCCTGGCGCGGCGCCTATTCTAGAGATGCATAGTCAAGATATTTAAGGGAAACATGGGGGTCGGCGCGGCGGCGGCAGGCTGCGCCCGCGCCCCTCGGCGGCCAACCGCATCGGGGCGCCGCCGGTGGTGAATCCTCAGCGCTGGCGCTCAGGACTTACCCTTGACGGACATCAGTGATTGCGCGGATTTCGGCCCAGCAAAAAAAGGCGCCCCATACTCAGCCTACGCACGAGCACTTGAGTTTTCTGAGGAGAATGCTGATGTCACTTGCACGATCGACCTTGCTTATGCTTGGTGGGGCGGCGATTGGGTTTTCACTCGGCGCCTCCGGGCTTGCCATCGCCGAGTTCGGCATGTCGGGTCCGGGCTCGCAGCTGGGCATGCCGCAGTACATGAAGGCCGACACCGCCGCCGTTGCCGAACTCGGCAACAACGAGGGCGTCTATGTCGACAAGTCGACCTTCAAGCTGCACATGGGCAAGCCTAAAGCGACCCCGAGCGCCGACGCCCTCGGTAAGGGCGCCCATGAAGTCGCCAACGGCGCCATCATCTACCGCTCCGGTGGCAAACTCTATCTGGTGGATGGCACGCCCGCCTCCGAATAGACGCGGGCGGGGCTACCGTTTGCGCGCGCGGGTGTTGGCGACGAGCGCACCCGCCGCCAGCGGCGATCCTCTCGAAGCACGCGGGAATTAGCACTCTCCTCACCGCCGTTAGCCGGCGGTGAGGAGGGGTGCCGGTACGAGGTGTCCATGGGCAAGAAGGTCTTGCTGTTGGCAGCGGCGATGCTGTTAGCACAGGGTGCCACGGCGCAAGCCGCAGAGGCGCAAGCCGCAGAGGCGCAGCCGCAGCGCATTCTGATCCAGTATGAAACACCCGCCAACGCCGCGCTGCTACCGCTCTACGAGATGCTGAAGCAGCGTCGCGCGCTGGAGAAGTTGCAGGAAATCTTCGGTCCATTTCGGCTGCCCACCGATCTCACCCTCAAGACGGTCGGCTGCGATGGCCGCGCCAATGCCTGGTATCAGCGCCCCTCGATTACCCTTTGCTACGAGTATCTGGACGAAATTCGAAAGAATGTGCCCAACGAGGCGACGCCCGTCGGAGTGACGCCGGCCGACGCCGTGATCGGCCAGTTCTTCTACGTCGTTGCCCACGAGTTTGGGCACGCGGTATTTGACTTGCTGAACATCCCGAGCTTTGGCAATGCCGAAGATGTGGCCGATCAGTTTTCCACCTATCTGATGCTGCAGTTCGGCAAGGACGAGGCGCGCCGGCTGGTTGCCGGGGCCGCGTTCTCCTATCACAACGCGGTGCAGAACTCGACCTTGATCATTCCGTTGAAGGCATTCTCCGACGCGCATGGCGTGCCGGCCCAGCGCTTCTTCAATCTGTTGTGCGTGGCCTACGGCGCCGATCCCAAAACGTTTGCCGACGTCGAGACGTATCTTCCAAATGCGCGCGCGGTCGGTTGCAAGCGGGAATACAATCAAGTTGCCTTTGCATTTCAGCAACTGGTGATGCCGCACGTCGACAGGTCTCTTGCCCAGCAAGTCATGAAAAAGTCCTGGCTGCCGGAACCCGCGCAGCCGCACTCGCCCTGACGCGTCCGCGGCCAAAGTCCGGTTTGTCCCCGCAGCCGGCGAGGCCGGTGAGGGTCAGAGCCACTTGTCGCGGCGCAGCCGCCAGAACAGAGCGGCGCAGATCAGCCCGATCACACCCAGCACAATAAAGTAGCCGTAGCGCCATTTGAGCTCGGGCATGTACTCGAAATTCATGCCGTAGATGCCGGCGATCGCCGTTGGGACCGCCAGCATCGCTGCCCAGGCCGCGAGCCGGCGGGTGATTTCGGTCTGCTGCGCCTGGCCAACCATGAGGCTGGCTTCAAACGTGAACGCCAGCACCTCGCGCAGCGCGTCCACCTCTTCCTTGACGCGGTTGACATGGTCGGTCACATCACGAAACAGGGGTTGCATCTCTTTGTCGATCGGCATCACGTCCGCATGCTCGAGCCTGCGACAGACCTCCGCCAGCGGCGCTACCGCATTGCGCAACTGCAGCAATTCCCGCCGCAGCGTGTAGAGGCGCTGCACCTCGGTCGTGGAAAGTGGACTGGTGAACACCTGGTCTTCAATGATGTCGGCCTCGCGCTGCACGGCCTCGACCACCGGCATGTAGTTGTCGACGATAAAGTCGAGGATGGCGTAGAGGATATAGTCTTCGCCATGCGATAGCGTGGATGGGCATGACTCGCATCGCGCACGCACGGCGCGGTAGGAGGTCGACGCGCCATGGCGCACGGACACGACATAGCCGCGACCGACGAACAAGTGGGTCTCACCGAATGCAATCTTGCCGCGCACGATCTGGGCGGTGCGGGCGACGATAAACAGCGCATCGCCGTATTGTTCGATTTTTGGGCGCTGGTGCGCATTGCCCGCATCCTCGATCGCCAAGTAGTGAAGGCCCAGCTGCGCCTGGACGCGCGCCAACAGCGCCTGGTCCGGTTCCCACAGCCCGATCCATACGACGTGGCCGGCCTTTTTCGACCACTTCCCGGCGTCCTCGATGCCGATGTCGGCGACCCGCCGGCCGCCGGCATAGACGCTGGCGGCGATGATGGCCGACTCCGATTGCGCTCGTTCGAAGGTCGGTTGCTCGGTGAGGATATCCATCGCTTGCTCCGAGGTTACGGCGAGCAATCGCCACAATTTCTAGCACGCATTGCCAGCTGATGTCGCCAACGTCATGTTCCGAGCCCAGGTGCCCGGGCTACCCGGCCCGGGCCGCTGCCGCGGCGCGCAGGATGCTGTATATGCCGTTGTGCCGGCGGCGGGAGAACGGTCATTGGGCGCTTGCAACGAAGGGAAGGTGTCATGTCACATGGCGTGCACGCAGTGCAGCACGAGGTCGAACACGAGATCAAACACGGCGATCAGCACGCCGGTCACGGCAACTTTTTCGACCACTTCAACAAAAAGATCGCCTTGCTGATCGGGGTGATGGCGCTGTTTCTTTCGCTCTCGGAAACCTTGGGCAAGAGCGCGCAAACGGGGGCGCTCAGCTACAACATCGAAGCCTCAAACCTGTGGGCGTTCTTCCAGGCAAAGAACGTGCGTCGCACCGTCGTGCTGACCGCCGCTGAGGGCATGGCGGTCAGCGCCGCCGCCGCTCCCGAGGCGGCCCAGGCGGCGGCAACCAAACAGATCGACAGCTGGCAGAAAACGGCGGCGCGCTATCGATCCGAGCCGGAGGTTCGTGAAGGCACCGTCGAGCTGGCCGAACGCGCCAAGGAAGCGGAAAAGAAGCGCGACACCGCACTGGCTAAATACCACCATTACGAGATCGCCTCCGCCGCCTTCCAAATCGGGATTGTGCTGGCGTCGGCGACGGTGATCACTGGCATGCTGCTTCTCACCTGGCTGGCGCTTGGGCTCGGCGGCCTTGGCCTCATCTTCACCGCCATTGGCCTGTTTGCCCCGCACGCGGTGCACTTGTTCTAACAAAAAGCGGGGGGCGGGCCCGTGCCGCGGCTTTGCGCCGGCAAATCAGCGGCCAACCCGCCACCCGATTTTGGTCACGATGGTCGCAAAAAAATCCGCTTCGTAGGCGTCCTCGGGGGTCTGGCGCACGAGTTGATCGATGGAATGTGCATCCTCGCCAACCAGAATGCGCCAGCGCCCGCGCCTGACCCCGTCGAGAATGATGGTCGCTGCCTCCGCGGCCGTGGTCGGAGCGGTGTCCTGGAATTGGCGCGCCCGCTCGATCGCCAACGCTTCAAGCTGGGCATCTGAGATTTGCGACAGATCGCGACCGCTCGCAGCAAGGCGCCGACGCAGGTCGGCCAGCTGTTCTGGGCCCATGCTGTCGGAGTCGGTGCCATAGTGAACCCGACGCGAGTTGGCGACGATGCCGGTGCCGATGTGACCGGGCATGACAACCGAGCATTTGACGTGCGGTGCGTTGAGCCGCAGGTCGCTGATCAGCGCCTCGGTAAAGCCCTTGACGGCGAACTTGGCGGCACAATAGGCGGTATGTGGGACATCCGGCCCCAGTGATGCCCAGAAGCCATTGACGCTGCTGGTATTGACGATGTGCGCTGCCTCGGCCGCCACCAGCATCGGCAAGAACGCCCGGGTACAGAAATAGACCCCGCCCCAGCACACAGCGAAGGTCTTCTCCCATTGCTTACGACTATCGCTGAACAGACTGCCGCCGCCGCCGATGCCGGCATTGTTGAACAACAAATGGACCCGGGCGGTATTCTGCTCGCTGAGGGCGGCATCGCGGAAGCGGAGCACCTGCGCCTCATCGGAGACATCGGCCAGGTGCGTCGTCAGCCGCGTCTGTGGCGGCATGCCCGCAGCCTCACACAGCGCCCGCGTCTGCGCCATGGACCGAGCCGAGACATCGCACAGCGCGACGTTGCAGCCCTGGACCGCAAGCTGGCGCACCAACTCGCGCCCGATGCCGCTGCCGCCACCGGTGACGACGGCGAGCTTTCCCGCGAAATTGTGCATTTGCCCCTCCCTGCGGCGAGCGTGCCCGGCACCAGCCGCGACCCGCGCTCAGGTGACCGGCGCGCGGCAAGGCCAATGCCGCCAACCCGGCATAGCCGGTCAGTCGGAACTGCGCCGGCAACCCGCGAAGATATCAAGCTTGGCATCATAGAGCTTGGTCTTGATGTCCAATAGGCCAAGCACGGAATGAAACAGGTTGTCGTGGCTCACCGGTCGCTCCGTCCTGGCAGCCAGGCAGGCGGTATCAACCGCGAACACCTGTTGGTAGCTGGGTGACAGCCACAGCAGCATCGGCACGTGTTTTTGCTGGTCGGGGGCGAGCACGTAGGGCATGCCATGCAGATAGAGATTGGCCTCGCCAAGCGATTCCCCGTGGTCCGACAAGTATATCATCGCCGTCGGCCTGCCCTGCCGATCCTCCTCCTCAAGCAGCGCGATCAGCTCACCCAACACATGGTCCGTATAGACGAGGGTGTTGTCATAGGCGTTGACAATTTGCTCCTGACTGCAGCGGCTGAAT
>DATFXD010000370.1:0-3376 GCA_035258605.1 Hyphomicrobiaceae bacterium | reverse complement strand
GTCAGCGGCAAGGTCCCGAGCGAGCTCAGCAATCGGCTCGGCATCGCCGTCGCCCAACGCACCTATCGGGCCTATCGCGAGCTCATCAGTTCGCCCCGCTTCCAGCGCGCCGCCAATGCCGGTGCACGTGCCCAGCGGCTGCTGTGGGCCAGTACCGGCAGCAAGGACCCGAAAGCATCCGACACGCTCTATGTCGACGCGCTCGCCGCGCCATTCACGGTCAACACCATGCCGGAGGGCACCCTCAAGGCCGTCAGCGACCACGGCAAGCCTGGCACGGTGCTGGCGGTCGACGGCGGCGACAGCCAATCGGTGCTGGCGAGCTTTGCCAAAGCCGGCATCGACGTCGATGCGCTTGCCACCCAGCTGCAAAACGAAGGCGCTGCGTCTTTCGTAAAATCTTGGAACGACCTGATGTCGTGCATCGAAGGCAAGAGCACCGCGATCCGAAAGGCGAGCTGACACAGATGGCTGTAACCTCGCGCCGGCGCAAGCGCGCAGTGGGGTCCGTTGCCGAACACTCCCGGGAGACCCCAACCTTGTCTAGCCTCCCGGCTTGGAGCGCACTCAAGAGGCATTACCAGAGCGTAGCGAGCTTGCACTTGCGCCAGCTGTTCGCGCAGCAGCCTGAGCGCGGCGAGAGGCTGGTGGCAGAGGCTGCCGGCATCTACCTTGATTATTCCAAGAACCGCATTACCGAGGAGACCCTCGGCCTGCTGATCCGGCTCGCGCAGGAGGCCGGCGTGCGCGAGCGCATCGAGGCCATGTTCCGGGGCGATCAAATCAACATCACTGAGAAGCGCGCGGTGCTGCACGTGGCGCTGCGCGCCCCGCGTGGGGCCTCGATCATGCACGACGGGCGCAATGTCGTGCCGGAGGTTCATGCAGTTCTCGACCAGATGGCGGAGTTTGCCGATCGGGTGCGCGGCGGCGCCTGGACCGGCCACACCGGCAAGCGCATTTCCAACGTCGTCAACATCGGTATCGGCGGCTCGGATCTGGGTCCGGTGATGGCCTACGAAGCGCTGCGGCACTACAGCGATCGCGCCATGACCTTCCGCTTCGTATCCAATGTCGACGGTACGGATTTCGCCGAGGCCGTCCGCGATCTCGATCCCGCCGAGACACTATTCATCGTGTCCTCCAAGACGTTCACCACCTTGGAAACCATGACCAACGCTCACACTGCGCGAAGCTGGCTGCTGGCCGGCAGCAACGCAGACGAGCGGGCTATCGCCAAGCATTTCGTGGCGGTCTCGACCAATGCCCGGGAGGTGGCGCAGTTCGGCATCGACACCGCCAACATGTTCGGCTTCTGGGACTGGGTCGGTGGGCGCTATTCCATGGATTCGGCGATCGGTCTTTCGACCATGCTGGCGATCGGGCCAGCCAATTTCCGCGCCATGCTCGGTGGCTTCCATGACATGGATGAGCATTTTCGTTCGGCGCCGTTCGAACGCAATCTGCCGGTGCTGATGGCGCTGTTGGCGGTCTGGTACAACAACTTCTTTGGCGCGCAGACCGTTGCCGTGCTGCCCTACGAGCAGTACCTGAAGCGGTTCCCAGCCTATCTTCAGCAGCTGACAATGGAGAGCAACGGCAAGCACGTCACCCTCGACGGTGCCCGCGTCGACTACGACACCGGGCCGATCTACTGGGGCGAGCCGGGGACCAACGGCCAGCACTCCTTCTATCAGTTGATCCACCAGGGCACCCGCCTGATCCCGTGCGATTTCATCGTTTTCGCGCGCACCCTGAACCCGCTCGGCCGGCATCACGACATGCTGCTTGCCAATGTCTTCGCGCAGACCGAGGCGCTGGCGTTCGGCAAGACCGCCGATCAGGTCAAGGCGGAGGGCACCCCGGATTGGCTGCTTCCGCATCGGTTGTTTGAAGGCAATCGCCCGTCGAACACCCTGCTGCTGGAGGCCCTGACACCGGCGGCACTCGGCAAGCTGGTCGCGCTCTACGAGCACAGTGTGTTCACCCAGGGCACGATCTGGCGCATCGATTCCTTCGACCAGTGGGGCGTGGAGCTGGGCAAGGCGTTGGCCCAGCGCATCATCCCCGAGCTCGAGAGTGCCAAGGCTCCCGAGCTCGACCACGACAGCTCCACCAATCAGCTGATCCGGCGCTATCGCAAGCTCAAGGGGTCGGCCTGACGCAGCTGGGTCGGGACGCGACATCACATGGAGGCTAACCGATGCAATTGGGCATGATCGGTCTGGGCCGCATGGGCGCCAACATGACGCGGCGCCTCTTGCGCGGCGGCCATCAGTGCGTCGTGTTCAACAAAACGGCAAAACCCATCGCCGAGTTGGTGAAGGAAGGTGCCGTCGGCACTGCCTCCCCAGCGGAGCTCGCCGCCGCCTTGGCCAAGCCGCGCGCGGTCTGGCTGATGGTGCCGGTGGGCGCCGTCGAAGAGACCATCTCAGGGCTGCTGCCGCATCTTGAGCATGGCGACATTCTGATCGACGGCGGCAACTCCTACTACATCGACGACATCCGGCGCGCGAAAGAGCTGCGCCGCGACCGCATTCACTATGTCGACGTCGGCACCAGCGGCGGGGTCTGGGGATTGGAGCGTGGCTACTGCATGATGATCGGTGGTGAGACCCACGCGGTCAAGCACCTCGACCCGATCTTCGCCACGCTGGCACCGGGCCGCGGCGATCTTCCACGCACGCCGGGACGCGAGGCGGCAGGCGGATCATCCGAACAGGGTTACCTGCATTGCGGTCCAAGCGGCGCCGGCCATTTCGTGAAGATGGTGCACAACGGCATCGAATACGGGCTGATGGCCGCCTACGCGGAGGGACTGGCGGTTCTCAAGGCCGCCAATGTCGGCAAAAAGCAAAGCGTCGTCGACGCCGAGACCACCCCGCTGCGCGATCGCGAGCATTACGAGTACGATCTCAACCTGCCGGATATCGCCGAGGTCTGGCGGCGCGGCAGCGTGATCACGTCCTGGCTGCTCGATCTTTCCGCTGCCGCCCTGCTGCAGGACCCCCAGCTGTCGAAGTTCGCCGGGCGCGTGTCGGACTCCGGCGAGGGCCGCTGGACGATCAAAGCGGCGATCGACGAAGGCGTGCCGGTTCATGTGCTGTCCTCGGCGCTCTACCAGCGGTTCAGCTCACGGGGCGAGGCGGAGTTTGCGGACAAGCTGCTTTCGGCGATGCGTTACGGGTTCGGTGGCCATCTCGAGAAGCACGCCGGCTCCTAATACGCGCGCGGGTCATCGCAGGTGAACGAATGGGGGGCGAACGGAGGTCAAACCGACATGACCAATGCAGAGCTCGATCAGCTCGCGATCAACACCATCCGCACGCTCTCCATCGATGCGGTGCAGCAGGCCAAGTCGGGGCACCCCGGTACA
>DATFXD010000369.1:0-28848 GCA_035258605.1 Hyphomicrobiaceae bacterium | reverse complement strand
GGGGGCGCCGCCGGCGGCTTGCGACCCCGGAGCGGCCTCGAGCGTCAACAGGCAACGCGACAGGCCGTCGGGCAACGCCACCACCGGCGGATCGAGCCGGGAGCAGGCATCGATCCGCACCGGGCAGCGCGGGTGGAAGTGGCACCCCGGTGGCGGCCGCGCCGGCGACGGCACGTCGCCGATTGCCAGCGGTCGCACCCCGCGCCGCTCCGGGTCGAGCGATGGCAGCGAGGCCAACAGCGCCTTGGTGTAGGGGTGCAGGGGATTGGCAAACACGCGCTCGGTGCGTCCGAGTTCGACGATGCGGCCCAGGTACATGACCGCGACGCGGTCGGCGAAGTAGCGCACCACCCCGAGATCGTGGGTGATGAACAGGTAGGTCAGGCGGCGCTCGGCCTTGAGCTCACCAAGCAGGTTCAAAATTTGCGCCTGGATCGACACATCGAGCGCCGAGGTGGCCTCGTCGCAGATCAGCAGAACCGGATCGACGGCGAGCGCGCGGGCGATGCAGATGCGCTGGCGCTGGCCGCCCGAGAACTCGTGCGGATAGCGCCACATCAGCTCCGGATCGAGGCTGACGCGGCGCATCAGATCGGCGACCCGCTGCGTGCGTGCCTCGGCGCTGGCGCCGATGCCGAACGCCTCCATGCCCTCGGCGATGGCATCGCGCACGGTCAGGCGCGGATCGAGCGCGGCGCCGGGATCCTGCATGACGATTTGCAGCTTCTGGCGGTAGGCATTGAAGGCGGCCGGCGCCAGGCGGGTAAGATTGACGCCGTCAAACCAGATATTGCCGCCGCTTGGCTCGATCAGCCGCAGCAGCGAGCGCCCGACCGTGGTCTTGCCGCAGCCCGATTCGCCGACCAAGGCCAGCGTCTCGCCGGGGTAGATGGTGAGATCGACGCCGTCGACCGCCCGCACCTCGCCCGCGACCCGGCGCAGCACGCCGGAGCGGATGGGGAACGAGGTGCGCAGGCCGCGTACCTCAAGCAGCGCCTCGGCGCTCAAGATGGTCATGCGTGGACCTCGTATTCGACGAGGTGACACCAGACGCCCTGCGTCGGCGATACCGCGGTCCGCTGCGGCAGTTCCGTCTCGCAGCGGTCGAAGGCGTAGGGACAGCGTGGCGCAAAGCGACAACCTGGCGGCCAGCGCCCGGGGCGCGGCACCACCCCCTTGATTTCCTCGAGCTTGCCGCCGCGCGCCGCCGGCCGCGGCACCGACTTGATCAGGCCTTGCGCATAGGGATGGCGCGGCTGGCCCAACAGTTCGCGGCGGCTGCCTTCCTCGACGATCATGCCGGCGTACATGACGGCGACGCGGTCGGCAATTTCGTTGACCACGCCAAAGTCGTGCGTGATCAGCAGCACCGCGGTGCCGGTGGTGGCGGACAGCTGGCGCAACAACTCCAGGATCTGCGCCCGGATCGTCGCGTCGAGCGCCGTGGTTGGCTCATCGGCAATCAGCAGCCGCGGCCGCATGGCCATCGCCATGGCGATCATCACGCGCTGCTTGAGACCTCCGGACAGCTGGTGCGGATAGGCATAAAACCGCTGCCGCGGATCGGGGATGCCGACCATCTGCAACAGCTCGATAACGCGCTCGTGTGCGGCGGAGCGCGGCAGCGGTTGGTGCAGCAGCACCGCCTCCAGCACCTGCCGGCCGACCGCAGTGACCGGGTTGAGGCTGGTCATGGGTTCCTGGAAAATCATGCCAATGGCACCGCCGCGAATGGCGCGCATCTCCGGCACCGGCAGCTCGATCAGATTGCGGCCATCGAACTCGATGCGGCTTGGTGGTTCGATGCGCCCGGGCTTCGGCAACAGCCGCATGATCGCCAACGCGGTCAAGGATTTGCCGCAGCCGGATTCGCCAACCAGCGCCAAGGTCTCGCCGCGGGCGATCTCTAAGCTGACCTTGTCGACGACCGCGGTCCGCCCCGACTCGGCGGGGAAACTCAACACCAGGTTCTGGAGCGAAAGCAGCGGCGCGCTCATTGCCCCTCCCGCCGCGTGCGCGGGTCGATGATGTCGCGCAGGGCATCGGCGATCATGTTGACCGCAAGCACCAGTGCGAACAGACCGACCGAGGCGCCGGTCAGGTTCCACCACACGATCGGGGTGCGCGACAGCTCGTTGCGGGCCTGATCGATCATCTGTCCCCAGCTGCCGTCGACGCCGATGCCGAGATAGGAGAGGATGGTCTCCGCCAACACCAGACCGGTGAACGACAGCGCGAAGGTGATGATGATGAGATGCGCGATGTTGGGCAGGATGTGACGCCAAATGATGCGACGGTCGGAAACGCCGAGCGCGCGCGCGGCATCCACGAATTCGGCCTCGCGCAACTTCAGGGTTTCGCCGCGCGCGATGCGGCAAAAGTGTACCCAGCCGGTGATGCCGAGCGCGATGCACACCTGCACGGTGCCGCGGCCCATCACCATCACCAGCGCAATCAGCAGCAGCAGCGATGGCACCGATGCCAGCACCGTCATGACGAAGAACACGGCATCGTCGATGCGCTTGCCGAAATAGCCGGCCGAGACGCCGAACAAAAGCGCAATCGGGATGACGATCAGGCTGGTGAAGCCGCCGATCAGCAGCGCCACGCGAATGCCCTTCAGCGCCCGATAGACGACATCGCGGCCGAGGATGTCGGTGCCGAGCAGGTGGCTGCCGGGGTACTTCAAAGGTTGGCCGCCGTAGAAGCTGACCGCGGCCAGCGGCGCCGAGTAGCTGGCTTCGGTGAAGCGCTCGGGCTGGAACAGCCGGTCGATCAGCGTGCGCGAGCGCAGCGCCGCGACCTCGTCATCCTCGCCGCCGCCACCACCGACCCAGCCGATCGAATCCATCAGGCCGATGCCGAGAAACACCGCCAAGGTGATGAGGGCGAGCGGGCGACGGCGCCACAGTTGCAGGCCGCTCTCGCGCCAATACCGATCGTGCCATAGATGGCGCAGCAACCAAGCCGCGCCGATCAGGAGGCAAACCACCACCGCGTTTGAGAGCGAGGACACGCGACAGAGCCCTTCAACTGAGACGCACGCGCGGATCGGCGAGCGCGTAGCTAATGTCGGTCAGGATCTGACCGGCGATGAACAACAGCGCGCCGAGATAGACCATGGTGCGCAAGGTCGAGAAGTCGTTGCCGTGGATCGCCTCGACCGTGAGCGAGCCGAGGCCGGGGATGCCGAAGAACGATTCCAGCAACAGCGCACCGGTGAACAGGAACGGGATGGTGATGACGATGTTGGTCAGGATCGGAATGAGGGCGTTGCGCAGCACGTGCGCCAGCATCACCCGCGCCTCGCCGCAGCCCTTGGCCCTGGCGGTGCGGACGTAGTCGCGATTGATCTCCTCGACGAAAATGGTGCGGTAGAGCCTGACATCGGCGCCCATGCCGGAGACGATACCGACCAGCAGCGGCAGGGCAAGAAAGCGCGCTGCCAACCAGGGTTCGAAAGCGAACCCCGAGATCGGGAACCACTTCAACAGCATGCCGATCAGATACTGCCCCGAGATGATGTAGAGCAGACCGGCGATGCTCATGGTCAGCATGCAAACCACCAGCGCGGCGCGATCGATGTAGGTCTCGCGAAAGAAGGCCACGAACAGCGCCAGCAGCACGCCGAGCACCAAGCCGAACACGAACAGCGGCACGGTCAGGCTGAGGCTTGGTCCCATGCCCTCCTTGAGGCGGCGGGAAATCGAGGAGTCGTCGGCGTCGCTGTTGCCGAAATCGAAGCTGAGCATGCGTCGGTAGTGGTCGAACAGCAAGGTGTCGGTATAGCGCCGCCGATCGGAGGCGGCGTAGGCGCGATTGACGAGCAGCGGCCGGTCGTAGCCATGGTTCTTCTTCCATTGCGCGTAGACCTCGGGGCGGGCGCGTTCGCCCACCGCCTTGCGGGCGATGTCGTCGGGATCGGTGACGGTGAAGAACAGCACAAACAGCAACAGCAGCACACCGAGCACGGTCATGAGGCCGTAGCCGAGGCGGCGGATCAGATAGGCGGCCATCACTGCCGCTCCCGGTAGAAGGTGCGCACGGCCGGCAGGGTCACGGCGACCATCAAGATCAGCGCCAGATACAGCGGCCAGCGCAGCGGCACGTTCCACTCGGCCTGCAGCTGCGCCCTGAGCTCCGGCTTCACGTCCATGTATTTGTAGGTCGGGTAGGAGAGGCCCATCGGCTTGGCATTGACCACCCAGGCGTGGCTCAGCGCGTACTCCTCGTTGTGGAACAGCTCGATCCAGGGCCGCTCGGCCTCAAGCAGGGCGAGCATGCGCCGGATCAGGTCGGCGCGGTGCGCGTCGTTGGGCAAGCTCTTCATCTCCTGATATAGGCGATCGAACTGCGGCTGGCAGAAGTTGGCCGTGTTCGGGCCGCCACTCTTAGACTGGGCATTGCTGCATTCGAGCAGGAAGAAGAAGTTCTCCGGATCGGGAAAGTCGGCAATCCAGCCCCAGGTAAAGAGTTGATAGGCGCCGCGGCGCACCTTGGCCTGGAATTGATTGTAGGTCGAGGCATTGATCTCGACGTCGAGGCCGAGTTGACGCCAGGCGGCGACGTAAAATTGATACTGCAGCAGGGCCTGGGCGGTGGTGTTGGGCGTGTCGAAACTGAGCTTCAGCGGCGCCCCGTTGGCTGGGTCGATGCCGTTGCGATAGCCGGCCTCGGCCATCAGCTTCTGCGCCCGCGCCAGGTCGGGCTGACGGTAGGGATTGCGGTAGTCGCGGTCGTAGCCGAACAACCCGGGCGGCAGTGGGCTCTGCGCCGGCACGCCACGGGCGTTGAGAAACAGCTCCAGATAGGCCTTGGAATCGATGACCAGGCTCATCGCCTGGCGCAGCTTGCGGCCGCGTTCGCCGGCGGCGGCGCCGACCACCGGGTCATCCATATTGAAGCCGATATAGAAGATGCTGGGTTCCACAGTTTTGTCGAGCCGCATGCCGCGCGCGGCCATCTGTGGCGACAGGCTATCGTTCTGGACCACGGCATCGAAGCTCTCTTTGACGATGTGGCCCTCGTCATAGTAGCCCTGCAGGAACTTGTTGAAGCGCGGGATGTCCTCGCGCTCGCGTACGAACATGATGCGCTCGAGGAACGGCAGGCGGCGGCCGGCGTAGCCGGCGTCGATGGCGCGGCTGGCGATGTCTTCGGCGTCGATCTCGCCCGGGAATTGGCTGCCCGGCGCCGCATCGAGCGCGTGTCGGCCGTACCAGGCGTCATTGCGCTCAAGCACCATGCGGTACTGTTTGTCGTAGCTCGCCAGCCGATAGGGGCCGGTGCCGACCGGATGATCGGCAAAATGCTCGCGCCCGTCGCGGCCGTCGTAGTAGGCGACCGCTTCCCACGGCACCGGCGTGGTGAACGGCATGGCAAAGAAATAGAGCAGCTGCGGCTTGGCCTCGCTGAGCACGATCTCGAGTTCACGCTCGCCGTGCGCGATCACGCCGGCGATGCCGCCGGCACGCGCATACTGCACGTTGGCCGGCAGGTTGGCGACGGCGGCATCGGCTTGGCGCAACGCCGTCAGCCGCTCGGCAAACTGCGAAAAGCCAAGCACCGGCGCAAAGCTGCCGGCCAGCGGACTGTTGACCGCCGGATCGGCAAGCCGGGCAAGCTCGAAGGCAAAATCCGCGGCCACCACCTTGCGGCTGCGGCCGGCGCCCTGACTCAAGGCGAAACAAGGGTCGTCCTGAAAGGCGATGCCGTCGCGGATCTGGAAGCGGTAGGAGACCCCGCCGTCGGCATGCGGCTCCGGCGCCGGTACCCGTTCGGCCAGCGCGGCGATCAGCTGGTATGGACGTTTGAGGAAGTGGTATTCGAGCAGTGTGTCGTAGACATTGCCGGTGATGAGGTGGGAGGCGGTGGTGTAGGCAACGGCGGGATCGAGCGTCTTGGGCGCTTCGCTGAAGGACGTGTACAGGATCTTCTTGTTGCCGTCAGCGCTGGGATAGGGATCGTTGCTGCAGCCTGCCAAGGCCAGCACGACCAATCCGATCATGATGCCGCGCCGCCCCACCGCCCCGCTCATCGACGTCACGTCGAGCGAGCGCTCTGTTGGGTGCCGATCAGACCACCCGGCAGCTTCGGCGGCCGCGCCCGGATCGCGGCCTCGTCGGGCTCCGTGCCCCACCCCGGTCGATCCGGCAGCACCAGGTAGCCCTCCTCGTAGACCGGCGCATGGCTGACCAGCTGATCGTCCCAAGCCAGACGGTCGATGTCGGTCTCCATGATGCGCAGGTTGGGCACGGCGGCGGCGAAGTGGGCGTTCATCATGGTGGCGAGATGCCCGTAAAAATTGTGCGGGGCGACGTTGACTTCCTGCGCCTCGGCGAGGGCCGCGATCTTGATCGATTGCCACACCCCGTTCCAGGGGGTGTCGATGATCGCCACGTCCATCGCCTGGGCACGGAAATAGGGAATGAACTCGCGCAGCCCGAGCAGCGTTTCGCAGGACGCGACCGGATGCGGACTATGCCGGCGGATCAAGCCCAACGCCTCCGGGGTGAAGCTGTCGATCTCAATCCAAAACATGTCGAGCGTCGCCAGCTCGCGCAAAATCTTGAGGTAACCTTCGGTCTTGGCGTTGAAGTTGAGGTCGAGCAGCAGATCGATGTCCGGGCCGGTGCCCTCGCGCATGGCTTCCAGATGCAGGCGCAAATTCTTGAGAAGGTTACGGTCGACGTTGAGCTCGGGATAGAACGGGCCGGCGAAGCCCGGGCGCCAGCCTTTCGGGTTCTTGCCCCCCGCCTCATACAAAAAGATATTGGTCTTGAGCGCACCGAAGCCGCGCTCGCGCACTTCCCTGCCGATCGCCTTGACGCCGTCGAGATCGCGGATGGCGGGCTTGTAGTAGCTCGGATGATTGATGCGCCAGGTGGCACAGTGGGACCAGTAGACGCGAATGCGGTCGCGAATCTTGCCGCCGAGCAATTGGTAGCAGGGCACGCCGAGCGTCTTCGCCTTGGCATCCAGCAGGGCATTCTCGATGGCACCCAGCGCCTGCGCCACGACGCCGCCGGATCCCGGCCGCGTCACGCAATAGAGCTCGCTATAGATGCGCTCGTGCTCGCCGACCGCCTGTCCGATCACCCGCGGCGCCAGCCGCTCAATGATGCCGCCCACGCCCGGCGACCCGAAGCCCTCGTCGAACTCGCTCCAGCCCACCACGCCATCATCGGTGGTCAGCTTGACGAAGTGGTAGTTGCGCCAACCCGCATCACAGGTCAGCGTCTCAATCGCCGTGACTTTCGCTCGCATGCTCCGCTCCGCGCGCGATCTGACTTCTCCCCGCGCGAGCGCAACCGCCAATTCGCGCGACCGACAAGGCCTGGGGGTTAAATGCCGCGCCAAGTGGCAACGGCCGGCCGGCCCCGGCCGCTCTTTCTCGCCTGCTAAAAGAGCGGCAGCTCATGAGCCTCAGGGTAGCCGCGAACGGCGAGCCTGTCACGACGGCAACGCCGGTGCTCGGGCGTGCTTGGTGCCGGCGGCTCGCAGGCTTCGCCGATCGGAGCCCGCCGCGGCCACTGTCAGCTGGTGCCGACACTCACCACCACGATGGTGGTATTATCCTGGTAGGCTTCGCCTTTGGCATCGACGGCGGCCAACAGCGCCATCGCCATGGCCTCGGCGCCCGCCGACGGCTGCGCCGCGACGGTTGCCAGAATCTCCTCCGGCGTGAGCGTGCCGATGCCATCACTGGCGACAACGATGATGTCGTTGGGCTCAAGCGGCAACGGCCGCTGCCGCCGATCGATCAGCTCGGGCGCGCTGCCGGTCAGGGCCGAGCGCAAGAAATGCCGGCGCGGATCGGCCCGGGCTTCCGCCAGGCTGATCTTGCCGGCGGCCGCCAGCTTGTCGATCTCGGGGGCCAAGGAATGATCTTCGTTGAGCTGCTCGATTTTGCCGGCGCGCACCAGATAGAGCGGGCTGTCGCCGACGCTCACCCAGGCGATGCCAAAGGCGCCAAAGGCGGCGCCGACCAGCGTGCAGCCCATGCCATTGAGCTGGGGATGCGAGGCCACGTGCTCGGCAATGGCGGCGTTGGCCTCAGCCAGGGCCGCGTCGAGGCGAGCCGGCAGGTCGCCCGAGGCCGCCGCCGTGGCCTTAAGATAGGCGCGGCAAGCAATTTCGCTCGCCACCGCGCCGCCGGCGTGCCCGCCCATGCCATCGGCAAGGGCGACGGTCAGCTCGGGGGCACTGCCGGCGCGACCTTGGCTGACCGGGACCTCCTCCCCGGCCCCGGTGAGGATGGCCGCCCGATCCTCCTGGTAGCTGCGCGCACCCTGGCTGGCGCAGCCGGCATAATGCAATGCCACTGCTACTCCTTGAGGTCCGTCAGTTCCGACCAATCGAACTCCTCGCCGCAGAACGGCACGAAGGCGAGTTGCGTATGCCCTACCGTTATCACATCCATGGCTTGGAGCGGCACGGCACCGGTTGGCTTTTTGCTGTTGATGGAGACGATGTTGGTCTTGGCGAGGTTGGGAACGAACAGGAAGGCGCGGTCGACCGAATCATAGCGGATATAGGCTTGCTCCTCCCCCGAAATGGACGCATCCCCGAAATCGATGGCAATGCGCTGTCCCCGTGCCCGCCCCAGCGTATTGTTGCCCTCATAAATGGGCCGAAAGGCGCCGAGCCCTGGCCCGCCAACGACCACCAGCCAGCCCACCACCGGATCCTGGTGAAAGGCCGCATGGCTGACCTTGGGCTTGCCGCGCACCGCCTGCGTGCGGCCGACCTCGTCGGCGGATCGCAACGCCCGTGGCACCGACCGCAGCAGCCGCGTTGCCGGCTCGGCCAGCTCGATGTCGACCGCGGCGGGCTTGACGGCGATCAGGGCCTCGGGCGTCGGCGGCGCCGGCATCAGCAGGACCGCGGGTGCCTCGGGCGGCGGGCTTTTGGTGAGCGGCGAGCCCGCCGCCAGCGGATCGGCGCTCTCGGCGTTGGTGTCGCGGGCGGCGGCGTTGAGCGCATCGCGCAGGCTCCCCAGGATGCGGTTGGGCAGCGAAGCGGTGGTGGCGGCAGGCGACGCCTCCGCAGTCAGCCGCTTGTGGAGGATCCTCATGGCCTTCTCGCTCCCCTATGGCGACGCCAGCGCTGCCGCCCTCGCGCGGACATGTGTTGGATGGGACGCACGA
Organism: Hyphomicrobiaceae bacterium; assembly: GCA_035258605.1. GTDB lineage: Bacteria > Pseudomonadota > Alphaproteobacteria > Rhizobiales > Hyphomicrobiaceae > AWTP1-13. The sequence goes on along the minus strand of DATFXD010000369.1, from coordinate 19,699 downwards.
CCGTGGCCGCTCGGACCGCCTGGCCCAAAACTGACGCGACACCGAACGGCAACGCGCAACGCTTTGCCCACCCACACGCCCACGCTTCACGGCTGACGAGGCGGACGAATCGGCGCAATCGTTGCAAGTCTATGCCGGCAGCACCATGACCGCACGCCGCAACTGTTGCACATTTGCCCGGCCTAGACGGCGAGCCTCATTGTTCCGCCATATTATTCTCTGTAATGCTATCGGCGTCGGTTGTGCGTGCGGGGGCCGGGGCCGAAACTCGGCACCGGAAACGGGGTCACATCTGGTCGCGGGGGCGCCCCCTGCAAGCTCGTAAGGGCCGCAATGGGGAAGGCGATGCAACCCAAGCCGGCGTCCAGTAGCAACCTTCTCGCCCTGCCGGACGGGACCGAGCTCGTCGGCGACTACCGAATCAAGCGCGTGCTGGGGGCCGGCGGTTTCGGCATCACCTATCTGGCCGAGGAACTGGCGCTCGGTCGCCTGGTCACGATCAAGGAATATTTCCCGGCCGATTTCGCCGCCCGCCTGGGCACCATCAACGCGGCGCCACGCTCGCAGGGGTGCGCGGAGGACTTTCGCTGGGGGCTCGATCGCTTCATCTCCGAGGCCAAGACCTTGGCGCGCTTTGTGCATCCCAACATTGTCAGCGTCTATCGCTACTTCCTCGCCAACGATACCGGCTACATGGTGATCTCGTTCGAGGAAGGGGGCAGCTTCAAGTCCTGGCTCGGACGCCTCAAGCGCGCACCGCGGCAGGCGGAGCTCGATCGCATTCTGGCACCGTTGCTCGACGCGCTCGAGTTTGTGCACAAGGGCAATTACCTGCACCGCGACATCGCCCCCGACAACATCATCATTCGCAAGGATGGGTCGCCGGTGCTGATCGATTTCGGCTCGGCACGCGGCGAGATGCTCGCGCACTCGCGCACCGTCAGCGCGCTGGTGAAGCCGGGCTACAGTCCCTATGAGCAGTACGCCACCAGCGCCAGCAAGCAGGGACCTTGGACCGACATCTACGCGCTGGCGGCAACCCTCTACCACGCCATCACCGGCAAGCGCCCGCCGGATTCGCCCTCGCGCATGGTTTCCGACGACTACGTCGGCGCGCGCGAGGCGGCGCGCAGTTCCTACCGGGGATCGTTTCTGGCAGCGATTGACGACGGCCTCAAGCTTGAGCTCACGGAGCGGCCGCAGTCGATCGCCGCCTGGCGCGGCATGCTGTTGGGGCCCGACACCAAGCGCAGCGGCGGCGGCCTCGGGCTGCGGCTGGCGCTGGTGCGCACCTTGGGCCGCAAACGCGCCGCGCCCGCCGAGGCAAGGCGGCGTGATCGTGCCGAGCCCGATGTGCGCGCGCGCAATGCCGAGGTCACGCTGGTGCCGCTGCCGCCCGACGCGCCGCAGCCGCAGGGCCAGCTCCTCGATTTCATTGATGCCTTGCAAAACCGCCGACCGCAGCCGCCGCCGGGCGCCAAGCCGGAGCCGGTCGCGCCCGCCAAGCGCGGCAAGCGGCGCGCCGATGCCGTGGCAGCCGCCACGCCGAGGCGGATGTTTGGATTTGGCCGGGTGCCCGACGATCTGGCGAGGCCGCCCGTCGCCCAGCGGCCGCTGCCGGGTCGCCAGCAGGGTGCCCTGCCCAAAGGCAGTGCCGTCGCCGGCGATGAACGGCGGCCGCGCCGCCAACGGCGTTGGCGGTTGCCGTCGCGGCGCTGGCGCCTGCTCATCTTTAGGCTGGCCGCAGGCCTGCTGGTCGCCTGGCTGGCGGTCAGCTATCAGAGCCAGCTGCCGCCCAGCGAAGGGCGTGGCGCCGGCGTGGTCGCCGGCCAGGCCGCCGAGCTTGGCCAGATCGGACGCTTGAGCGCTCACAATGGGGCGGTGACGGCGCTCGCCAGCGACGACGCGCGCCACTGGATCGTGTCCTCGGGAACCGATGCCACGCTCAAGATCTGGGACAGCCTCTCCGGCGCGCTGATCAAAAGCATTGAGCTCGAGGAGGGTCCCGCCACCGCGCTGGCGCTTGACGACTTACGGGCACTGACCGGGCACCGCGGCGGCACGATCGTGCTCTGGGACCTGCAGCGCGCCGAAAGGCTCAAGGTCTATCAGCTCAAGGATGCGCCCATCAGCGCGCTCGCCTTCACCGCCGATCCCAATCGGTTCGCCGCCGCCAGTCCGGCCGCGCCGCTGACGATGTTCGACATCAACGACGCCGCCCCGCTGGCGCCGGAAGGGCCCGACCGGACCGCCGATTTGTTGGCCGCGGCCAGATCGCGGCCACTGCTCGTGGCGAGCGGGCTCGACCGTGTGATTCGGGTCTGGCGCACCGATGAGCACGCGCTCTGGCACAGTGTGCGCGGTCCGGCGACGGGGGTGAGCGCGCTTGAAATTGCGCCGGGCGGCCGGCTGGTGGCGAGTGGCAGCCGGGCGGGTTCGATCAGCGTTTGGTCGACCGCGTCGGCGCGATTGCTGCGCTCGTTCCGCGCGCATACCGGACGCGTGACCTCGATCGCCTTCGCGCCGCCGGATCGGTCGCTGCTGGCAAGCGCCGGCAGCGATGGTTTGGTCAAGCTGTGGGACCTGCGCGCCACGCGCTTTGCCCGGGTGCTACGGGGACATGGCGGAGGGGTGCGCGCCGTCGCGTTTGCCGACGGCGGGCGTCGGCTGCTGTCGGCGGGCGAAGACGGCGTGATCCTGATCTGGAGCACGATGCCCACCGCCGCCAGCAATTGAGCCGGCTGCCGCCGGCCTTGACACGACGCCTGGTTCGCTCGCTGGCATCGCTCGAGGCGGGCCAACGCTGGTGCACGCGCGCCCCGAACGCGCTCGCGGCCATGGCGGCTACCATCGCCGCCGGCGACCCGCTGATCCGGCGAGCCCGGCGTTCGGTGCGAGGATGTGAGGGCGATGGTTGTGGGCGCGCTACCAAACCCTTTCACGCCTGACGGGCGCGTTGGCCGAACAGGATGCCTTGCGCCTCGCGGTCGGTGGCGAGATTGTAGTTGGCGCGCAGCTCCTCGCCGATCTTGACCGCCTTGGCGACCGCCGGTCGGTCGTGCAAGCGCTGATACCACTTTTCAAGGTGCGGAAAGTCGGCGAGGTCCTGGCCCTGGTTCTTGTAGGGCCGCACCCACGGGTAGCTCGCCATGTCGGCAATCGAATAGGCGCCTGCCAGAAAATCGCGGTCCTTGAGCCGCGTATCCATGACGCCGTAAAGCCGGTTCACTTCGTTGGTGTAGCGATCGATGGCGTAGGGCAGTTTGTCCGGCGCGTAGTTGCGGAAGTGATGCGCCTGGCCGCAGTTCGGGCCGAGATTGGCCATCTGCCAAAACAGCCACTGCTCGACCTCGACGCGGGCGCGTTCGTCGGTGGTCGGATAGAACTTGCCGGCCTTGCGCCCGAGGTACTGCAGGATTGCCCCCGACTCGAACATCGAAATCGGCTGCCCGCCGGGGCCGTCGGGATCGATGATCGCCGGCATGCGATTGTTGGGGGCGATCGCCAGGAACTCCGGCTTGAATTGGTCACCCTTGCCGATGTTGATGGGCTTGATCTCGTAGGGAACGCCCGCCTCCTCGCAGAAGATGGTAATCTTGTGCCCGTTGGGCGTCGGCCAGTAGTAGAGCTCGATCGGCCTTTGCGCCATGCAATGCTCCTGGAATGGGCTGGCGTTGCGGAAAGCGGGCGCGTAGCAGCGCCCGCGGCAAGCTAGGGCAGAAGCACGATCGAGCCGGTGGTCTTGCGCGCTTCCAAATCGCGGTGTGCCTGCGCCGCGTCGGCGAGGCGATAGGTGTGATTGACGTTGATCTTCACGATCCCCTTGCTCACCACGTCGAAAAGCTCGTTGGCGTTGGCCAGCAGATCCGCGCGCTTGGCGATGTAGGTGCCCAGCGTGGGACGGGTGGCGTAAAGCGAGCCCTTGGCGGAAAGCTGCAGGATGTCGAAGTTGGTGATGGCGCCCGAAGCGTTGCCGAAGCTCACCCACAGGCCAAGCGGCTTCAAACAATCGAGTGAGCCAGGATAGGTGTCCTTGCCGACGGCGTCGTAGACGACATCCACGCCCTGGCCGTTGGTCAGCTCCTTGGTGCGCTTCACGAAATCTTCGGTCTTGTAATTGATGACGTGGGTACAGCCGTGCCGCTTGGCGAGTTCGGCCTTGTCGGCAGTGCTCACGGTGCCGATGATGGTGGCGCCGAGGTGATGCGCCCATTGGCAGGCGATCAGGCCGACGCCGCCGGCCGCGGCGTGGAACAGGAGGGTAGTGCCCTTGCCGACCTTGTAGGTCTCGCGCAGCAGGTAGCGCACGGTCATGCCCTGCAGCATCATGGCGGCGGCGGTCTTGTAGTCGATACTGTCAGGCAGCTTGACCAGGCGATCGGCTGGCATCAGCCGCTCGTCGGCGTAGCCGCCCGCCGCGCCAGCGTAAGCGCCGCGATCGCCGACCTTGAAGTCGCTGACGCCGGCGCCGACCGCGGTTACCTCGCCCGCGCCCTCTGACCCGGCAACAAACGGCAGCTGCAACTTGTAAAGCCCCGAACGCTGATAAACGTCGATGTAGTTGACACCGACGGCGTGCTGCTTGAGCCGGACCTGGCCAGGTCCCGGAGCGCCAACGTCGACGCTATCCCATTGCAACACCTCCGGGCCGCCGGGGCGGTGGATGCGAACAGCGTGCGGCATGGCCGATACTCCGTGTTACTCGGTGAGGTTGAGAACCCAATTCAATCGGATCGGCGAATCTTCTACCAATCACTGAGGAGAGCTGGCGAGACGACCCGCCACACCCCTGCCATGCCTGCCTTCTATGGGCTCCGTGCGCGAAGCTCAAGAGGAAACAATGCGGCTATCCTTGGGCCGGCTGCCCCGGCAGACGGCGATCGCTGTGCTTGCTACATGGGCCCTCGTCGCGGTGGGCTGCTCGGGGCTGTTTGGCCCGGACGAGGGCAGGATTGGGGTCGCATGTCTCGACGATTCGCCCGAGTGCGTTGAGCAGCGTCAGGTCGTGCTCAAGTCCATGATCGCCGACAAGGAACGCAAGTGGGTCAGACAGCCGGCAAGCCCGCAGGCCCATGCCTCGGGCGTACGCCTGTTTGCCTTCCGCACTCGCAAAAAGGAGTTGAGCTGCGAGGAGCTGGCGCATGGCAAGCGCGAGGCCGACAGCGCCGGCAAGGTGTTGCGTGGCCCGGACGGGCGCGGGCTGTCACCGGCGCAGATTTCGCGCGCCACCCTGTTCGCTGCCGAGGTCAGCAAGGAACTGGGCGCCGAGATGGCGCAGCGCCGGTGCCGGGCCTAGAGCGAGGCTGCGCGCCGTGGTTCTGGCGCGATCGAAGGATGGTGGGCGTTCAATGATCGCCCAGATCGGAAGATGATCGGAGCCCACCGCCGGCCCAGTGCCGGCCGCGGTCACGGTGAGATCGCGAGAAACGAAAATGTGGTCGAGTGCCACCTGCGGCAACGCCAGCGGCCAGGCCGGCCAGGTCGGCCTCAGGGTGCTCGCTGGCACCAGCCCCGTCACCCGCCGCAGGCTGCGGTAGGCTTTTGACCATGGCGTGGTGTTGAGATCGCCGGCGAGGATCACCGGGCCCGGGATGCGGTCGAGGAAGGCGATCAGCGCGCGCATTTGCCGTTCGTGTAGCCACGGATCCCGACTTGGCCGGTAAAGGTGGGTGCCAATCACGGTGACGCCGCCGAGACGCGCCCACACGAACGCCAAATTGCCGTCGGCAATGCGCGCCGTGCCAGCAGCCTCGAACGGGACGCGCGAGAGGAGTGCGAGCGCGCAGGCCCATCGCTGGGCGCAGTCGACCTGGTAGGGATGGCTGGGTTTGAGACGCGCAAGCATGGCGCGTTTGTTTGGCCCGAATTCCGACAGCACGACCAGGTCAGCGTCGAGGTTAGCGAGATAGGCCATCAGCCGCGCAGGATCGCGGTGGCCATGCCAGGCGTTGAGCGTGAGCAGGGACAGCGCCTGGCCGGCGGTGCTTGCCGCTGCGCTGGTGAGGCTGGTGGTGCGCACCGCCGCGGCGTGCGCCGGCTGGCAGCAGGGTGGTGATGCCAGCCCCAGCCAGGCGTGCACAAGCAGTGTCATCAGCATGCCAAGGACGAGGACGGAGAGGCGCCGTGTCAGCAGCGCCAGGCTGGCCGCCACCCCAACGCCCACAATGTGCCCGGTCAGGGGCGCAACGATGTCAAACACCGCTCCAAGATTGCCAGCGATCGCCGCTAGCAGTGCCAAATTGCCACCACACAAGATCAGCAGGGCCGATCTGCGCTTCGCGGCGTGACGTCCCGCGCCGACACCAACAACGCCCACAACTCCCCCCAACGCCGCTGCGAGATTGCCAATTAACCGGACGCAAACTGCGACATCAAGGCAAGCCGAGCACAAATTGTGCCGGGCGTCGCCGGCGCTGGCGAAAATGGCAAAAGGGCGCGGACTGGGCGAGACGGCAGCGCGCGTTGACAAACTCAGGCCGATCAGCGCTTGTTTGCCGACGCCAGAACGGCGTCGGAGGCAGTGATGGGGTTAGCGGATATCAGCAACGCAGTGCTGGAGTTCGTGCGCGCGCACCCCAACTGGGCGTCGGCGATCGTCTTCATCCTTGCCTTCGGCGAGTCGCTGGCCTTCGTTTCGCTCATTCTGCCGTTCTGGGCCATGCTCGTTGGCATTGGGGCCATTATCGCGGCTGCCGACCCACTCATCTTTTGGTCCATCGTGGCAGCGGCGGCGACCGGTGCCGCGCTTGGGGACTGGCTCTCCTATTGGTTGGGTCTGCACTATCATGAGCAGATTCAAGCCATGTGGCCGCTGAAGAACCATCCGAAGTTGATCGAGAACGGGCGGATGTTCTTCAAGCGCTGGGGCGTGTGGGCCATCGTGTTCGGGCGGTTCTCGGGACCGCTGCGGGCGAGCGTGCCGATCGTCGCCGGCACCATCGAAATGCCCTGGCTGCGGTTCCAGATCGCCAACTGGGGCTCGGCGTTTCTGTGGGCCTATGCGCTGCTCGCCCCGGGCTCGGCCGGCATGAAGTTGTGGCTCGATCGCCTTGGCTGAGTGAAGCCACTGCCGCGCCATCGTCGCTGGCGGCTAGTGATGCGGTGCCAGCCGGTCGAGGCGCAGGCGATGGCGGTCGTCGCTCAACAGCAATACTCCGGCCAGCGCCGCGGTAATGGCGCCGAGACCGGCGGCGCCGGTCAGGGCAAACAGCATGACGATCTGATAGCGGGCGGCCTCGATCGCATCGGCGCCGGCCACAATCTGGCCGCTCATCATGCCTGGCAAAGTGACCATGCCGGCGACGCTCATGACATTGAGCACGGGCGCCGTCGCGGTGCGCAGGGCGCGACGGATAAGCGGCGCGAACGCCTCAAGGCGTGTGGCGCCCTGAGCGAAGCGCGCCTCGATCGCCCCCTTTTCGCGCTCGAGGCCATCGGTCACGGTTTGCAGCACCAGGCTGATGCTGGTGAGCGTGCTGGCGAGCACCATGCCAAGTACGGGCAACAGGTAGCGTGGCGCATACCAGGGGGTCGGCGCGATCACAATGACAATGGTGTAGAGCGTAGCGAGGCCCGCGGCGAACAGCAGCGTTGCGTTGCCAAGGCCGTACGTCCACCAACCTTTGAAGCACCGCTGCTGACGCTCGAACAGCTCGTAGCCGGCTATGAGCAGCATCGCCACGGCCATGCCGGCGGTCCACAGCGGCGAGGACTGCGCCAGCACGAACTTCAGGATGAAACCGATGGCGGCCAGCTGCGCCACCATGCGTGCCGCGGCGATCGCGAGGCCGAGTTCGAGGCGCAGCCCGAACGCCACCGAGATGGCACCGTTGATGACGAGGAAGAGCGCCGCCAACAATAGATCACTGTTGGTGAGTGCGACGTTCGTCATGCTGCCGCACTTTCGGCCTCGCGCGGCCAGGGCAAGCCGCCCAGTTGCAGGCGTGCCGTGGCGAGGCGCTCGATCTGTAAGCGGTCGTGACTGACCAGAACGACGATGCGGCCGCCGAGGATCTGGAACTTGATGAACTCGCTCACCAAGGCGGCATTGGTGGCGGCCAGCGCCGAGGTCGGCTCGTCGAGCAGCAACACCGACGGATGGTCGGCGACCGCGCGCAACAGGGCGAGGCGTTGGCGTTCGCCGGTCGAAAGCTCCGCCACCGGTCGCTCGAGATCGACCCCCTCGAGGCCAAGCGCCGCGAGCAGGCGGTCGAGCTTGGCGCTGGCGGCAAAGTGCGCGCGCCCCGTTGGCGCCCACCAATGCGGCTCGGCCGCCATGAAGCGCACGCGCCGGCGCCACAGCGGTGCGGCGATTTCCTGGCGCTCCACCCCGTCGAGAAAGACGTAGCCATCGGCTGGATCAAGGTCGGCGATGGCGCGCAACAGCCGAGTCTTGCCGCACCCGGAGGGTCCCTCGATGGCCAGGCATTGACCTGGTGCCACTTCGAACGAGAGCGGCGGCAGGCCCGCGATCGATAAGTCGTCGATTCTCAGCACCGCGCCTCCACGGTGACCAATCGGAACGCGTGTGCTTAACAAGGCAAGCACCCGGTCGCCAGCGTTCGGTGCCGGCAAGCGCGCGTGGGCGCGCAGTTGTCAACACCTCAGTGCGCTGCCGCCCGAGCGCCACGCCTGCCACCTTGGCGGCAAATGCGGGCGGTCGGATCCGCGGCGGGAGGCGCTTGCCGCCCCATGTCCTCTCCGCTGCCCGCGCAGCGGGCGGGCGGCGCCAATCGCGCATTGGGGTGAACCGCCGACGCGTGCCGCAAGGGCGGTCGATCAGATGCCCTGGCCCTCGACCTCGCGCTCCAGCTCGTCGACGACCTGTTGTGCTCCCGACCAGTAGGGGTGCACCTCGAGCAGCTGCTTGAAGGCCTGCAGCGCTGCCTTCTTCTGGCCGATCTCGCGCAGGATCTGGCCCAGGCCATCCAGCGCCTTGAAGTGATTGGGATCAAGCGCCAGCGCGCGCCGCAGATCGCCAAGGGCCAGCTCGATCTCGCTGCGCAGGAAGTGCACGTAGGCGCGCCGATTCCAGGCCTCGGTGAAGTCGGGTGCCAGCTCCACGATCTGGTCGAGAAGCTTCAAGGCAAGATCCTGGTTCTTGTCCGAAACCGCCTTCATCGAGCGCTCCATCAGCAGGTCGATGGTGGCACTCCCGGAGTGCAGCCAGATCCGCTCGATGGCTTCTGCAATCGCCTTAGCGCTATCTTCGTCGTCGGCGGTGGCGAGCAGGGCGTAGAGGTCGGAAAGGGCCCGCTCCCGCTCCTCGGGGGTCTTGGGCAAGGCGGCGGAACCGTGCTTGCCCTGCGCCGCGGGCGGCGACATGGCCGGCGGCGAGCCATCCTTGTTGCGAGGGGTCGGGTGATCCTTAGGGGTCGGATGCTCGGGTATCGCCGGCGTTTGCTGAGGCGGGCTTTGGGTCAACGCGCCGGTGCTGCGACCGACGAAGAGGAGAACCGCGGCCACGATGGCAAGGGCGGCGGGGGTAAAGCGCGTGCGCGTCAACTGCATGTTGGCAGCATACCCGTCCGGCGGCGCCGCCGTCAAAGCTGGCCTGGATCAGCCCTGGCGGGCTTTGAAGCGCCGGTTGGTCTTATTAATGATATAGACCCGCCCCTTGCGGCGTACCAGCCGATTGGCGCGGTGCCGCCCGCGCAATGACTTGAGGGAATTCCTGACTTTCATGACCCTGTGTCTCTCGGCCGCTGGCTGGATGGGGGGTGCGGGCAGGATCGCAAACGGCGACCCTCGCCGATGGCGACCGCCTTAGCATGCGCGGAGAGGACAGAAAACCCCGAAAATCTTCGCCCACCCATCCCGCGACGCCTTGACGGGCCGGCCATCAGGCGCCGCGCGGGCAAGCAAGTGGCCGAGGCCGCACTTCCGCGCGCTATCGGGGACCCCGCAATCGTTGCCAGCGGCACCGTCGCCGTGCAATGGGCGATCGGCGCCCGAAACGCAAAGAGGCCCGCCTCGGTGCCGAGAGCGGGCCGCGCACATTCCCCCTGGCAGGCGTGGAGTGGGGTCGGGCCAGTCCCGGGAGTTGGGGGCCCGGACCGCTTCCCGATGTGCGCACCGATAATGCTAGCAGCGTCTTGCGATATTGCAGTCCAAAGTTCGGGACAAACCGGTACCATCAACAAAAAGCTCGGTACCTAACCGTACGTAGCAACGCGTTGGCTCTGTGCCAACCGGCGGCGGGTTGTGTTCCCAAGCGGCCCCGCGCTTTGCGGCCTATGCTCGCAGCGGAAGACCGACAAGCGCATCTATCGCCATCCCGTCATCGCCAACGGCCGCCGCGAGCTCGAAGCCGTCGTCGGCCGCCTTGCAAACAGTCACGCTGACTTCGTCAGCAAACTTGAGCATCGGTGAACTGCAGAGCTTCGGCATCGCCGCAGACCGGGATGGCACCGGCCCGAAGTTTTCGCGGGCGAAGGAATGGATCGCGCATCGGCATCAGGAAGCGCAAGTTCGTGACCTCATCGCCGCCGTCATCGGTCACCCGATCGTTGCGGGGTTCAACGGATGATAGCCGCACGCATCAACGGCACGACCACCGTGCTCACGGCCCCACGAGGCTGGAACGAGGAGCGGGACGGCCGTGCAACCCGCTGGCCATACGCGTCGAGGGCGCCGCATAGTCCAGCGCCTGGGAGCTGACGCCGGCCGAGCTGGAAACCCTCAAGGCCGGTGGCTACGTCGTCCTGACAGCCTTCGGCGGGCAGCCGCCGGTCATGCTCACCGCCGAGGCGCTGGCCGAATGACGCGGCGCCTTTCTCGCATGGCGTGGCGCGCCTGGTGCTGGGCCGCACGCTGGCCGCACCACGAGTTCACGCCATACTGGGCTACTGGGGTTTTCATAAATCCCGCACGGCGTTCCAGATCTCAATCACCAAGCGCACCCGCCTGATGATGCGATCTCGCAGCTTGCCTTTCTTCGGCACGCAAAGCTCCGCGTGTGAAGAAAGGAGTAGTTAGCTTTCATTGTCTCATACGACTTGCGCAACCGCTGGAAACTACCAGCCCGCGTGGGACCTCTTAAATTCATGGGGTGCCGTGCGTTTGCTGGAAAGCTTCTGGTTGCTGCACTCAACTGCGAGCGCTGGTGAAATTCGCGTGGTGGAAGCCGATGGACCAGCGGGGCGAGACACTAAGCCAGCGCAAGCGTGCGCTGGGTCGGCTCTAGCGCGGCTCGCGGGTGCCCTTGTTCCACCACGTCGAGGTGTTGAGGTCCTGTTCGACTACAGCAATCGCTGCGGGTTCGAGGGCGTCGTGTCCAAACGGCGGCAATCGGGCTACACGAGCGGGGCCAGCCGATTGGTGGTCAAGGTGAAATGCCCGCATTGGAAGCGGGCAAACAGGGAGCGCTGGCGGGTGTTCGAGAAGCCTGGGGCGACGTAATTAACGCCTGATGGAGGGACAAAGCATGGGCGCATGGGGTCACGGTAGTTTCGAAAACGACTCGGCATTGGATTGGACGGAAAACAGTTTCAAACGCGGTGGCGCAGCTGCTGTGGATGCAGCACTGAGACACGCGGCTGAGAGCGCTGAAGATGCATATTTGGATGTTGATGAAGCTAGCGCTGCAGTTGCCGCGGCCGAGTTTGTCGCGGCCGCAAGAGATGGTGACTTGTCTAAATTGGACAGCTTGCAGAATGATTTTGCCGCGCATCGCCAGTCTCTGACCAGCCCGCATCTGGTAGCCTTAGCCAGACAGGCACTAGAACGCGTTCTCCGCAACTCGGAGCTGCAGGAATTGTGGGGCGAAGGGCAGGACAAAAGCTGGTTGAACGAAATGAGCAACTTGTTGACGCGATTGCGCTGACCATCTGCTCAGCCCCATGGCTCACGCCTCCAGCTTGAAGCCAGCCAGCTCGGGCCGAGCGTGTTGCGGAGCTGGCGCAGCTGGTGCCCGTCGGGCTCGCGGGCGTCGTGACCGATCAGCCGGGCGTCCGCGAGCTTGCGCCTCCATTGCACGCCATACTTGGCGGCGTAGGCCTTGAGCGCGGCGAGCTGGGGCCGCGTCAGCGTGCGCTTGTCGCACGGCAGAGCGTGCTGGATCTCCTCGTCGGTCAGCGCCTCCAGCGACACCAGCGTGGAGCCGTGGCGAAACGTCATGATTGCCTTGGCGCCGTCGGCGAGCTTGCCCAAGGCGAGGGCACGAAGGTCGATGTTGAGTTCGATGGCGCAGCGAACCTCGGCATGGTTCGCTGGGCCGTTGCCGCCTGGGCGCCGTCCGGGCAAGTTGGCGGTGTCAGTGAATTTCATCCCCGTACCTCAATGGTGATCGTGTTGTGGTCGCCGGCCTCAGCGTCGGCGGCCTGCACCACCTCAAGCGCGGTGGCGATCTGATCCAGGACCTGGCGGACCTTGGCATCCGCCGGAGCGGTCGTGAGTAGGACAGGCACGACGCTTTGCGCCTGCTCTTTTGTGAGCGTCAGGTCGAGCACGGGTCGGCCTCCGTCGGCTGCGCCTACGACAGCCGTCCTCGCCCAGCGCTGGCGCAATCCGACCCTCGATTTCGAGCGCGGCTTCGCCAACCTGCGGCTCACCAACAACGGCAAGAGCCGGCGCGTCGCCGTCGCGCAGAAGCTCCTCCACGCCATCAAGAACTGGCTCGTTGGTGGACACGACCGGCCGCGAGACCGGGGATGGCCTACTCACAAAAATGGGGTCGAAGGCTCTGCCGGCTCCGAAACCCGAAAATTCTGGGCACGTTTTGGGCACGTCCGAGGACGAGACCGAACTTGTCGAGGCTATCAAGGAGAGACATTTGCCAGTGATTTCGGAGGCTTCGGCTGGTGGGCGCGACAGGGATCGAACCTGTGACCCCTACCATGTCAAGGTAGTGCTCTACCGCTGAGCTACGCGCCCGGATACCGCGGCCCCCTGGCAAAAACAGGGGAGCGTATAGCGGCAAACCCTAACGGGCGCAAGGCGGAGGCCTCAGCGGTCCGCGAGGCGGGCCGTGAAGCTGGCCCTGCCGGAAACCTGAGTGTGGGACCTGCTCGGCCGGCGCGGGCGCCCGCTCGGGTCGTCTGCCCCCCAGCGCTCGGACGGGTGCGCTCGAACTTCCGTAAACTGTCGGTTGCCTGGGCCGAGCGCACCGCGCGGGCCCACTCCCCATCCGGCCCCATGGCGAGCTTCGGGCAGGTCAAGTGATGTGATGACAGGTGGGTAGGCCTACTGACGACACAGCAGCGCTATCGCTTGCAGGATCGGGGTCTCACTAAGCTGTGGGCGCGGTTAGCGTGCCCGGTTCCACGGCCTGCTCGCCAACGGCCGTCGATAATCCCGCATCTTGGTTCGGAACCGCTCCAAACGACTACCGTTATCAACGGGAGAGTCCCCGACTGACCCCGTGGGAGAGACGCCCATGCGGCAACCCCGTTCTGCGATCGTCGAACGCATCAAAGTGGCACTGCATGCCCAATACGACGCGATCCTGCAGGAACCGCTCCCGGAACGCTGGGTCGACCTCATCCATCGCTTGAATGAGCGCGAGCGACGGGAGCGCCAAGGGCGGTCGCCGGCCGAGCCCATCAAGGGCTCGCGCTCGAATTGACTGGCCGCAGCCCGTGCCGGGGATCCGGCGTAGGGCAGCGCCGCCCAAGCCAAAGGCTTGCGCGGGCCAGCCGATTTTGTTCGCTGCATTCGTGACTGCACCCGACAGCCTGCCCGGCGGCGTGAGCGTGACCTTGCAGGCTTTAGGTCAACAGGCGGTCGATCTCGCGCACGAGGTCTTTGAGGTGAAACGGCTTGGATAGCACGCGCGCATCGCGCGGCATCGGATGATTGGTGTTCAAGGTCACTGCGGCGAAGCCGGTGATGAACATGATCTTAAGTTCGGGATCGAGCTCGGCGGCGCGGCGGGCCAACTCGATGCCGTCCATCTGCGGCATGACGATGTCCGTCAGCAGCAGCGTGAAGGTCTCCTGCTTTAGGCGCTCGTGAGCCTCCCGACCATTGGCAAAGGCGATCACCTCATAGCCGGCCTTGGCGAGCGCCCGCTCGAGGAAACCGCGCATCGAATCGTCGTCTTCGGCGAGCAGAATGCGCTTTGCTGGCAAGCGTGATGGCTTGGCGCTCATGATGGCCTGCGTGATCCTGTTGAAGCCGGCGATCGATCCCCACGCCTGACATTAACGATTGGCAACGCTGTTGGCCAAATCTGGCGTCAATTTGGTAAACGGGCAATGAAGTGTGGGTAAGAGACGCTGCGGCTCGGTGCGAATTTGGCACGCCGCCAGCTTGGCCTGGCCCCATTAAAGCCCTGAGACGACCTCGCGACATTCACCTACGTCTTCTGATGGGGCCGTGAGAATCATAGACAGCCCCGCTTGGGATTGGCAAAGTGGCGCCGCTTCAGTGTTTCGCACGGCCCGTTCGCCCCATCTGACAAATCGACCACCCCCATTCGCATGCTAAAACGATAGATCGCGCGAGCCCCCGAGCCCTCATGCAAGCCAGCGAACGAGCCTCGATTCTTGCGGAACTGACGCCACCCTTTACGCTGCTCACGCCGCCAACGCAGTTGGCACCGGTGGTGTTTTGCTCCCCCCATTCCGGACGCATCTATCCCAAAACCTTTTTGGAGGCCTCGCGGCTCGATCCCCATACGCTGCGCAAATCCGAGGACTGCTACGTTGACGAGCTGTTCGAGGGGGTGGTTGCGCTCGGTGCACCACTGCTCGCCGCCCGTTTTCCCCGGGCTTATCTCGACGTCAACCGTGAGCCTTACGAGCTCGACCCGGAACTTTTCAGTGGACGGTTGCCGGACTTCGCCAACACCCAATCGGCGCGGGTGATGGGTGGGCTCGGCACCATTGCGCGGATTGTGGCCGATACCGAGGAGATTTACCGCGAACGGCTACCGATCACGGCTGCCTTTGAGCGCATCGAACGCCTCTATCGTCCGTTCCACGGGGCGCTCGCAGCATTGCTGGAGGCAACGCGCCGCCAGTTCGGCATGGCCGTGCTGATCGATTGCCATTCCATGCCCTCCGCCTCCATGGGCCAGCCGATCGGGGCGCGGCCGCATTTCGTCCTGGGCGACCGGTTCGGGACCTCCTGCGATACCAAGCTCACCCGCTTCATGCGCGACATTCTGCAAGCCGGCGGCTACGAGGTGCAGATCAACCGGCCATACGCGGGTGGCTTCATCACGGAATACTACGGCAACCCGGCACATGGGGTGCAATGCCTGCAGCTCGAGATCAATCGCGCGCTCTATCTCGACGAGGCAACCTTGTCCAAGAGCAAGGACTTCCCACAGCTCGCGCGCCGGCTGGCCGATGTCGCCGCGCAAGTGTTCCAGGCGCTGCCCGCGCTGTTGGAGCGGCGAGCGGCGGCCGAGTAGGGGGCCGACCGATACCCAGACCAGCGTAAGCAGTGGTGATGGCGTTTGATGCTGCGTCGCAATATGACAGCGGGGTGATCGCTGGGGTCTGGAAAAAGTCTCGGCGCTGCCTGCCGCAGGTCTCGCAGACCGCCCGGCTGCCAACTCGTAAGTTGTGGAGGGAATTGGGGTAAAGAAAAGGGGCCGCGCGCATTACGTGCGGCCCAAGTCTAGGGAGGAAACGCCCAAGGAGGGCATGAGACCCACGACGGAGTCGTTGGCCTCGCCACCCATTTAGATGTGCGATGCACAAAGTTCAAGGGATTTGTTTCGCATTGCAGAAGCCCAATGACGGCATGGCTGCCGCTTCGGCGCCCGATCCGGGGTCGGCAGAAAAAAGGGCCGCGCGGGACAACCGTGCAGCCCAAGTCTAGGGAGGAAACGCCCAAGGTGGGCACGCCATAGACGAGTCGGACCCATCCATGGCGCCGAGAATGATATGGGAGCGGCTGTGCTGCAGTGCAATCTCATCAACTGACAGTGACTGGATATCGGGGTCTATGTGGCTGCAAAGCAACGCGGGGCGCGGCAGTCCGGCAACGCTTGAGCTTCTACCCCTACGAGCAAGGAAAAGACCCGTGGCCCCCGCACCCGCGACCTTGATCGCCTTCGCCCATGAGCTTGCCGATCTCTCGGGCGCGGCGCTGCGCCAACGCTTCCGTCGAGGTCTCACCGTTCAAAACAAGGCCGGCGCCGGCCAGTTCGATCCGGTCACGGCCGCCGACCGTGCCGCGGAGCGCCTCATGCGCCGGGCGATCGCGGCCAAGTACCCCGACCACGGCATCATCGGCGAGGAATTCGAGGCGGCGGCCGGTGTGGGGCGCTACCACTGGGTGCTCGATCCCATCGATGGCACGCGCGCCTTTATCATCGGCAGCCCGCTGTGGGGGACGCTCATCGCCTTGACCGACGGCGGCCGGCCCGTGCTCGGCTTGATGAACCAGCCCTTCACCGGGGAGCGGTTTTGGGCCTATGGGCGCACGGCACACCGGCGTGACGCCGGGCGGGGGCCGATGCGCCTCAAGACACGAGCCTGTGCCAGGCTGGAGGACGCCGTCCTCACCACCACGCATCCCGATCTGTTTGGCCCGGCTGAGCAAAGCCGTTTCGACGACATCAAAAGCCGCGTGCTGATGACGCGATTTGGCGGCGATTGCTATGGCTATTGCCTGCTGGCGGCTGGCTTTGTCGACCTGGTGATCGAAGCGGGTCTTAAGCCCTACGATGTGATGGCGCTGATCCCGATCATCGAAAACGCCGGCGGCGTGATCACGACCTGGAATGGGGAGCCAGCGCTCGAGGGCGGCCGCGTCATTGCCGCCGGAGACGCGCGTACCCACCGTCAGGCCTTGCGCCGACTGGCCGATCGCGCGGCAGGCGACCCCTGATGCCAAGCGCGCCACCTCAGACGGCCGTGGCGGTGACCCCCAGATACTCGTCAAACACCGCCCAGAAATGCCCACGGATCTTGTCGTCCTCCTGCAGCAGTTCGTGCTTGGCTTGCGGGATCAGGAGATGGCTGCCCACCTTCAGGCGGAGACCAAACTCCTCGATGGCGTCGATCGAGACGATGGTGTCGGCTCCGGCCGCAAATAGCAGCAGGGGCAGTTCAACGCGTCGGGGATAGTCCGGCGCGTTGATTTTGGCGATCGAGCGGAGCGCCGCCCTGAGCCAGGCTACGGTGGGTGAGCCCACTCCCAGCCAGGGGGCGGCTTCGAGTACCATGGCGCTGCGCGCATAGCGCTCCCGATCCGAGGTCACCGGATTGTTTTCGAAGGGTGTGTCTTCGAGCACCGCGTTGCCGCCGCTGCGCACGTAGAGCCAGCCCAGACCCAAGGCACCAAGCACCTCACAGTAGGCGCGGACGACGCCCGGTGGCGACCCTAGCGTTTGGCGGGCGATGGCGATCATCGGTGAGGTGAGCACCATGCGTTGAAACGGGGAGCCGCGCAAACCAGCATTGCGCAACAGGATATTGCCGCCCATCGAATGCGCGAGCGCGATGTAGGGTGCTGGGCAGGTGGGCAGTACGATCTCCTTCATGAATTGAGTGAGGTCGCGATCATAATCGGTGAAGGAACGCACGTACCCCTTGCGGCGATTGCGCAGCAGCCGATCGGAACCGCCTTGGCCACGCCAATCCATGGTGGCGACGGAAAAGCCGCGACGACGCAGGTCGGCGATGACTTCGAAGTACTTTTCGATGTATTCGCCACGACCTTGGAACAGGCATATGGTGCCGCGCTCGGGGCCGCGGGTCGGCGCCCAGCGCGCAAAGCGCAGGTTAATGCCGCCCGCACCCTTGAATTTTCCCGTCGTGGCCCCGCTCGGTACCGGGTTCTTTGCGAGTGCCACCAAATCCATGCCACCCCTCCACCCCTGGCGCCTTCAACTGGGGGGCTCTATAGCAGGCCGTGGCTGGTGCAAACAGCCCGCGCCGGGCCCCCACACGTCGCTATAAAATACAAAAGACCCCAGCTCGACGCTGGGGTCCATAAACAACACGGCCGAGGGCCACCCGGTCGTGGCGACCTCAATAGGGCCGTTGCCACCACAGCCGCGGTCCATAGGCAAACGGCCCAAAGGTGCGGCCTTCCAGCGGGTAGGCGCTGACGATCTCACCAGAGCAGCGTTCGATTGAGAGTTCGAATAACCGTCCGCTTGGGCGCCGGGCCCGAACCACGGCCACGTTTCCGCGCAGCTCTCCATCGTGGAAGTCGTGCCAGCCGTGCCGCATCAGGCGCTCGCGGATCACGTCGCGCGGCACGCAGCCGCCGCCGTAGCCGGGACGGGGGTCGCTGTAGGAGAAGCGCGGCGGTCGCCCGTAGGGTGCCGCATCATCGTCGTCCCGGTAGACGCGCTCGCGCGGTACGGGAGCCGCGTACGGAGGCGGCGGCGGCACGGCATACGGCGGCGGTTCCTGGCGGCGGTAAATGTCCGCATAACGAGGATCGTCGTAGGCCGATCCGTAGCGGTCAGGGGGCGGCCCCTGATCGAGGTCGGCGGCCCTTGCCGCGGGGATGGCAGCACTCGCGGCAGCAAGCAGGCTCGCCGCCAATATCCAGCGTCTCATCGGACTCTCCTCTCGCACGCCTCTCCTTGGGCAAAGTGGCGGCCGCAACATGAATGGCACATGAAAACTAATATGCTCAGCCTCTGCCTAAGCACCTAATTGGGCGTTTCTGCGATGCCATCATGCCATCGTTTTGCCACGGTCGTCGGCCTCGCCTATTATCGCTCCGTGCGGGGAGCTTTAGGCAAGCGCGGTTTTTGCATAAAAAAAGTCCGCACGCGGCACTCGGTGCCGGGCTCACGCAACTCACCCACGGCCCGCAGTCCTTCTCGTTCATGGTGGCGCGGCGGCGGCAGCCCGACTGCCCTGGCTTGTCCGCCGCCAGCCGTGCCGATCCACAGCAAAGGCAACGGTGCTCCCGGCGCGAACTCCTCGTGCGCAGCCTGCCGCGCTGGGAAGCGTCTGGTTGCGCCCGATGAGTGGGTTCGCTCGCCAATGCGCCGAACGCCAACCAGATCGACTCCGGATGAGAGGACGATGCCACCGGTCAGTCCAATGCCGATTTCGGCAGTCCGCTTGGCGACGGCTGCTCGGACGGCCCGGCTGTTGGGGTAGAGTTGCGTTATGGCGCAGCAGAAGAATGTCGCCGGGCCCACTTACGAGTTGTCCAACTGCGTTCGTATGCGGCGCGTAGATCGTGTGCCAAAGTTCCGCCCGATGGCCCGCCATGCCAATTGCGCGTCGGACAGGCCAAATAGCGGTCCATAGATCGCGGCGGCGGCGTAACGGGCCCTGCTGGGCATCACGCCCGAAAGCAGGAACCAGCTCGAGCATTGCGCGGCAACCGTCTCGTCCCTTGTGCCACGAGCGACCGCAGGTAAGCGGCAAGCGCCGGCCCGATGACGCCACTTTGGCAGTGAGCACGGGCCAGCTCGCGGTACACCCAACGCAGGATCCAGGGGATAGGATGTCGATCTCACGCCTCGGTGGCGGCGGCGATCTTCAGTTGCAAATCGCTCTGCTGCGCGCAATTTCCGAAGGTGCTGGCACGTGCCTAGCGCCAGAACCAGTGCCAGAAGGGCGAAGGCGGCGGAATCCTTGAGCATCAGTGGACGGAGTGTGTCTTTCCCGTGCAAAACACGTGAATCCGTCAGGCATACTGGTACGGCGTTCCGTCGCGCCGCAACGCGCCGAGAAACTCATTCCTGGTCAGTAGGTTGGCAGCATAGCTCGGTGCCGGCAACTGGTCCTCTCCTTCCAGGAGTGATGGACCTTGCACAGCCCGCCAA